>JBNKVM010000050.1:0-5171 GCA_050299175.1 Thiohalomonadaceae bacterium
AGCGCCTCACCCTCAACATCCTCGGAGATGATCATCAGCGGCTTGCCCGCCTTGGCCACGCCTTCGAGGATCGGCAGCAGCTCGCGGATGTTGGAGATCTTCTTGTCGTGCAGCAGGATGTAGGGGTCTTCCAGTTCGGCGACCATCTTCTCCTGATTGTTGACGAAGTAAGGGGAGAGGTAACCGCGGTCGAACTGCATACCCTCGACCACGTCCAGCTCGTCATACAGGGAGGAGCCTTCCTCAACAGTGATAACACCGTCCTTACCCACCTTGTCCATCGCATCGGCGATGATCTTGCCGATGTTTTCGTCGGAGTTGGCGGAGATGGTACCGACCTGGGCGATCGCCTTGCTGTCTTCGCACGGCTTGGAGAGTTTCTTCAGCTCTTCCACCGCGGCGATAACGGCCTTGTCAAGACCGCGCTTCAGGTCCATCGGATTCATGCCGGCGGTGACGGCCTTCATGCCTTCACGCAGGATCGCCTGGGCCAGCACGGTGGCGGTGGTGGTACCGTCACCGGCGATGTCGGCGGTCTGCGAGGAGACCTCTTTCACCATCTGCGCGCCCATGTTCTCGAACTTGTCTTCCAGTTCGATCTCCTTGGCCACGGAGACGCCGTCTTTGGTAATGGTCGGGGCGCCGAAGCTCTTCTCCAGTACCACGTTGCGGCCCTTGGGACCGAGGGTAACCTTGACCGCGTTGGCCAGAGTGTTTACGCCACGCAGCATCTTCTGGCGGGCGTCATCAGCAAATTTGACTTCTTTTGCACTCATATCGTGTCCGTCCTCTTCGAAATTCTTTCAGATTGAAACCGTGGCAGTGCTTACTTTTCCAGCACGCCCATGATGTCTTCTTCGCGCATCATCAGCAGTTCTTCGCCATCGACCTTGACGGTGCTGCCGGAGTACTGGCCAAAGAGGACCAAGTCACCGACCTTCACATCCATCGGGCGGACATCACCGTTTTCCAGAATACGACCCTTGCCGACGGCCAGGATTTCACCCTGGTTGGGCTTCTCCGCTGCGGAACCGGGCAGAACGATACCACCGGCAGTGGTGGTCTCTTCTTCCATGCGGCGGACAAGCACGCGATCATGCAGTGGACGAATCTTCATTCTTATCTCCTTCATTACCTCAAATGATATTAAACGACAGTTCTCTGCCACACGTGAGCCAGGTGGCAATTTGCCGCTTGGGGAGCGAGAGAGGTTATTAGCACTCCCCGCACGTGAGTGCTAATAATAATTTCCAAATCGGATTAGTCAATAGGCGGAGAGGAGAATCAACGTTCGTCTTCGCGACGATATTCGCCTTCCAGGGTCTGCGGCCCATCATTACGCCGGTGTGAAGAGGGTCTGGGTCCCATAGTATGGATAACACCACGCTCCAGCATTTTTAAAATCAACCACTTGCGCAATGGCGGGATCAGGCCGAGGAAACCGATGGCATCGGTGAAAAAACCGGGGGTCAGCAACAGGGCACCGCAAATCAGCAGCACCAACCCCTCCAACATCGGCATGGCAGGCAGCTCGCCGCGGGCAAGTGACTGCTGCACCCGGGCATAAGTGTAGAGGCCTTGGTGACGCAACAGCAGTGCACCCAGTACGGCGGTAAAGACCACCAGAAGGACCGTCGGGAAGGGACCGATAATGCCGCCGACCTTGATCAGCAGATAGATTTCGATGAGGGGAACCAGCAGGAAAAGGGTAAAAAAGAGTCGAAACAAGAGTCTGGCCTTTTGTGTCAGGGGACGGGTAGTATAACTCCCGCAACCATATGATTTACAGCAACCACCGTGCCTGTCCTGGCTTAAGCCGGAATTAACCAAACCAAAGCTACGCTTCCCCCATGCAACACTACCTGTTCATCTCAACCTGCCCCAATATAGAAGTCGCCGAAACGCTGGCGGAGATACTGGTGGGCGAGAAGCTGGCTGCCTGTGTCAACATCCTGCCGAGCGCCCTCTCGATCTATGAATGGAAAGGCCAGGTGGAAAAGGAACAAGAGTACGTGTTGCTGATAAAAAGTAGAGAAGACCGCCTGAAAGTGCTGGAGGAGCGGCTGCTGGCGGAACATCCGTACGAACTCCCGGAGTTGATCGCTGTCCCTATCGAGAAGGGTTCAGCCGCCTACCTCTCCTGGATAGACACACAACTGGATAAATAAAGAATGAAAAGAATTATCACCACGCTATTCGCCCTGTTGCTGCTCAACACCCCCATCCACGCCGAAGAGGAACTGCTGGAACCAGCCAAGGCCTTCGCCCTTTCGGTCGAGGCAATCGACGGTCAGTCGGTCAAAACCACCTGGACCATCGCCGACGGCTACTACCTCTACCGCAGCAAGTTCCGCTTTGAGAGCGGCAGCGAAGGGATCAACCTGGGCGAGGCGCAACTGCCCGAAGGCAAGATCAAACACGACGAGTTTTTTGGTGATGTGGAGATCTACCGTGGCTCGGTCAGCGCGGTGATCCCGGTCGAGCGCTCCGCCGGGGCGGGGGACAGCCTAGTACTGAAAACCACCTCCCAGGGCTGTGCAGATATCGGCGTCTGTTATCCGCCGCTGAAACAGAACAATACGATCAAGCTGGCGGCCGTCGCCGCAAAACCTGCCTTCCTCAGCGGCGCCGACAACACCATAGACAGCGGTGACGACGAGATTCTCGAACCGGATCAGGCCTTCCGCTTCGATACCCTGGTGCTGGACGGCAATACCGCCATCGCCCGCTGGGAGATTGCACCGAAACACTATCTCTACAAAGATAAATTCACATTCGAACTGCTGGATGCCGACGGCGTCACCCTGGGCCAGGTACAACTACCGCCGGGTGAAGAGAAGGACGATGAGTTCTTCGGCCGTATTGAGGTTTATCACAATCTGGTCGAGGCGCGCCTGTCTCTACAACGCACCAATCTCGATGCCACCAGTGTAAAGCTCAAAGTCGGCTACCAGGGCTGTGCCGAAGCGGGGATATGCTATCCGCCGCAGAAACAGACTGTCAGCCTGGATCTGCCCGCCGGTAGTGCCGGTGCAACGACTACAACCGCCGCGGCAAAACCGATCGCAAACACCCCGCCACTGAGCGAACAGGATCGTCTTGCCGCCGCCCTGGCGGGTGACAATACCCTCGGAACCATTCTGCTGTTCCTTGTTGCCGGCCTACTACTCGCCTTCACTCCCTGTGTCTTCCCGATGATCCCGATCCTTTCCAGTATCATCGTTGGCCAGGGCGGAGAGATGACTACACGCAAGGCGTTTACCCTCTCTGTCACCTATGTCCTGGCAATGGCCTTTACCTATACCGTGGCCGGAATCATCGCTGGCCTGTTCGGCTCCAACCTGCAGGCGGCGTTCCAGAATCCCTGGATCCTCGGCAGCTTTGCCGCGGTATTCGTGGCCCTCTCCTTCTCCATGTTCGGTTTCTACGAACTGCAACTGCCTTCAGCGATACAGAGCAAGTTGACCGAGGTGAGCAATCGTCAACAGGGCGGCAGTCTCGCGGGTGTGGCCATCATGGGTCTACTTTCGGCACTGATCGTGGGTCCCTGCGTCGCCCCGCCGCTGATGGGTGCACTGATCTATATCGGCCAAACCGGCGACCCATGGCTGGGCGGTCTGGCGCTGTTCGCCCTCTCCATCGGCATGGGCGCACCGCTGGTGGCCATCGGTACTGCTGGCGGTAAATTCCTGCCCCGTGCAGGTGGCTGGATGGACGGGGTGAAGGCTGTCTTCGGCGTACTGCTGCTGGCGGTTGCCGTATGGATGCTGGAGCGGATTCTGCCGGCCGAGATCACAATGCTGCTGTGGGCGCTGCTGCTGCTCGGCTCGGCCATCTACATGGGCGCACTGGAACCGCTTAAAGAAGGGGTTAGCGGCTGGCGCAAGTTGTGGAAGATGCTCGGTCTGGTCATGCTGCTGCAAGGAGCGCTGATGCTGATCGGCCTCTCCGCAGGCAACACCGACCCGCTGCAACCTCTCAAGGGAATCGGCTTTAGCGGCAGCAACAGCGCCAAACCGGCCCATCTGATCTTCAAGCAGGTCGCCAGTATCGAAGAACTGGAGCGCGAAGTGGCCGCCGCTACCGCCCAGGGTAAAAGTGTAATGCTCGATTTCTATGCCGACTGGTGCATTTCCTGCAAGGAATTTGAGAAATACACCTTCTCCGACCCGCAGGTCCTCGCCGCATTGAGCAACAGCGTCGCCCTGCAGGCCGACGTCACCGACAACAACGATGTACAGCAGGCCATGCTCAAACGCTTCGGCCTGATCGGCCCGCCGGGCATCATCTTTTACGATGCACAAGGTAACGAACTCACTCCCCACCGGGTGGTCGGCTTCATGGAACCGGGCGAGTTTGCCGCCCATATCAACCGTGCCCTGGGTCAATAATCATGCGCCGCCTGCTACCCCTGCTGCTAATTGTCACACTGCTCGGTGCCTGTGGTGAATCGCCATCAAGCAGTGCCACCAAGGCCCTTCCTCAGGCAGTCGATTTCACCTTCCCTGATCTGGATGGTGAAAAACACAGCCTTAAACAGTGGCAGGGCCAGGTGGTCATGCTTAATTTCTGGGCACCCTGGTGCCCACCCTGCCGCAAGGAAGTCCCAGCCTTCGTCGAACTGCAGGGAAAATACGCCGACAGAGGATTCACCATCGTCGGCATCACCGTCGACACGCAGGAAAATGCCCAGGTCTTCGCTGACACCATGGGCATCAACTATCCGATCCTGATCGCCGAGGACCAGGGCATCGCCCTGGCGGAAAAATACGGCAACAAGGTCGGCGCCCTGCCCTTTACCGCCTTTATCAACCGCGATGGACGGGTCGTTTCCACCCACCGCTCCGAAGTCACCCGGGAGACAGCGGAAAAGGCCCTCTCGGGTCTGTTATGAGCCCGAACGTGATCCAGGTCACAACTCGAACAGGAAAGAACTTGCAATTATCTTCGCTGAAATAGCGTCTAACTCTTTAGTTGTAGACTTTCGCCCCCCCATGGTGCACAATGGCGGCCGTCTTGGGGGGCCTCGCAGCAAAAATAACGGCAATATGCGGGGAAATGCGACAAACATTCGGTATATTTGCGCAATTAAAGAAGGGCGGGACGTAAAAATGGCCAAATTGCTGGTACTCAACGGTCCGAATCTCAACCTCCTTGGGAGTCGTGAGCCC
>JBNKVM010000051.1:0-11616 GCA_050299175.1 Thiohalomonadaceae bacterium
ATGGCATTGACTCAAGCTATGATTCGGTGCGGCAAGCCGCACCCGACACCCGATCAAACCGTAGGGTGCGGCTTGCCGCACCAAAAAAGGCATTTAAGTAATCGCCCTTCGGTTCCGCACCCCCATTGTCGCATTCCCTACATTTCGTTTCGTCACGACAAATGCGATCGCGACAACGATTTGTAACTTGCTGATATTGAAATAAATAAATCATGGCACAGGGTTTGCTTTTATCCTCCTAACAAGGAGTCAACCATGTGCCATACAGCTCGCAAAGCCACCATCAACGACACCACCCTGAGGGACGGGGAGCAGTCCGCGGGGGTCTCGTTCACCCTGCACGAGAAGCTTGCCATCGCAGGCTCGCTGGATGATCTGGGGGTGCCCGAGCTGGAGGTCGGCATACCGGCCATGGGCGAGGAGGAGCGCGACGCCATCCGTGCGGTGGCGGCTACGGTGGAGCATGCACGGCTCATGGTCTGGTGCCGCATGCACAGTCAGGACATCGGCCACTGCCGTGATCTCGGTGTGCAGATGGTCGATCTCTCCATGCCGGTGTCCGATCAGCAGATCGACAGGAAGCTGGGGCGCTCCCGGGAGTGGGTGCTGGCGCAGATCGCTCCCTCCATCGCCGCGGCTCACGAACTGGGACTCGAAGTCTGCGTCGGCGGCGAGGACGCTTCGCGGGCCGATCCCGAATTTCTCTGGCGGGTGGTCGAGGAGGCCGAGAAGGCCGGTGCCCGCCGTTTCCGCTTTGCCGATACGGTCGGCATCATGGAACCCTTTCAGGTGTTTGAGGCCATCCGCGATCTGCGCGCCATCTGTGACATCGAGATCGAGATGCACGCCCATGACGATCTCGGTCTGGCCACGGCCAATACGTTGGCCGCCATCCGTGGCGGCGCCACCCATGTCAACACCACGGTACACGGGCTCGGCGAGCGCGCCGGCAATGCACCGCTGGAAGAGGTGGTGATGGGACTGCGCCGCTTCCACGACCAGGGCCAGGAGATCGACATGACCCGTTACTCGGTGTTGTCGGAGCTGGTCGAGATCGCCTCCGGACGCAGCGTCGGCTGGCAGAAGAGTCTGGTCGGCGCCGGTGTCTTCACCCATGAGGCGGGTATCCACGTGGATGGCCTGATGAAGGACCGTCTCAACTACCAGGGCGTCGATCCCGCCGAACTCGGCCGTGACCATCAGTTCGTGCTCGGCAAGCACTCCGGCAGGCATGCCGTGATCCAGGCCTATGCCGACATGGGCATGACCTTGAGCCGCGAGCAGGCGGAATCCCTGCTGCGGCTGGTCCGGCTCCACGCCGTGCAGAACAAATGTCCGCCCGCGGTGCAGGATCTGCGCCGCTTCTATCTGCAAATCAACAGCGAGTCTCAGGAATGGATGCATCAATGATGAACAGCGACGTATTGCTCGAACAGGCGCCGAAGTGCAAGCCGCTCTCCCTCTGGCGGCAGGTGGGCGAGGATGTCCGCTGCGTGTTCGACCGCGATCCGGCGGCGCGCACCCGCTTCGAGATCATGACCACCTATCCGGGTGTCCATGCCATCCTGCTCTACCGTATGGCCAACCGGCTGTGGCGGCGCGGCTGGCGCTATCTGCCGCGGCTGATCTCCTATCTCGGCCGTATCTGGACCAGTATCGATATCCATCCGGGCGCCACCATCGGCCGCCGTTTCTTCATCGATCACGGGGCCGGCGTCGTCATTGGAGAGACCGCCGAAGTGGGTGACGACGTCACCCTCTACCACGGCGTCACCCTCGGCGGCGTCTCCTGGAACAAGGGCAAGCGCCACCCCACCCTGGGCAACAGGGTGGTGGTCGGCGCCGGGGCCAAGATTCTCGGTCCCATCGTCATCGGCGATCAGGCCCGGGTCGGCGCCAACTCGGTGGTGATCACGCCGGTGCCCGAGGGTAAGACGGTGGTGGGCATTCCCGGCAAGGTGGTGCAGTCGAGCCGCAGCATGACCGACGGCATCCACGATATCGATCTCAACCACCACCTGATTCCCGACCCGGTGGCCGACGCCATCGGCTGTCTGCTGGAACGCATCCGCCTGCTGGAGCAGGAGGTCGGTATCCATGGCTGCATCCCCGGTGGCGAAAAACCGGAAGACGAGTGCAACCACTGCGATGCCAAACTGGTCTGCGAACCGCCGCGTGCGGACAAGCCGGAGGCGAACTGAACCATGGCCATCGACCTGTTGGAGTTCGACAGCGAAGAGCTCTATTTCGAAGAGACGATCGACGGCGAAGCCCGTCAGTGCCTCGATCAGGCATCGGAGCGCTACGGTACGGAACAGGCGGAAGAGGCGCTGATGCGGGCCTACTTCCTGGAGCCGGAGCACCCGATGGTGCTGGTGGCGCTCTACCGCTTCTACTACTACCAGCATCGCCTGCAGGATTCGTTGCGGGTGGCGGAGCGGGTGTTGAAGGTGATCGGCAAGCGCCTGGAGTTCCCCGAGGACTGGCGCGACCTGACCGAGATGCGATTGGGCAGCGGGGTCATGATCTCCATGACCCTGATCCGTTTTTACATGCTGGCGCTGAAGGGCGCCGGCTTTCTGGAACTGAGACTGGGCGACTACGCGCCGGCCCTGCAACGCCTGGAGAAGGTGGCGGAGCTCGATTCCAAGGACCGGCTCGGCGCACAGGCGCTGCTGGGTGTGGCGCGCGAGGCGCTGGACAAACAGGCCGACCCGGTGTCGGCATAGCAGCAACCGGTTTGATCGGACCCTGTTGGGTGGGGCGGGGCCCCACCCTACGGTAACCGGGTAGGGTGGGGCCCAGCCCCACCAAAGTATTGATCAAGCCGCGTAGGGTGCGGCTTGCCGCACCGAAAATCTCCGACCCCCGGGTCTGAGTGGCAAACGAAACTATTGAGTGGGAGACCAACCATGAGTGAAAGCGAATTCGACCTGGATATGGATGAGCTCAGCAGCGCCGAGGATTTCCTCGACTACTTCGACATCGCGTACGACCCGTCGGTGGTGCACGTGAACCGTCTGCATATCCTGCAGCGCTTTCACGACTACATCGACAGCGTCGAGGCGATGCCCGAAGCCGACGAGGAGAAGCGGGAACTCTATGCGGGTATGCTCAATAGCGCCTATAACGACTTCGTCCAGTCCGACGCCCTGACCGAGAAGGTGTTCAAGGTCTTCCGCATGCACGAGCCGGTCATGGTGGAGATTCCGCTGATGGACCTGACCCAGCAGGTGAGCAACATTGCGCCCAAAGTTTGAATATGGCGATAAGGTGCGTGTCGTACGCAACGTGCGCAACGACGGCACCTACCCCGGCGAGCCCACCGGCCGGCTGTTGATCCGACGCGGCAGTGTGGGCTATGTGCGCGACGTGGGCACCTTCCTGCAGGACCAGTTGATCTACTCGGTCGATTTTCTCGACGCCAACAAGCGGGTCGGCTGCCGCGAACAGGAACTCCAACTGGAGAGCGATCCCTGGATCCCCTCCCGTTTCGAGTTTCGCGACAAGGTGACGCCGACCATCCCCCTCGGTATCCAGGGCGAGGTGATCGCCGCGCCCGGCGACGAGGGCGAGATCGAACTGGTCCTGCGGGACAATCCGGGCGGCCCCGCCTACCACGCCCGCTTCAACGGCCGCACCCTGCAGGTACCGGAAAAGGCATTGGAATTCCTGCACCCAGAGCTTGAGGAGGAGCTATGACCTTGGCTGAGAAGCAACCCGACATCACGCCAGAGTTCAGCTACCATCTGCTGCGCAACGCACTCAACGGCTATCGCAAGAACCTGAGCCAGCTCGATCCCAACGAATATGCCCAGGTACACCGCAAGGCGAGCAAGAGCTACGAACTGGAGTCGCTGGTAATCGCCTCGCCCGAGGCCGAAGGACTGGTGATCTCCCAACAGCAGCTTGACGACACGGTGGCGGCGGTGGCCGATCGTTACGCCAGCCGTGAAGAGTTCATCACCGACCTGGAGAGCAACGGCCTCGACGAGGAGGGCCTGCGCCATGCCCTGCAGCGCGAATTGATGTTCGACAGCGTCATGCAGCGGGTGGCGGCCAGGAGCGCCGAGGTCAACGAACTCGACGTCCACCTCTTCTACGAGATGCATCACGAGCGCTTTCAGACTCCCGAAACCCGGGTGGCCAGCCATGTGTTGATCACCATCAATCCCGACTACCCCGAGAATACCCGCGAGGCGGCTCTGGAACGCATGCGGCAGGTGCGCGACAAACTGGCGGGTCGCGGTAACCGGTTCGAGGAGTTCGCCAAACGCTACTCCGAGTGCCCCACTGCCATAGAGGGAGGCAAGCTGGGCGAGGTGAGCCGAGGGCAGCTCTATGATCGACTCGACGCCGCCCTGTTCAAGCTGGCGCAGGGCGCGATCAGCGACATCGTCGAATCGGAGCTGGGCTTCCACATCCTCTACTGCGAGAAGGTCAAGCCGGCCCGCACGGTGCCCCTGTCGAAGGCCGCGCCGCGCATCCGTGAAGTGCTGCAGGAGCGCCAGCGCCGCAACTGCCAGAAGTGCTGGCTGCAGAGCCTGCAGAAGATCGAAAACGCCTGACGGAGTATTCGGTGCGGCAAGCCGCACCCAACACAAAGATGGATTTCGCAAATGGTTTCAAACCCTGCGTAGGGTGCGGCTTGCCGCACCGAAAGGCGGCTGAGATCGAATTATCGGTGGGGCAGGGCCCCACCCCACGGCACCGGGTAGGGTGGGGCCCTGCCCCACCCATCACCGTCAATAACGGCACCACGCCCCGGAGATTCCCATGAGCGGCCCCAAACCCCACTGTTCCTTCTGCGGTCAGGTACAGAGCCAGGAGGTTCCCCTGATCGCCGGCGAAGAGGGCCACATCTGCGAAGAGTGCGTACGCCTCGCCTCCCAGGTGGTCGGCAGCTGGGGCCGCAAGCGCGCCGCCTCCAAACCGATGCGCACCCTGCTCAAGCCGGTGGAGCTCACGGATCAGCTCAACCGCTACATCATCGGTCAGGATCTGGCCAAAGAGACCCTTGCGGTGGCGGTCTACAACCACTACAAGCGGCTCAGCATGGAGAACGACCGGCCGCGCATGCAGGTCCACGAACCGGAAGTGGAGATCGAGAAGTCGAACATCCTGCTGCTGGGGCCCTCCGGCACCGGCAAGACCCTGCTCGCCAGCACCCTGGCCCGCATCGTCGGCGTGCCCTTCGTCATCGCCGACGCCACCACTCTGACCCAGGCCGGCTACGTGGGCGAAGACGTGGAGAGCATCCTGGTGCGCCTGCTCGACAGCGCCGACGGCAACCGGGAGCTGGCGGAGTGGGGCATCGTCTATATCGACGAGATCGACAAGCTGGCGAAATCGGGCGAGTCCTCCCACGGCACCCGCGATGTCTCCGGCGAAGGCGTGCAGCAGGCCCTACTCAAACTGGTCGAGGGCGCACAGATCAAGCTCGGCGCCAAGGGCCGCAAGGAGCACGACGACCAGACCATCGATACCCGCAACATCCTCTTCATCGCCGGCGGCGCCTTCGCCGGCCTCGAGCGCCTGCTGGAGAAGCGCCTCGACACCACCGAGCGCGGCATCGGTTTTCATGTCGATCTTTCCGATCCGCGCAAGGCCTACGACCAGCTGCGCCTGTTCGAAGAGGTGCAACCCGAAGATCTGCGCCACTTCGGACTCATCCCCGAATTCATCGGCCGATTTCCCGTCATCACCGCCCTGCACGACCTGGATGAGCAGGCCCTGGTGCAGATCCTCACCGAACCCCGTAACGCCCTGGTGCGTCAGTATCAGAAACTGTTCGAGTACGAGAATGTAAATCTGGAGTTCACCCCCGAGGCCCTGCGCGCTATCGCCCGCCAGGCCATCGACCGGGGCACCGGCGCCCGCGGATTGCGCGGCGTCATGGAGGGTCTGCTGCGCAAAGCCATGTATGAAATGCCGTCCCTCGAAGGCGTGACCGACTGCCGGGTGAATGAAGCGATGGTGATGGGTGAAGAGCCGGTCATCTTCAGGACGGAGTCAGACGAGGTAAGTGTGGAATCCTAGGCAAGCCCGCTATGAGTAACTAGACCTTGGCGGCTGGTGAATCGGTGTTCAAAGCTGTCGTGTTCGATGCGCGAACAGCATTGGGGTACCTACGCACCAAAGCGTCGGGCAAGTACACCTCTCCATGACCCACACTCAGATCCAGGCGATGGAGTTGCTCGACCGCACTGATCTACTGATGTCACGGTGAAACTCGAATCAGATCACGATGGCTGACGCAAACCTATGCGCGCCTTGAGGTAGTTGAGCTGCTCGGGAGTGTACTGGTGGCCCGTGGTTTGGTGGTCGATATCCAGCGCCAGGTGGAGATATAGCAGAACTGCCAGGCGACCTCCCTGGATGCGGGAGACTTCAATAGCTGACAGTAACCGTACGTATGGCATCGATACTTTGATAACTGTTGCCAGCCTTAAAGATGCTATTAGCGGCCTATCACATCGAAGTAGCGGGCAATGTCCGAGCCGACAAGCGGCTTGATTTCGAACCCGTTCTGAGCCTTAATGAATTCCATGCCACGCTTCACATGCTACGGGAGCGATTTCTCGGGTGTGGAGGCTTTTAAAAGGTATTTCAGGTAGTTATCGTACAATCGGTAATCAGGATCAGGGATGATGATGGGAATATCGCTCGTATCAACTCTCCTTGTCAGAAACCTGGGTGTCCTGCCCGGGCCGGTCATACCTCGCTCCAAGCTCGGCCGATTCGGTAATTTCACAATAGGCCGCGTCGGCACGATCAGCAAAAACACGACGCGGTCTGACATACGGTAGATTCTCTATAGGACACCGATATGACAGGCTTTATTGATTGGGCTCAAGTGCGAAACTCTCGGAATGGCAAGAATTCCATCGCACCCGATTCTTGTCCTGGGTAACTCATTTTTCTGCGCCAAGTAATAATAGAGGCACTCAAAATATAACCATAGGCATCCATTGGATGCTCGTTATCGTTCGCACCAAAGAGCCCGGCCATCAGGCTTCATAGATACCCCGCTAAGGAGCCCTTACTCAGTCTTATCAGGGGAACTACATGAGAGAGGAGGATGCTATGTCAGTACAAGTGGAAAAATATTATGCGCGTTGGTGTCCCACAAAGCATCACGGGTATGTGGTGATTTACTGGAACGGTGGGTCAAAGGCATTTCCTGAGCAATCGTTTAGCACGCCAGCTGAGTTTCAAATCGTAATTGACCTGCTCCGGAATGAGAAACCCGTGTGGTGGGACGAGCCGACTGGGAGGCTTTACGCAAATCAAGAGCCAGTTGGAGAAGGTGAATAGCATATAGCCAGACCAGCGTTACAGACCATGCGCTGCGATGCAGCGCTTGGTCGGGTGAGCTTTGCCGCTATGTTCTCAAGCAATCATGTATAGAAAGTACAAATTAGCGTTTTTTACGTCTGCCGGTGTTGGGCTGCTACTTGGTGGCATTGGTTACTATGCGTACAAGCGAACATAACAATTGCATCGTGTCGTTAACGATTACTCACTCGACAGGTGCCGCTGAGGCGCCTCTTCGCCTGATCTTGGTGTTGTATTCAAAAGGGATGCCTTAGTCATGGGAGAACTAAGCAAACTCAAGGGTATTGGTCAAAAATCCGAGCAATGTCTGAATGAGATTGGTATCAAAACGGAAAGCGAATTAGTAAAAATTGGTGCGGTGAGAGCATTTATTAAACTAAAACGTGAATGTAGCACTAAACCCAGCTTAAATTTTCTCTATGCAATGGTTGGTGCATTAGAGGATAAGCATTGGTCCGAAATCGCAAGATCGGAAAGAGGAAGATTACTGATTGAGCTCGAAGGGTATCGAGAGCTTGAAGAAATTCTTCGGGAGGAGGGATTGGAAATTGAAATTTAGCGAAATGTCAAATGCGTTCTCTCCGCTTACTGCTACGCAGTCGTACTCCTAAAGCCTTATTCTTTGTTGATCAAGCATGAAAGCACTGATCTACGTTCTCGCCTTGCTCTTGTACTCATGGGCTGTAACAGTGATGGCGGCTGATGTCGACTATGGTGATCTCAAATATTATGAAAAGGCAGATCCATATAGAGATATCAGTTCTGCTATAGCAAATGGAGATTTGCGCTTTGTCGCTCTCATGGGAAGAGGTATATATATTCCAGGGGTTTATGACTATTACGAAAATTACTTATCCTATGGGTACAAAATTGTTACTGGCACTAGCGATGCGATACAAAGCTATGAACACGGGCGATTAATACATATAGCTCAATATTATGCTGAAAATTACAACCATGAACTTCTAAAATATATTGAATCACTCAAAGCCAAGAAAATTGCCGAGGGTACTGCCGGTTACCCATACGCACAGGAAATGTTTGATATTGAAGAAGTAACAATTGGTGACATCAATATGCTTCCGTATTCACTTCATGCTGTATTGTCACTTAAAAGCTCAAGCTGTGTAAACCATGCATGGTGGTTCGATCCGATTTCAAATGACAAACCGATGTACGATTGGAATCAATTTATAACTACATTCAACGAAGTTGATCAGGCAGTTTGTCAACACAAATGGATTAAAGAATGGATTGAGTCAGGAACAAACAGGACAGCAGAGGCCCAGGTTTTCGGTATCCGTCCATATACTGAAACAGACTTTCATGATTATGTGGAGATACCGTGGCACAGGGCAAAATTGGACAACAAGCCATACTATGAAATTTTGCTTCGCGAGGACTCTAAATGGGTAGGTACCATATATATTTCAGAGGACAGCAATACAGCAATGGTCACGAATCTTAATGGGACGAGCGGACCCCATTGGCTGGATAACAAAAAAATAGATCATGACTCGAACTTACCAAGTGTCATAGTTGTTGATAAATCAGGCAAATGGCGAATCGTGGAGTGAAGCAGCACGGCTAATTCATTCGGCGAATGGTGGATACCTAACGGCCTTGAAGGGTAAGGATGTGTAGCACAACGCTATTGATGAGCAGCCTTATGTGAAATGAAGATGGATATGATATTCATATGACTCCTGTACCTGGATTTCTGCACGAACAGACTATTTATCATCCCGTATTCGGTGTAATAGCCCCGCTATAGTTAGTCTTAATTAGCATGGGTGTGTCGAAATAATTTACAAAAGGTAATCGAGCGAAATACTCGGGAGTTGTTATACGTTTGATTACATTCCGAAAGATTCATATGGCATAAATTTTGATGATATTTAGAGAAACTTGAGGAAATAGTCATGGGTACTGTATCTGCACATGCTCAATCATTATTCCCTAGTTGGTTTCGGGGTTTTCGGTTTGCTATTCCAAAGATGGAATGGTTCCTGCGGGATGGCGAATATGAACCTCATTCGCCCATAGCCAGGCTTGAGGCCTATCTGATAAGTACATTCAGTACTCATCAAACAAAATTCATCTCCAAAGCAATCGAGGATGTTGCACAGGAATTGAACAGGCAACTCGTGAGAAACCATATTTCTCACTTGGTGGTGTATGGTTCAAATAGAAAAATCGTTGCCGCGAACATCCTACTGAATACTGCCTTTACCAGTGATGTAGTCCTGGTGCTCACAAATGCTGAGTTAAGTAGAGAGTCGCTGATCGCAAATAAAATCAATCATCAGCTGACCTTGAAGCAAATTATGCAGCTTCCAGTTGCTCTTGAAGATGTAAAGTCAAGCGAACTGGATCTTCCGGAGAATCTGATCAGCTCTTTGTATTCGAATAAAAGGTTGGTTGGACCGTATCAGATAGACACTGATCGTTACCCATTTTCGAAGTGTTTTATTTAAATGAGATTAATGCGTCTGCTGTCGGCCCAGGCTGTGTGAAAACGATTGATAGGGGAGAGTTCATACCCCATACAGCATCACAGACACTCACTAGAGTCCATATACTCAATTTCACTGTACATTCGAACAATCTTAACCTTCACGGCGATACTCACCCTGAGTCCCCGGAGAACCGCCCAGGGGCACTATTTAACCGTATCCGAGACCTCATGCTGCTACTGCCTCCAGTAGCGCTGTAACACCCAGTAGACTTATTACACGTTTAAGATTGTAGGCCAAAACATGTAAACTCATTTCCGTACGGACATTGGGTAACGTCTTGGTTAGGAAATGAGTGTATCCCATCCACGCTTTCAATGTGCCAAATGGATGCTCAACCGTTTGACGTCGCAGGCGCATGGTTTCGGGGCAATGATCAAGCCGCCTTTGTACCTTGTCGAGTACGCTTTGATGCTCCCAGCGACGGATTCGCCGGTGTTGTCCGGTAGTGCACTGGCTTTTTATTGCACATCTCTGGCACGCCGAGCTCCAGTAACAATCGAGTGTTTTCCCTTTTTCTACATTCCTGAATCGCCAAATGAGGCGCTCCCCCGCAGGGCAGACATACTCGTTATCTTCGGGTATAAAACGAAAATCGTCTCTCCCAAACAGCCCATTGGTCGGATTGTTTGATGTTTTCGCTTTTGGGAGAACGGTTGTAATACCCGATTCCTCACAGGCCAGGATTTCTTCACCCTTGTAGTAGCCGCGATCAGCAACCACCAGCAGATCTTCAGTATTAATTGCCTCGCGTGTTTGGGTAGCCATCGAGAAAAGCGCGTTCCGGTCACTGCCTGTATTGATCACTTCATGAGCAACGATGAGATGATGCTCGACATCAACGGCTGTCTGAACGTTGTAACCGACAATACCGCTACCGCGTGTTTTCATAGATCGCGCATCAGGGTCAGTCAGTGAGACCTGTTGGTCGGGTGCCTCTTGCACCTGGGCCTCCAATTCCCTTAAATGTTGCTGCTCTTCTTTGAGGGCAGCAATCTTTTCTTGAAGTCGTTCAGTCCGAGCTTCCGCAATAGCGGGTTCTTGGCGATCGGCCGTATCCAATTGCGACAGGTAGCGATCAATACTCGTTTCGATCAGTTCCAGACGTCGTTTCAGTTTTGTTGGCGTGAAGTTCCTATCCCGGTTGTTGACCGCCTTGAATTTGCTGCCATCAATAGCCACGGTTGCTTGCGAGAACAGATCCAGTCTCCGGCACAGAAAGACAAACTTCCGGCATACACCGCGGATCGCCTTGCCGTTATCCTTGCGGAAGTCAGCAATGGTCTTGAAATCAGGTGACAGTCGCTCGAGTAACCACATCACCTCAACATTGCGTTGCGTTTCCCGCTCCAGACGGCGACTGGACTGAATACGGTTGAGATAACCGTAGATATAGAGCTTCAGAAGGACTGAGGGATGGTAAGCGGGGCGTCCAGTCGCACAGGGTTCGGCTCCCTTGAAGCCCAATCCTCGCAAATCCAGTGACTCAACGTAGGCTTCAACGACGCGAACCGGGTTGTCATCCCCAATAAAGTCGTCCAATCGTTCCGGCATCAGGACCCACTGATCACGGCTTGCACCTTCGATGAAGCGTTTCATGATCACCTCGCATCACTGCTATGATACAAGTATATCAATCAAGGCGTTTTCACACAGCCTGGGCCGACAGCCGCCTATTACAGTGCAGTATATCGATGGCTGCTATAGCAAATAGCCCGGATGCAACGTAATGGAATTCGGGTGATCGACAAGCCTAGTCCCT
>JBNKVM010000052.1:0-2199 GCA_050299175.1 Thiohalomonadaceae bacterium
CATAGCGTGCCCGTTGGATTTGGTGCAAAAAATCTGAGAACAGCTATTTTCTGGTGTTGTCTAATTGGTCCCCTTCTTCGAATTTTTCCGCACATTAAATGCTATACCACGCCTTGCACCAGGCCCACCTGTACCTGCCGACCTCCATCTGCACCATCAGCCAGATCCTGTGTGAGTGGGGGTACATTGTTGCTGTCATGCGGAAATCACTTCATTTCTCCTGTAGATTGATTTGGGATTGATCCACTTTTGTGGAGGGTCGAGTGTGGGAGACTTTCAGTGTGAATGGGCGGCTTCAAAATCAACGGGTGAACAATAACCCAAAGCTGAATGAAGTCGCTGGCGATTGTAGAATACCATGATGTATTCAAACACTGCTAATCGAGCTTCCCGACGTGTAGCAAAGCGTCGCAGTTCGATACACTCCGCGCGTAACGTGCTGAAAAAACTCTCAGCCATGGCGTTATCGTAAGGATCGCCTTTGCCGCTCATGCTCACCGAAACACCACAGCCCTTCAGCACCGCCAGATAATCATCTGCCGTGTATTGGCTGCCGCGGTCAGTATGATGGATCAGCGGACCAGTTAGTACGCGCTGGCCGAGTGCCATGCGTAGGGCCGCTTCAACGAGCGGTTCGTCACGAAACGCACTCATCGCCAACCCGACGATCCGGCGCGAGAAGGTATCCAGCAACGTGGCGACATAGAGCCATCCTTCATCCGTCCAAATGCCCAGAATATCCCCGACCCATTTCTGGTTAGGCGCATCAGCGGCGAAATCACGGTCCAGCAGATTAGGTGCCACAGGTCGTTGATGCTCGCTGTCGGTGGTGCGAATGCGGCGACGCACACGTCGCAGCGAATGGATGCCCGCCTCACGCATCAGCCGCGCTACGCGCTTGCGTGATACCTGGATACCGGCTTGTTCAAGGGCCGCATGAATCCGTGGACTGCCATACAATCCCCGGCTGGCCTGATGGATCGCGCGGATGTCAGCCAACAACTTGGCGTCATCCAACTTATGCTGGCTGGGTGTCCGCGTGCGCCAGGCATAATACCCACTCACCGATACGTCCAATGCTCGGCACATCGTTTCCACCACATACTCCGTCTGATGGGCGCTGATCATCTGGTAGCTCACCCTCGATCCTGGCTGTAAATGCTGATAGCCTTTTTTAGAATCTCGCGCTCCTCCCGCAAGACCGCATTCTCGCGCCGAAGTCGTTTCAGTTCTGCTTCCAGCTCTTTCACTGATTGCCCGGTAGCTGTTGTGGCCTGGGGTTGCTCGGTTCCATATTCTTTGAGCCAGCGATACAGTGCGCTTTCACTGATCCCCAGGTCGCGGGCGACTTGCGTTTTCGGTTTGCCGCTTGTTTCCACCAACCGCACCGCATCTTGCTTGAATTCTTCAGTATAGGTCTTGGTCATTAGGCTGCTCCTTGATTTAGTGTAACCCTCCCACGGTTTTCCCTCCACTAAATCGGATCAAGCCCAGCACGAACCATAAGCAATCGCGGTGCATCTGAATTGGCGATGCCCTCTACAGGGCGTTAAATAACCTCAGTTCGGGATAACCATGAGAGATTGTCCCGAAGAATGAACCAAGTTCAAGGATGGTTTCTTGGGCTGATGGCAATAGGCGATCAACCCCGCCATGAGATTCACCAGGAAATTAGGCACGCTGCGGTGTCGGGTGTGCTCAATCTGAGAGATGTTTTTGAGTTGGTCATTGATCGTTTCAATAATGGACCGTTTGCGCAGGAGCAGCTTGTCCGTCAAGGGCATCAGGCGGTTCTTCATATTTTTGCGAACAGCCGTAATCAGTTCAAGTCCTTGGTCAAAAAGCTGCTCGAACAGCGCCTGCGACAGGTAGCCCTTGTCGCCAAAGAGTTTGCCAAACAAGTCACGGGCGAGGCAGGGTACAGGATGCCGGTCATCCACATTGCCTGGCGTGAGCTGAAAAGCCACCAATTCGCCCCGGTCATTGACGACCAGGTGCAGCTTGAAGCCATAGAACCAGCCCATCGACGTCTTGCCCCGGGCTGCCAGGCCCTCAAACACGCGGTGGCGAGCAATGCGGCGCTTGTGGCACACGGCGAGCGAGGTCGCATCGACAAAGGAGATACCCGTGCAGGACCCGGTACAGGTGTAGAAGTAGGCCAGCAACGGCACCAACACCCGGCTCATCAGTTCCACAAAG
>JBNKVM010000053.1:0-3544 GCA_050299175.1 Thiohalomonadaceae bacterium
ACCACAAGCTGATGCGCGACGAGGGGCTGGTGAACTCCGACGAGCCGTTCAAGAACCTGCTGACCCAGGGGATGGTGCTCAAGGATGGCAGCAAGATGTCCAAGTCCAAGGGCAACACCGTCGATCCGCAGGAGCTGATCGATCGTTACGGTGCCGACACTGTGCGCCTGTTTACCATGTTTGCCGCACCGCCGGAGCAGTCCCTCGAGTGGAATGACGCCGGGGTGGAAGGGGCCAACCGTTTCCTTAAGCGACTCTGGTCTTATGTCTCTGAGCACAAGGCTGCGTTGGGTGGCGAGAGCAAGAACCACGACGGTAGCAAGGATGCACGGCGCGAGATCCATGAAGTGTTGCAACAGGCGCTGGCCGACTTCGGTAAGTACCAGTTCAATACCGTGGTCGCCGCCTGCATGAAGATGATGAATACCCTGAGTAAGCTCGACGGTGAGGGGGCGGGTGAATTGCGTAACGAAGGGGTCTCGATTCTGCTACGGTTGCTTTCACCGATCGCGCCGCACATCACCCATACCCTGTGGAGCGAGCTGGGTTACGGCGGCGATATCCTTACCGCACCCTGGCCGGAAGTGGACGAAAGTGCGCTGGTTAAAGACAGCATCGATCTGGTGGTACAGGTCAACGGTAAAATGCGCAGCCAGATCAGCGTACCCGCGGGCGCCGACAACAAAACCATCGAAGAGGTGGCGCTGGCTGACGAAAAAGTGCAGTCCTTTGTCGACGGCAAAACCATCCGCAAGATCATTGTTGTTCCCGGACGGCTGGTGAACGTGGTGGCTGGATGAAAAACATGAACCGCTCACTGCTGTTTTTGCTACTGCTGTTGAGTGGTTGTGGATTCCACCTGCGTGGCACTGTGGTGTTGCCGCAGAGCATGCATAAGACGGTGATAGTCGGCGCCAGCGGCAGCGAACTCAATTACGAGATTGAAAGTACACTACGTAATGCGGGCGGTGAAGTGGCCCAAAGCGTGGACGCCACCACCTCGGTGCTGACCATCCACAGTCAGGGCATCAGCCGCAAAGTACTCAGTGTCGACAGCCAGGGGCGCGACGCGGAATACGAACTGGAACTACTGCTGATATTCAGTCTGCGCGATCCACAGGGTAGGGTATTGGCCGACAACGAAAAGATCACGGTCAATCGCGCTTTCAGTTTTGACCCGAATAACGTACTGGCCAAGAGCGAAGAAGAGGCATCACTGCGTAGTGAGCTATTGCGCCAGGGTGTCGAGCAGATGATGCGGCGTCTGCAGGCGCTCTCCCGTCAGTCTTCTGCAGCAAAAGAATGAAACTCCGTTTCGATCAACTCGAGGCGCATCTACAGAAGGGGTTGCAGCCGATCTATCTGTTGAGTGGCGACGAGCCGCTGCAACTGATGGAAGCGGGCGATGCGATCCGTCGCTATGCTCGTGAAAACGACTATGGCGAACGCGAGGTCATACATGTAGAGAGCGGCTTCGACTGGAACAACCTGCTGGCAGCCTCGGGCTCCATGTCCCTGTTTGCCGAACGGCGTCTGCTGGAGCTGCGCCTGCCCACCGGTAAGCCGGGTAAGGAAGGGGGGGCGGTGCTCGCCGATTATGCAGCCAATCCCCCGCCCGACACGTTACTGTTAATTATTAGTGGCAAGATCGAACGGGCCAGCCAGAACAGCAAGTGGTACAAGGCACTGGATAGTGCCGGTGCAACCCTGACCGTCTGGCCCATCGATCCACCAGCACTGCCCGGCTGGGTCAGCCAGCGGATGCGCAGTCGTGGCATGCAGCCGACCCCAGAGGCGGCGCAATTGCTGGCCGAACGGGTAGAAGGCAACATGCTCGCCGCGGCGCAGGAGGTGGAGAAACTGCTGCTGCTCTACGGTGAGGGCGAGATCGGCGCCGAGCAGGTGGAAGAGGGAGTGGCCGACAGCGCCCGCTACGATATCTTCGAACTGGTCGATACCGCACTGTTGGGCGATGTGCCGCGTGCCACCCGGGTAATGCAGGGGCTGCGTGGCGAAGGGGTGGAGCCGATCCTGGTCTTGTGGGCGCTGTTGCGCGAGATCCGCGCCATGGCACAGATGGCTGCGGAAATGGCCCGTGGTCTTGGCGCCGATCAGGCGATGGCCGGGCAGCGGGTATGGGACAAGCGCAAACCGCCGGTACGCGCGGGGTTGCAGCGCCATAATCTCAATCGCTGGCAGCTGCTGCTGCGCCGCGCGGGGCGCATCGACCGCATGATCAAGGGCGTCGAGGCGGGCAACCCGTGGGACGAGTTGTTACAATTAGCGCTTCTGATGGCGGGTGTACGCACCGTATGAGAGCGCGGGACAGGAATTTACTGAGTCGGGGTTAATCGTGGATATCAAACAGTACATGCAACAGGTTGGACAGCAGGCACGTGAGGCATCCCGTGCGATGGCCCGTGCCGACACCAATGCCAAGAATGCGGCATTGCTGGCGATTGCTGCCGAGCTGGAGTGGAACGTCGAACAGATCATTGCTGCCAACGGCAAGGATATGAAGGCGGGGCAGGAAGCGGGTCTCGACGATGCGCTGCTGGATCGCCTGGAACTGAATCGTGAGCGCATCGCGGCCATGGCCGAAGGGCTGCATCAAATTGCGGCATTGGCCGATCCGGTCGGCGAAATCAGCGACATGACCTATCGTCCCTCGGGTATCCAGGTGGGCAAGATGCGAGTGCCGCTCGGCGTCATCGGTATTATTTATGAGTCGCGGCCCAACGTGACTGCCGATGCGGCAGCGTTGTGTCTTAAGTCGGGCAATGCGGCGATTCTGCGCGGCGGTTCCGAGGCGGCTCACTCCAACCAGGCGATTGCTGCCTGTATCCATAGCGGACTGGAGAAGGCCGGGTTGCCGAAGAATGCGGTGCAGGTTCTTGAAACCACCGACCGTGCCGCAGTGGGTGAATTGATCACTATGAGCGAATATGTCGACGTTATCGTTCCCCGTGGTGGTAAGGGACTGATCGAGCGCATTAGCGCCGATGCCCGTGTGCCGGTGATTAAACACCTGCACGGGATCTGTCACGTCTATATTGATGACGAAGCCGATCAGGAAAAGGCGATCGCCATCGCCTTTAATGCCAAGACCCATCGCTACGGCGTGTGCAATGCGATGGAGACCCTGCTGGTCGCTGAGGGGGTGGCCGAAGCGGTGTTGCCTGAACTGAGTGGCATGTATAAAGAAAAGGGCGTCGAACTGCGCGGCTGCGCTACCACCCAACGTCTGATCAAGGACGTGGCGGCGGCCAGTGACGAAGATTGGGACACCGAGTACCTGGCCCCGATTCTCTCCATTCGCGTGGTCAAAGATCTGGATGAGGCGATTGAGCATATCAACCGTCACAGCTCCGGTCATACCGAGTCGATCGTTACCGAGAACATCACTCGCGCGCGGCGTTTCCTGGCCGAGGTCGATTCCAGTTCGGTGATGGTCAACGCCTCCACCCGTTTCGCCGACGGGTTCGAGTACGGTCTGGGGGCGGAGATCGGCATCTCCACCGACAAGTTCCACGCCCGTGGGCCG
>JBNKVM010000054.1:0-4806 GCA_050299175.1 Thiohalomonadaceae bacterium
CCAACTGGAACTGGCCGGTGAGTACCTGGTGATGGCGGCAATGCTGGCGGAGATCAAATCGCGCATGTTGTTGCCACGCCCGATCAACGAGGAGGGAGACGAGGAAGATCCGCGTGCGGAGCTGATCCGGCGTCTGCAGGAGTATGAGCGTTACAAGCAGGCCGCCGAGGAGATCGATGAACTGCCTCGTGAGGAGCGTGATACCTTTACTGCCTCTATCGCCACACCGGACAAAAAGAGCGAACGTCCACAGCCGCAGGTGGAACTGCGCGATCTACTGTTGGCGATGACCGACGTGATGCGTCGCGCAGAGATGTTTGCGCACCACCAGATTGCGCGCGAACCGCTTTCCATTCGTGAGCGGATGTCGCAAATCCTGGAGAAGATTCAGCCGGATACCTTTATCGATTTCACCACCCTGTTTACCGTGGAAGAGGGTAAGCGCGGCGTGGTGGTCAGCCTGATGGCGGTACTGGAGCTGTTGAAGCAATCGATGATTGAACTGATTCAGACCGAAGCGTTCGGTGTTATTCATGTTAAGGCGGTCGGCAGCGAGAGCTGACCGGAGTAAGGACCATCTGTATGCCATTTCCCGATACACAAAAACTGAAAAACATTATCGAGTCCGCACTGTTTGCCTCGGGTGAGCCCTTGAATGTCGATCGCCTGCTGGCACTGTTCGAAGAAGACGAACAGCCCGAGCGCGATCAGGTGAAAGAGGTCATCACCACCCTGCAACAGGAGTGCGAAGGGCGCGGTATCGAACTGAAAGAGGTCAGCCGCGGTTATCGTTTTCAGGCGCGTACCGAAGTGTCGCGCTGGGTATCCCGTTTGTGGGAAGAGCGTGCGCCGCGTTATTCGCGTGCACTGCTGGAGACGCTGGCGCTGGTCGCCTATCGTCAGCCGATCACCCGTGCCGAGATCGAAGATATTCGTGGCGTTGCGGTCAGTTCCAGCATTATGAAAACCCTGCTGGAGCGTGGTTGGGTACGTATCGTCGGTCACCGTGATGTACCGGGTAAACCGGCGATGTACGCCTCGACCCGTGAATTCCTCGACTACTTTAATCTTAAGAGTCTCGACGAGCTGCCGACGCTGGCTGAACTGCGTGACATCGACAAGATCAACGCCGAGCTTGATCTACGTATGCCCGGTGAAGAAGAACGTAAGGCTCAGGAAGCGAGCGAAGCACGCCTGCCCGAAATGATTGGCGCCGATTTCGAGCCTGTTGAATATTAAAGATATTAAACCGCGAAGTGCACGAAGTTACGCAAAGTAACTATGTATAGGTTTAGGTTTAGGTTTAGGCTATTTCGTGGGGGCAGAGTAGAGTATAGCGATGCACTTACGTATGGCGTAATGTGTTCTGGATTTCCTTCGCGGTACTTTGCGTCCTTTGCGGTTAAATCTTTTAGGCCAAATAAATGAGCGAAAAACTGCAAAAAGTACTGGCCCGTGCGGGCTACGGATCGCGTCGCGAGATCGAAGGCTGGATCAGTGAGGGCCGAGTCTCAGTCAACGGCAGCATTGTGCAGTTGGGCGAGCGAGTCTCCGAAGGTGATCTGATTCGTATCGACGGTAAGGTGGTGAGCAAGACCCGCCTGCAAAATCGTCGTACCCGTGTACTGATGTATCACAAGCCAGTCGGTGAAGTGACCAGTCGTACTGACGACGAAGGGCGTACCACGGTTTTCGAGCGCCTGCCGCGTATCGCCAATGGTCGCTGGATCGTGGTGGGTCGTCTCGACCTCAACACCTCCGGGCTATTGCTGTTCACCAACGACGGTGAGCTGGCCAATCGTTTGATGCACCCCTCCCATACGATTGAACGCGAGTACGCCGTGCGCATACTGGGTGAAGTTCCGCCGGACATCATCACCACACTGACTAACGGTGTCGAACTGGAAGATGGCGAGGCACGTTTTACTGCTATTCGTGATGGCGGCGGCGAGGGGGCTAACCACTGGTTCCATGTGATCCTGGAAGAGGGGCGTAACCGTGAAGTGCGCCGTCTGTGGGAATCACAGGGTGTAAAAGTCAGTCGCCTGATTCGCGTACGCTATGGCGAAATCACCATGCCACGCATGCTCAAGCCTGGACGTTGGGAATACCTGACCGATGAAGAGGTCACCCGTTTGCGCCAGTCCGTTGGGCTGGAAAAGCAGCCGATTAAAAAATCTCCAATGCGCAGTAATAAAAAACCGCCAGCGCGAAAAACTCGTCACGGCACTAGTCAAAGCCGTAGAGCCCGTAATCCGCATCGTTAATATGCCTGCCGATCTCGATTGGCTGTATAACAAACTCTTCGACCACTTCTGGCCACAACACTGGTGGCCCGCCGAGACGCCTTTCGAGGTGATGGTCGGTGCCATCCTTACCCAGAACACTGCCTGGACCAATGTCGAGAAGGCGATTGCCAATCTCAAAGAGGCCAATGCACTCTCCGTCGAGGCGATCACAGACGCCAAACCGGCACAACTTGCCGAATGGTTGCGTCCTTCAGGTTATTTCAACATCAAGGCAAAACGGTTACAGAATTTTTGCCGCTGGTATGTAGAGCAGGGCGGCTATGACGCGTTGCAAAAGCTGGACAGTAACGTGTTACGTCACGCACTGCTTTCGGTCAATGGTGTGGGGGCAGAGACCGCCGACGATATGTTGCTCTATGCCTTCGAACGCCCCATATTCGTTGTTGATGCTTACACCCGGCGTTTATTTTCCCGTTTGGGCCTGATTGAAGGTGATGAGGGTTACGAGCATCTGCGACATATGGTGGAAGAATACTTTGGTCGAGGCAAACCACAGACTAAACTGTTCAATGAACTACATGCACTAATCGTGGTGCACGCTAAAGATTATTGTCGTAAACGGCCACGCTGCAAAGGCTGTCCGCTGAGTCGGCGTTGTCCCGGGAGAGAGCAATGACAGACGAAGATTTTCTGCGCCAGGCAATCCATCTGGCCGAAACCTCGGTACGTAGCGGCGGCGGTCCATTCGGTGCAGTGGTTGTGAAGGACGGTGAGATCGTTGGTCGTGGGCATAACCGCGTCACCCTTGATAACGATCCGACGGCTCATGCCGAGGTGCAGGCGATCCGCGATGCCTGCCAGCACCTCGGTACATTTTCACTGGAAGGTTGCAAGCTCTACGTCAATTGCGAACCATGCCCCATGTGTCTGGCTGCCTGCTACTGGGCGCATTTGGATGAGATTATTTATGCAGCAGATGCAGCAGATGCGGCAAAGATCGGTTTCGATGACGTTCTGATCCGTGAGGAGTGTACGCGCGATAAGAAAGAGCGTCAGATGCCCATGCGCCAAGCCTTACGTGATGAGGCGCGAGAAGTTTTTCAGTTGTGGGAGTCGATGGAAGACAAGACCCAGTACTAGGGAGCTGAGGTTTCAATGTGGTGTCGCTTCGCGACGGATGACTGCATTTAAAAGCGGGGACTCGCCCCCGCGGGTCGAGGTACTTTCTTATGGCGATAAGAAAGTACCCAAAGAAACGCTCCCGAAATTCCGCCCCTTCGGGGTTCATTCGGGCCGTCCCTGGCCCTCACCCTACGGGCAGCTAAAGCCGTGCGAATCGGCTATCCTGCCGATTCGTCCCTCGTTGCGCACTTCCTGCGCGCAACCCTGTCGAGCTGTTCCTCTCTCCACTGCGCGACTCGGCGGAATTGACGGGCATTAAAACCGCTCCGTTTGAATACGTCGATATCTTTACTTCGGTCATTCGGTGGAAGTCGAAAATTAGAAGACCAGATCAACAGTGCCGGAGTCGCAAGCGACTCCGGCACTGTTGTGTTCACTTAAATTCTAACGACTAACTACCTAGTCTTTTCTCACGCTGGACAAACTCCCACATCTTCCGACTGGTGAACTGAGCGCTCTCAATAAGATCCTCGATGACGGCAGCGGTAAGCGGTATGGCCTCGTCTGCCCGCGTGTCAGCGGTTTTAAGCAGGTGGATCAGGGCTCTGGCGCGGTCGAGCCGTTCGTGGATGCGGTTGTGCATATCAGACAGGGAAGTGGTTCGGACGTTGCTCTTATCGTCTTTGCCGTAGTCGTCGCCGTCTTCGCGGACCTGCCAGGAGGCGGTACGGTCGGTGGATTGGGGATAGATGATATTGGTGTTTGCATGTGACATAGCATTTAGCTCCTTGTCGTTCCGGCGTTATTGCCGGGTGGATGAGAGCTCAACGCAAAGCGGCCCCGACGTCATTGAGACAGAAGGGCCGCCAGTCACACAACGATGTTGTATACTCCATGCAGCCCTAAGGTCTGGTCTAGTCAGTCTTAGGGTTAGCCGGGTGGTAGATGTTGCAAGCATCCTCCACCCGGTGCTTTTACGGAACCTATGAATGAGTTGCTGCGCGGGCGATCTGCTGTGTTGCGCGGTGCTCGCTTCCTCGCCTACCTGCCTGGTATGTCTCGGTCGCTGCGCTCCTGCGCCTTGCATCTCATCCCGCTCGCATACTCCTACAGAGGTTCCTCATTGAGCGGTGTTGCACTGTCCAAACTAAGGAGAAAGGGTGGGGGAGTCAAGGGAAAAGCGCGGGGGAATTGCAAAGAATTATTACATAAAATCTTTCGCGAAAAATGGTTCAGGAAAGCTCTGTTTTTCCGATTTAAAGTCTCCGTCAAACTGGGGGAGGTTAAATCAGACGAGACTGTAAATTAGATTGTGTATCTGCCTATCATAAACCCACAAGGGAGATAGGCGACATGAACAAAGAAGAACTCGAAGCCCTGGCACGCGAAGCGGCCAAAGGCATCAAAACTGAGAAAGACCTGAATGACTTTCGTC
>JBNKVM010000055.1:0-2450 GCA_050299175.1 Thiohalomonadaceae bacterium
CGGCTCCGGCTCAGCGACCAGACGTTTTGTAGCTCGCGGATGTGACACAGTGTCACATATAGCAGACACTGTGTCCGCGAATCAAGAAACCTGCAAAGCAGAATATGAATAAGCGCAGTTAAGTGAGGCTAATTCTGAGCATACTCAGAAGGCCTACGAGACTCAGTTGGTTACTTTCGGGTGATCTAACGCGTTGAAACCGCTGGTCACAGAGCCGCGGAAATCAGGCGGCTATTGATGTACCCAACTCAGCGACTCCGATTGGGAAGCTGATGTCTTACCAGGTGATCTACCGCGACGTCTCGGATGGCGTCTTCGTTTCGCTCAGGCAGGCGGGCTATGCGTCGATACAGATTCGCAGGACCGCAGCTGCACGCTCTTCCGGGCTCCCATTGAACTACACCTGCAAATCAGGGAGTTAGCTCTCACTTGGGCTCAGCTGAGCATAAAAGTGAGAGTACTTGGATTCAAAGCGATTCTGAGGCGCATAGAGAAGAGATTGCGCATATCGCACCCACCCGATGTTAGTTCCAAGGGAAATCTAGCTACAAAATAGCGTCGGGATTCTCACTCAGGGTATAACCCGCGACGATTACGTTCCTCCCATGCCTCAGTGCATTCGGGGAGGTCATAAAACATTCCTGGAATCAATTCACCGGATGCCGTTCGGTTGGGAGCGCCATAGTCTGCCCAAAACGTCTCACACCATGCCTGATCACCAGTTCCTGTTTGTATGCACTTCTCAATCTCGGCTGCACGACGAGGCGCGATCATTGCTTCTCTTGCCTCCTCGCATCGACGATTCAATTCATCGAGACTCATCTTTGTGATGTCGGCTTGTTTTGATAATGGCGGCATTTCAGGCGCAGCCTGCATAGGCTGGATTTCGGCTTGCGCTGCAGCGGGCGGGGGTGATTTGACGGTCGTCTGGGCGCGAGGGACAGGAGGCGGAGGTGGCGCCGGATCTGTCGTAATGACCTCCACTTTGACGTCGGGCGGAACCGATGGGAGCTCCTCGCTGAAGTGAACGACCCCGTCTTCGTCAACCCACTTGTAAACCTTCTGCTGCGCGTAAACGTCTGCACAGAGAACTGTCAGGATTATGCCAAGGGCAACAGCTCCCCAGCCCTTGCTGGCCAACATATCGTTCCCTCCGTCGAAGTACGGGGCCTGACCCTGACTCGATGATTAATCGATCCGCGCCAGATATCCAGCCGCGTCGAATACCACGACGTACTTCTTGCCTCCAGGCTTATCGTATATCCACGTGTCGCCAGATCGGACCGTGGGCTCTCCACATTTTTTCAACACCTCGTACTTACCGGGCCCGTGTAGCCCGCCTGTTGAGATGATGTGAGTTCCACAACGCATTGTTCCGGCAAGAGCGGTTTGCATAAGCAACATCGAGAGCAGAACAATTGATGCGGTGATCCATTTTGATTTACAGATCATTGCTTGTACCTCCGGTAGTCGTATTGCGACTTCCCAGAATGTCCTTGTTTACGGGATGGAATATTCAAGGTCCTTTATGACGGCCAAACCGGACGCAACGCGGAGTTCTGCACCCGCCGCTACGTCGGTGATCAGCGCACGCATCGGTGACCGTACTCGCAGCGCGCCTGTGCCGGAAATGCCCGTAAACTCACCTTCACCGGCGATCAGCGTAAACGTCCCGTTGCAGCTGCCGACTTCTCCATCGCAGGTCAATTGCGCGTACGCGACGTTTTCAGGGGAAGCCGAAATCTCACAGTGGCCTACCACCTCGCTGTTACTCGTTTCCAGACTAACCTTCTGCATGATCGGGCACATGACGAAGGCCTCGTGCATCTCGCCCTGCGACGACTCTATGTACATCACGCCTGTAAACGCACCGAGGAATAACATCGTGCTGGTGTCCACCTGGAATACACGCCCGCTGGCCTCCCACGGAATAATCGCCTGCACGGTATCATTCTCAGCCGCGCGGACCGGTAAAAGTATCGATAGCAATATTGCCGCTGCCGATATGACATTACGTATCTTCATCGTCATTATCTCGCCTCCTTTACTGAGAGCGATTGAGACAGGTGCGTTCGCCAACCTGACCATTGCTTGGGAGCAAGCTAACCAGGCTGCACGCGCCCAGATTCGATATTAGGGAAGTGGCTTCTAATGACAATTGGGAGGACTACTTACCGACCCTGATCAACGGAAGCGGCTACGTTCTGCTGCAATCATTCGAATCCCCGGCGACTACATGCAGAAATACTGAGAGTAAAACTGAGCATACTCAGAAAGCCCACAGGACTCAGTTGGTTACTTTGGGGTGATCTAACGCGTTATTCCAGTAACAACAGGATGCGGGTATTCAAGCCGCTGCTCGTGCCCTCGACACCCAGGCGCGTGTTCCAGATGTAGCGGTAGTTCAAGCCTACGGAGAAGATCGGCGTCAGCCACCAGCTGACGCCGAG
>JBNKVM010000056.1:0-5428 GCA_050299175.1 Thiohalomonadaceae bacterium
CCCTGGCCGCCTACAACTCGGGCGAAGGTACCGTCGCCCGCGCCATCAAGCGCAACAAGCGCCGCGGTAAGCCCACCGACTACTGGTCCCTCGACTTGCCTCGCGAAACCGAGGGCTATGTTCCCAAACTGCTCGCCATCAGCGAACTGGTTGCCAATCCGCCTGCCTATGGCGTGCTGCTCGACACCATCCCGGACGAGCCCTACCTGGCAAGCGTCGAGGTAGGTAGCCAGATCGACCTAGACCTGGCCGCAGAACTGGCCGACGTCACCCTGGAAGAGCTCTACCTCTACAACCCGGGCTTTAATCGCTGGGCCACCGATCCGAAGGGGCCGCACAAGCTACTGGTGCCGATCGAAAACGCCGACCTGTTCCGCGAAAATCTGGCCCAGTATCCTGACAACCAGCGCATCAAGTGGATCCGCCACCGGGTACGCAGCGGTGAGGTGCTGGGCACCCTGGCCGACAAATATCACACCACGGTCTCGATGATCCGCTCGGTGAACCGCCTGCGCAGCAACAACCTACGTATTGGCCAGAGCCTGACCATCCCTGTAGCGCGTACCAGTCTGCAGCGCTATAGCCTGAGCGCCAGCCAGCGCCTCGCGGCGGTAAAGAACCGCAACCGCGACGGCTACAAGCTGGAGTATCAGGTGCAGGAGGGAGATACCCTTTGGGACATCGCGCGTAAATATGAAGTGGGTGTGCGCCAACTGGCCAAATGGAACGGCATGGCGCCGCGTGACCCGCTGCTGCCGGGTACCAAGCTGGTGATCTGGACCCAGGATCAAGCGAAGGTTTCGGCGATCAATCCGGCTAACTTCACCCATCCGTTCGCCGACGACACCACCCGCCGCATCGGTTACATCGTGCGCCGCGGGGACTCGCTGGCACGTATCTCACAACGTTTCCGTGTCAGTATCAGCAGCCTCAAGCGCTGGAACAAAAAACTGCAAAGCATCAAATATCTGCAACCAGGCCAGCGACTCACACTTTATGTGGATGTGCGCAAGCAGTCCGGTAATATCTAACCGTCATCCCTGACTTTGCCCAGGCAGGTTCCAGACCTACTTTGGGTCCAGTCGTAGCAAATCCGCTGGCAGATCGGTACTAAAGCCAGCCGCATTACGGTGACCTCCGCCGCCAAACTGCTCAGCCACCTTGGCCACATCCACACCGCCCTCCTTGCGTGAACGCAGCGACCAACTGCGGCGTGTGCCCATATCCTGATAACCTGCGGCAAAGGGGTGGCTCTCCGCCAGTTCACCCAGCAGATCACTGATAATGACATGCGGCGCATTGACCACCGGCACCTGATAACCTGCAATTGTCCCCTGCACCGCACGCATTTTGTACTGGTCCACCAACTGGCGACGAAAACGGTTAAGGGTCTCCCCTTCGCTACGTAGTTGCGCCAGACGCTGCGGTTCATCGATCAACGACTGCCACAGTTCGAAGGTGAAAGGATGGCTCATCAGTGCGGTGTTGATCTCATCGCTACCATCAAGTTTGAAACGCCACAGATCGCGATCCTGCACATGCAGCAACAATTGCGGCACGGGGGCAGTATGCAGATGCTCCCAGGTGATCACGGCCCCGGAACGTTCCATATCGAAGACCACTGTCAGATTAAGAAACTCGTCGGCCAGACCATCCAGATCGTCTCGGGCTGTAACGTGGTGATCGAGAATCGTTACCTCCTCGGCCACATTGCAGATCTGCTTAAGCGTGTCACGACGGTAAGAAAAATCGACAATATAAACTTCGCGCCTGCTGCAATCGGGTGGCTCATGCCCATGCTTGGCCGCGTAGTAATCGGCCTCGATACCGCGCGCTGCAAAATAGCGCTGTGCGGCCACCGCGGCACCGAAACCATCGAGGCAATTGGCATGATAGATAACCAGGGTTTTAGCCATGGGATACTGCCCTCGCGATTGCATTACGTTTTTCCGCTTCGATAAAGACCCGCTTCACCTGTGGATAGACCTGTTTGATACGGCGATCGATATCGGCGATGGTCTGTTCGACCTTTGCGGCACTGAGCTCATCCCGGAAATCGATACTGATGTTGGCAAGAATGCAGTCCGGCCCCATGTGCATGGTCAGCACTTCATTCATCTGTTCGATCTCGGGTGTATCGGCAGCAATGGCACGTATACCAGCAACCACTTGAGGATTGGCGCTCTCGCCAATTAATAGACCTTTGGTTTCGTAAGCGAGCCAGATAGCCGTACCGCCGAGGATCAAACCAATGATAATCGAGGCCATACCGTCGAACAGCGTATTACCGGTCAATTGACTCAGGGCCGTGGCGATAAACGCAACCATCAGGCCGAGCATTGCTGCTGAATCCTCAAACAAGACCACGAACATCGTCGGATCCTTACCACGCCGGACCGCCTCGATATATCCCGCTTTGCCTTTTACAGCCCTGAATTCCTTCATTGCCATGTACCAGGCGCCGCCCTCAAAAAGCATCGCCAGTCCGAGCACGATGTAGTTGATCAACACATGCTCCAGCGGCTCCGGCTCCATTACCCGCAATACTCCTTCGTAGAGCGAGACACCGGCACCAACCGCGAAGATCAGGATGGCAACGACGAAACTCCAGAAGTAGATTTCCTTGCCATAGCCAAAGGGAAAACGTTCATCGGCGGGCTTTTTCGCCGCCTTGAGGCCATAGAGCAACAAGATCTGGTTTCCAGTGTCTACCAGCGAATGAATACCTTCCGAAAGCATGGCAGAACTGCCACTAATCGCAGCAGCAACGAATTTGGTAATTGCGATCAGGGTGTTGCCTGCCAGGGCGGCAAAGATCACGCGAGTCGATGAGGCGGACATGTATGGTTTCCTGTTTATTCTGTGTTCTTAGTTAATGTCACGAAACAGCGAGGCTTCGAGCAAAGTGCGAGTGTACTCATGTTGCGGTGCCTGAAACAGTGAACGGGTCTCACCGCTCTCAACTACTTTACCGTCTTTCATCACCAGTACCCTGTGGGAGATGGCACGCATCACTTTAAGGTCGTGGGAGATGAAGAGGTAGCTCATCCCGTGACGCTGTTGCAGCTCACGCAGCAACGCCAACACCTGCTTCTGTACCGAAATATCCAACGCGCTGGTCGGCTCGTCGAGCAGGATCAGTTTCGGTTCCAGTACCACCGCCCGGGCAATCGCAATACGTTGGCGCTGGCCACCTGAAAATTCGTGGGGATAGCGGGAAAGCATGGCAGGTTGCAGCCCCACCTCTTCCATCACCGCTTCGATACGCTGGCGACGTGCGACCTTGCCCAATTGCAGGAAATGGAGTTGCAATCCTTCGCCGATAATCTGTTCGATACTCATACGCGGCGACAGTGCAGAAAACGGGTCCTGAAAGACGATCTGAATATCGCGGCGCAAGGGACGCATCTGGCGTTGGCCCAGATTGTCGATACGACCACCGTTAAACTGGATCGTCCCTTCACTGTGTTGCAACCGTAACAAGCACATACCCAGGGTGGTCTTGCCGGAACCCGATTCGCCGACAATACCGACGGTCTCTCCCGGATGGATGGTGATGTCGACCTGATCCACCGCACGCACTTCACCGACCTGACGACGGAAGAAACCGGACTTAATTGGGAAGTAACAGCGGACACTATCGCCCTGCATTAGCGGCGACTGTTTCGCCAGTTCGCGGACCTCGCTGTCATCCACCAGGGGCTCGGGCTCACTGGCCAATAGCCGTTTGGTGTAGTCGTGTTGTGGTGCATTAAATACCTCCGTCACCACCCCCTGCTCGACCAGTTTACCCTTTTCCATCACTGCCACCCGATCGGCGAAGTGGCGCACCATATTCAGGTCATGAGTAATCAGCAGTACCGCCATACCGAACTCGGCCTGCAACGACTCGAGCAATTCCAGAATCTGTTTCTGAATAGTCACATCAAGGGCGGTGGTTGGCTCATCAGCGATCAGGAGTTTGGGCTTACAGGCCAGCGCCATGGCTATCATCACCCGCTGGCGCTGTCCGCCGGAAAGCATGTGCGGCCAAGCATCGATACGTTTTTCCGGCTCCTTGATCCCGACCTTACCCAGTAGCTCGATCATCCGTTCACGTGCGGTAATGCGATCCAGTCCTTCGTGCAACATCAGCGGCTCGATCAACTGTTCACCAACGCTATAGACGGGATTAAGCGCGGTCATCGGCTCCTGGAAGATCATGGCGATGTCACGACCGCGCAACTGGCGCAATTGCGCCTCACTTTTCTGCAGCAACTCCTCGCCGTTAAAATGGATCGAACCGTTACATTCGCATTGGCTACGATCATGCAGTTGCAGAACGGATAGCGCAGTCACCGACTTACCCGATCCCGACTCACCGACCAGCGCCAGTTTCTCGCCGGGAGCCATCGCCAGCTGCACATCATCCACCACTTTCTCGCGCTGACCGGCATGACCGAAGGCCACGGAGAGATTTTCGATTTTCAGTAACTCGGACATAACGCTTTAACCCTTCCGTGTATCGAAGGCTTCGCGCAATGCTTCGCCGATGAAGATCAACAACATCAGGGTTCCCACCAGCACCATGAAGGTGGTAATGGAGAGCCACCAGGCATCGATATTCTCCTTACCCTGAGCCAATAGCTCACCGAGACTGGGGGTGGTCGGTGGGACACCGAGTCCAAGGAAGTCGAGACTGGTCAACGCCAGTACCGCACCACTGACACGGAATGGTAGGAAGGTGACCACAGGGGTCATCGCATTGGGCAACAGGTGGCGCCACATAATCGAGCGATCCGAAACACCCAGAGCACGCGCAGCCGTCACGTAATCCATATTACGTCCGCGCAAAAATTCGGCGCGCACGTAATCAGCCAGCCCCATCCAACCGAACAGGCTAAGCAATGCCACCAGCAACAACACGCTGGGCTGAAAGATCGAGGCAAAGATGATCAACAGATAGAGTTCCGGCATCGAACCCCAGACTTCAATAAAACGCTGAAAGAAGAGATCGGTGCGGCCACCGAAATAACCCTGAACAGCCCCGGCAACAATCCCCGTCACCGTGGCGATCAAGGTCAGCACCAGTCCGAACAACACCGAAAGGCGAAAACCATAGATCAAACGCGCCAGCACGTCACGGCCACGGTCATCAGTACCAAGAATATTCTGCGCTGTCGGTGGTGCCGGGTTAGGCAGTTGGGCAAAATAGTTAATGGTGTCGTAACTGTAGGGATTGAGTGGATAGATCGCCCAGTTCTCACCTTCGCTCAACTGTTGACGAATAAACGGGTCGAGGTAATCGGTCTCCGTGGCAAAGTCGCCGCCGAATTCGGTTTCCGCATAGGTATTAAACAGGGGGAAGTAGTAACTATCGTTATAGTGAATCAATAGTGGTTTATCGTTGGACAAAACCTCGGCAAACAGACTTAGCACAAACAGCACC
>JBNKVM010000057.1:0-8673 GCA_050299175.1 Thiohalomonadaceae bacterium
CTGCGGTTCGGTGCGGCAAACCGCACCCTACGCGCGATTGAACCGTAGGGTGCGGCTTGCCGCACCGAAAACCACGAACAATACGCGTAAGTATGCGCCATTTAGCCCTGACGCCGTTTGTGGCTTAAAGCCCAGAACGCAAACTGTTTGGTTGCCGGGTTAGAACCAGTAGAGATATTTGGGCATACACTCATGCATGGGAAAGGCAGAGTAAATTCACTCTACCCCAAATGACTCAAAGCCTAAGTGACTTGAATTCCTGACAGACCTGAACAAGAATGATGTTTATCTTACAGTAACCGGTCTCCACGGTCTCTAGAAGACCTTCGAGATCCACGCATCCGGATGCGTTCAGCAGTTTTGTTACATGCAATGGAGAATGGTGTGAACGATGGATCGATGAATATGACAGGGAGACATGTCAACTGGAATCCAGAGGCATGGTCAATTCGACTGTTCGAGAAGGTCTCTCATGGCCGGTAAAAGAACGGTTGCAATCATTGGTGCCGGCATGGCCGGACTGGCCGCCGCCAGCAAGCTCTGCTCGGAAGGATTTGAGGTCAGGTTGTTCGAAGCAAACAGCAAAGTTGGCGGGTGTTGTGCAAATACTCATACCGGGGGTTACACACTCAACGACGGCGCTGTTTACCTCACCATGCCTGGGATGCTGGATTATCTCTTCGAAGCATTAAAGCTGGACCGAAAAAGTCTGCTGCCGCTACAAGCAATCTCCCACATGCAGTCCGCCACCTTGCCAGACGGGACCATCGTGGATATCGCCAGAGGACCGACCGTTACCGTCCACTCACCCCAGGGTGCCGCGGAGACAGCCCTTGCGCAATCGGAAGTAGCGGTCTTCCTGAGCGAATGGGAGTCGATACTCCGTCTATTCACAGACGACATCCTGGTTCATCCGCTGTCGTTTTCGCATTTATTAGTCAAAGGCATGCGCCATTTCGCCAAATTGCGCGGTAGTGCAGCATGGCAGTTGAAGCGCAGCTTTACCAGTGAGGCTGTACGAGCCGCATTTGGAGGCGCGTTACTGTATGCCGGCGTAGCGCCTGACAAGATGCCTGCCGCATCTTTGCTGGGACTGGCAGCAATGTTGAAAGACGGATATTTCCTTCCGACAGAGGGAATGGGGCGCATCTCAGAGGTTTTGAGCGAAGCCATCCTGGCGCAAGGAGGAAACCTCCGTCTCAACTCCACCATTCAGCGCATTCTGGTCAGGAACGGTCACGTCTATGCGATTGAAGTGGCTGACGAGGGTGAGATCGAGGTCGATGCCGTAATTTCGAGTGTCAGTGCCATGCATACCTACGGCACCTTGTTGTCTGAAACCGATGCGCCATCACGCATGATGCGTAAGGTACGTCGCTCGCCAATGTCACACAGAGGGTTTGTGTTGCAGCTCGGACTCAACAACCAAATTGAAGCACGCAGCCATATTAATTGTGTCATTCCATGGCTAGACGACCAATCGCAGATCTTTCAAACGGCAGGAGACGATGTGCGCTGGTTGACTTATCTGATACCGACAGTGACGGTTCCACAATTGGCGCCAGACGGCTGCAGCATTATCGAAGCATTCCCATCAATCAGGCAGGATAGAGTACCGGAGGAGTGGAATGAGGATCGCATAAATACCGTTGTAACCCAAACGCTGGAGATGCTGCAACGCGAATATTCGATTGACATTGCGACCCACCGTGTTCTGAGCCCCAAAGAATTTCAGGATAGCCTTCATTTATATTCCGGAGCGATGTACGGCCTTTCGCCAGTAGCAGGTCCTGCTACGCTATTCAAATACCGCACCCCTATTCGCGGTTTGTATCAGGCCGGCCAGACCACATGGCCAGGGTTCGGTGTTGTCGGCGCAGGGATGTCCGGTATCTTTGCAGCTGAAACACTGATTCACGATAAATCTGACTGAGCGTCGACAGCTATAGACGTGGAGAGACAAAAGTTGCGAAACTGGGGCCAGAAAACAGATCCCACTCATATTAAGGAAAATTAAGATCTGACCCTGTTTTTCCACAGGCCACATCAGTCACTGGGCAATTTGACTCCGAAGTAGTTTGCTGCAGAGTATGCAGAGGCCGAAATTTTCTAGCTACGGGTGTCTCGGTATCGGGGAATAGCTCAACTCGCGCACTGGCATGACGGACTTTATTCCCGCACTACAGGCGGAATCGCCTCACTGACACCATCCGCTGTTTTGGCGATCGGCACGGAGCCGGTATGAGTGGATGGACGTGATGTTCGTTTACCAGCAAAGGCTAACAGAGTGTAGAACAGCACGGGACCCAGTCCCCGCAATCTTCACGGGGACTGACTGCGTCCAGTTTCCGTTCAGTGCCCGGGCACGCCATCGCCCCAATGATCCAGTAGCTGCTGATAGTGACGCGTCAGGTTGATCCACAGCCAACTCAGCGCCAGGAAGATCGAAAGGAACAGCATCGCCACCATCCCCGCCAGCGCGAGGTACCAGAAGTAGGCCAGCATGGGCGCCTCGAAAATTCCGGCCAATGCGGCCACGCACAGACAACACACGATAAAAACCGAGAGCGCCAGGGTAACCGCTTTCAATACGCTATTTTCATACAACATCTCACACCTCCATTGTTCCGTTTCCAATGATGTCTTATTGACCGGGGATGCCGCATCTCACACCATCACTCTTCGGCAGTGAGCTGTAGGTCAGGGGCAAGCTCGTGTAAGCTGCCGTCCATCACCGGTATGGTAACAAGTCTAGCTAGGTGGAATGAAACGGAGCTGAATATCCACAACCATCTTCGACGAAAATTATCCGGCTCCTCAGGATTTCAATCCGCAAAGCCTTGAGCGGTCCGCAACTGACGTCATCTCCGAACTAATCGTCGTCATGCCGACGCCGGTAGCCGCCTTCATGTTCGTGGTCGTCGTCTCCCCACGATCGGTAGCTGCCGCCTTCCCGACTGCGCCAACGCCACTCGGCCTCATCCTCGTCCCCGCTGCGATGACACTCGACACAGTTCTCGTAGTTGTAGATCCCCTCTTCGTAGTGCTCTTCGCGGATCTTGGATCGGGAGTGTTCGTGACAGCCGTAGCAGGTGTAGCTGCCATAGTCGTTGTCCATATGGCAAGTCTTGCAGTCCGCCTCATGATGGCGGTCGAAGCGAAAGTAGTCATCATGATTGAAGGTTGCCGGTTTCCAGGCCTCGATACTATGGCACTCTTTGCAGTTGCCCTCGATTTTGCGATGCAGACTGTCGCCCGGATTGGCATGACAGCCTTCGCACTGTTCGCGCATTGAACTCGCAACCAGCTCGTGAGAGAAACGGCTGATGGGACGAAACGCCATCACTCCGTTATGGTCGCTGTGGCAGGCGACGCAGTCTTCCTCGATCAGTCGCTGATGAAAGGCCACCTGCTTCCTCTCATCTCCAATCGGTTTTCCTTTGGTGGTTTTGCGTCCGATCTCTTCGACCTTGTGACATTTCACGCACTTCTCGGGCCGGCTTCCCAAGAATGGCGTATGGCAGGCAAAACAGTCGGTCGCGATCTCGGCGTGAGCCTGAATCGGCTGGCCCGGGCTGATCATCAGATGCGGCAGGGTGAAGGCCAGTGCGATCAACACCGCCAGGTTCAGGGAAACGATTAACAATACACGCCCGTATTTCATTGCCATTGCCAGAACAGAAAGATACTGAGGATGTGCGCCAGACCAAGCACGGCGAAAGCGAGGGTGATGGGAAGATGCACCATCCGCCACTGCTTCATGGTGTCCACCGCAGTGGCGTCCCAGAAGAGTCGGCGTTCGAGCTCATCGTCGCTGATTCCCTGTGCGGCATAGTGACTGCGCTTGTCGGCCAGCGCCCGTCGCGACCTGTCGAGCAGATATTTTCCGGTCATACCGCTAAGCACATTTACCAGCATCGCGATCAAGGCCAACCAAGGCAGAATGGCATAGACGTGAATCCCGGCATGCACCAGGATCATCAGCGCACCGATCCAGGTCAGGGATTCGTGTAGAACCAAAAGGTTTTTCGGCTTGCCGAAGTCGATCTTTTTGCGCTTGCGCAGGGAGTAGAGAAAGGAAACCATAATCAGCAGGGTGCCGGGTATGCCCAACCAGCGGCCGATCCAGGCCAGATCCAGCTGATGCAGCAGCCAGTCGATGACAAGCGTGGCCAGTATCAATCCACCGAAGAGGAGGAAGAAGGGTAATACCTGTTTATTGAATATCGAACGCTGCATAATCCTGTCCTAAACCGCCAGTATCAGGTCACTCTTGGGTCGGCTCACGCAGAGCAGACAGTGCCCCGCCTCCACCTCGGCATCCGGCTCCTGGTCATATTCGACCTCCCCCGTTTCGACACGCGTCTGACAGCTGCCGCAACTACCGGCGCGGCAACCTGATTCGACATCGATTCCTTCGGCTTCGGCCAGACTCAACAGGGATTCGTGAGCTCCAGTCCACTCTACCGATTTGCCGCTCCGGCTGAAGGTAACCTGCCACTGGTCGGCCGCTTCGGTCAGCACCGGCTTGGCCTCCTGTTTTGGCCGCTTCAGAGTGGCGGGACCAAAGGCCTCGTAATGGATATCGTCGGCGGCAATGCCCAGGTTTTCGAGTCCGAGCACGATACTCTCCATCATGGCGGCGGGACCGCAGACATAGTACTGATAGCGTCCCAGTTTCAAGACCTGCTGCAGCAACGCCATATCCACATGCCCCGTATGCTGATAGTCGATACCGGCACGCTCTTCCGCAAGCGGGCGGCTGAAACAGAGATGGAGATGGAAACGGGCCTGGGTCCGCGCCAGCTCCTGCAGCGCCTTCAGCATGATCACTTCACGTCCGTTGCGCACACCGTAGAAGAGCCAGATCTCCCGCTCGCTCGCCTGCGCCATCAGCGTATTGAGGATACTCAGCATCGGCGTGATGCCGATGCCTCCGGCAATCAGCACCAGCGGCAGCCTCGACTCCTCGATCAGATGGAAATGGCCCGAAGGCGGCTTTACCATCAGCCTGTCGCCCTCCCTCACCTGTTCGTGCAGATGGTTGGAGACGAGTCCGGGCGGTACGGTCTGCTCGCCGGGCGGCGCCGGCACCCGTTTGACCGAAATGCGATAGTGGTCGGTATGCGGACGATCGGAGAGGGAGTAGCAGCGAATCACCTTGCGTGTCCCGGTCTGTCCCGCATCCGGCAGCTCGAACAGGAAGGTCAGGAATTGTCCGGGCTTGAACGGCGGCAGGGTCATCGGCGTTTCGGCTTCGAGATGGAACGAGACGATATCGCCCGCCGCGTTCTCCACGACCCGTCTTGCCACACGAAACGGCTTGTAGCCTTCCCAGGCCGCCCCTGGGACACCGGTTGAGACCGCAGCCGCCTGTCTCGGTGAATCGTCGACGACCTGACCGGTACCGTTCCGCTCGGGCCTCTCACGGTGTCGGCGCCAGAGCGCAACAGCCGCGGCAAGGATAACCTGCGCAAGGATCGCGGCGGCGATGATCAGAGCCAAAGTGCCTGTCGTCATATTCGATCTTCAACCTGAAATGTTCGTCTGTATTGAGAGACAAACACGACTTTAGTCAGGTTATATGAAATCAAACTGAAAAACGCTGCCTGCCCGATCTCTGTTCAGGCGGTCTTTCGAGCGCTTTTCAAAGCACAGGCCGGGGGTGAGGAGTCAAGATGCTGCGCATTGGCCGGGGAGATTGGCGGGGTTGCGTATTGGTCGGGGGAGATTGGTGGGGCAGGGCCCCACCCTACCGTATATGCGCGGAGTGGGGTGCCGGCCAGATACTCGGAGAAGTTGCTACCCGCATGGCGCGCCCGGCGCGACCGCTTCGCGGAGCGTTTCGAGATGACCCCATGCCGAGCGGTTGACAAACCGGCACTGTGGGATCGACGATGGTCATGAGTGCGGCAGCTGGAACTTCCATGCGTTTCATCAACGGCATCACCCTATTCCTGATCTATCAACTGGTCGGCGAGGTCCTGGTCCTGGCGCTCGGTCTGTCGGTACCGGGACCGGTGCTGGGAATGATTCTGCTGTTTCTCACCCTGCTGATCAAAGGCCGCTCGTCCGAGTCATTGGATCAGGCGAGCTCCGGTCTGTTGAGTCACCTCTCGCTGCTGTTCGTACCCGCGGGGGTCGGCATCATCGTGCACCTGAACCTGATCGCCGGAGAGTTGCTGCCCATTCTCCTCACCCTGCTGCTCAGCACGCTGATCACACTGGCGGCGACCGCCGGCATATTCTGGCTTTCGGTTCGCTACCTATCGGGGAGAGACTAGACCATGCCCGAACAGAACCTGGCGGCCATCTGGGTCTATCTCTCCACCACGCCGTTACTCGGCTTGACGGCAACCCTGATCGCCTACGGCATCGCCTACCGCATCTACATCCGCTTCAACGCCAATCCGCTGCTCCATCCGGTGGCCCTATCCGTGATCCTGCTGATCACGCTGCTGTTATTGACCGAGACAGCCTACAGCGCCTACTTCGAGGGCGCCCAATTCGTCCACTTTCTGCTGGGACCGGCCACGGTGGCACTGGCGGTGCCGCTCTATCAGCAGTGGGCCAAGCTCAAGCGGCTGTGGCTGCCGATCAGCCTCACGCTGATCGCGGGCGTCGTCATCGGCGCCCTGAGCTCGATCGGTCTGGCGCGCCTGTTCGGGGTGGGTATCCAGACCCAGCTTTCGCTGGCGCCCAAGTCGGTCACCGCGCCGGTGGCCATGGGAATCGCGGAGAAGATCGGAGGACTGCCATCCCTGACAGCGGTCTTCGTGGTCGCCACCGGCATCCTGGGCGCCGCCATCGGCACCCGACTGTTTTCACTCATGCGCATCCGCGATGAGAGTATCAAGGGCTTTGCCATGGGGCTCACCGCCCATGGCATCGGCACCGCCCGGGCCTTCCAGGTCAGCAGGGAGATGGGCGCCTTCTCCGGCCTGGCCATGGCGCTGGCCACCTTCACCACCGCTTTTATCCTGCCCTGGCTGCTCGGCTGGCTCGGCCTCCTGTAACCGATAGATGAGCTGCCCGGGCTGATATTCAGCCGGCAAAGTGGTAGGGTTCGAACAGGTCCCCTTCGAGAAGCGGACGCCGGCGCTGTATCGGGCCAAGCCTATCCTCACAACAACCCCACGAGGTTACGTGCCATGCAGGTCACTCTTGCGTTCGACATCTACGGCACCCTGATCGATACCCATGGCGTGGTCGAGAAACTGCAATGGATGGTTGGCGACAAGGCGCGCGCCTTCTCCCAAACCTGGCGCGACAAACAGCTCGAGTACACCTTTCGACGCGGCTTGATGCAGCTCTACGAAGATTTTGCGGTGTGCACTCGCGACGCCCTGGACTACACCTGCGCCTTCTATCGCGCACCGCTCAGCGATTCGCAGAAACAGGAGCTGATGAACGTCTACCGGACATTGCCGGCATTCGACGACGTGCGCGAAGGACTGGGGCTTCTGAGCGGCGCGGGCTACGGCCTTTTCGCCTTCTCCAACGGCAGCGCCGAAGCCGTGAACACCTTGCTTGCCGCGGCCGAGATCGAAAGCTATTTTCTCGATGTCATCAGTGTCGAGGATATCCGATCGTTCAAACCCAATCCTGCGGTTTACAGCCATTTTCTACGCCGCTCCAACAGCTCGGGGTGCGACGCCTGGCTGGTCTCCAGCAACCCTTTCGATGTGATCGGCGCCATCTCGGCCGGCATGCGTGGAGTCTGGTTGCGACGCTCTCAGGAACAGGTCTACGATCCCTGGGGCGTCGAGCCGACGCTCACCGTTTCAAGCCTGCCTGAAATCGAAGGCCAGCTCGCCAGGTATCTCGCCAATCGATGATCCGATTTTGCCTGCCGGACGATCGCACACAGACAGGCCCTCATCACCGCTGACATTGCCGACATATTCAACATAGTCGACATCGCTCAAGACAATCGCCCCATTCGATTCCCAGGCACGCCTCTCTTGATCCCCTGAAGCGGCCAGATTTCAAGCATTTTCACTAATCATCAATCCATAATCGACCTGTAACTTTGCATTCCAGCGGTTATGTCTGCATCGAAAGCCGAGCTGCAGGCCGAGTGCGCCACCGTGGGCATAGATGCCGACTCGACCGTCTATGTCTACTGTTTCAAAGGAGCCCGCGCATCCAATACCCTGGTTGCCCTCAAGGAAGCCGGAGTAACGGATGTACGCCTGTATTTCGGTTCCTGGAACGAATGGTCGCGCAACCCGGAACTGCCAATCGAAACGGGTCACATCACGTGGAAGGCGTCCTGATCTGAATCGCGCAGGTTCGGAGTGCGGTTCCCGGATGGCGCGAAGCGCAATCCGGGAGCCCGTGATCTCGGATCACCAGGACTTGTAGGGAAGAAACTTGCCGTTCATGGTCACCACCACACGGTCACCGGCGGGGTTCTCCTCCTTATCGATGTTCATGGAGAAGTCGATGGCCGACATGATGCCGTCGCCGAACTTCTCGTGGATAATCTCCTTGATGGTCTCGCCGTAGACTCCGACGATCTCGTAGAAACGATAGAGCACGGGATCGGTCGGCACCAGTTGATCCCACTTCTTGTTGGGGAACTCCTGCAGCGCCGTGGAGACGGCGGCATCCAAACCGAGCGCCTCGACCAGCGCATCGGCATTTGCCTTATCCAGGTGGTTCATGCCG
>JBNKVM010000058.1:0-12059 GCA_050299175.1 Thiohalomonadaceae bacterium
CGGCAAAGAACCCGGCCATCCCCGAAGCGATCGATCCCGTCGACCACAGTAGCTGGTGGCGGGCGAGGACACGTACGTCCTTGAGATCCACCTCGCCGCTTCCATCCAATGCAGCGCGCCAGATTGCGGGCATATCGCCGATCACCATGGCCGAACCTGTCAGCTTGCCGGTCAGCGCATACTTGGTACCGCCGTGGATAATGCCCTGGGCATAACGGGTCTGCCCCGTTCCCAGCGCCTGGGACTCGAACAGCACCGCCTGATAACCGAGTTGGCGCAGCCGTGCCAGCAACCACAGCCCGGCGACGCCGCCGCCGAAGATCGCGATGTCGACCGGTGTCACCGGCTGGGCTTCACTCATTTACCCGATTTCTTTTCCGAGGCGCGGATGGCGCCGATGATGTTGGTGGTGGAGACGTTCTCTACGTAACTCATGACCTCAACACGGCCACCCGCCTCACGGACGCAGTCGCCGCCAGGAATGTTGCTCGGATCGTTATCTCCACCCTTGACCAAAATGTCAGGCAGTACGCGACAGATTAGCCGGATCGGAGTGTCTTCGTCGAAACCGACCACCCAGTCGACGCAGTCGAGGGCGGCCAGCACGCGCATGCGCCGTGCCTGGGTATTCACCGGTCGCTCTTCGCCCTTGAGGCGCTTGACCGAGGCATCGTCATTAACCGCGACGATCAGCCGATCACCAAGGCGTGCAGCTTCTTCCAGATAGGTGACGTGACCGGCGTGGAGAATGTCGAAGCAACCGTTGGTCATTACCACGCTCTCGCCGTGGGCCTTGGCCTCCTGCACCAGTGCCACCAACTTGTCTTCGTCAACCATCCCCTGTTCCATTTCGTTCTGCTCGCGCATGGCACGACGAATCTCCGGCACACTGACAGTAGCAGTACCCAGCTTGCCGACAACGACTCCTGCGGCCAGGTTGGCCAGCACAGTAGCCTCATCCAGTGCCTGACCAGCAGCCAGCGCTGAAGCCATTACTGAAACCACAGTATCGCCGGCACCGGTGACGTCATAAACCTCACGTGCCTTAGTCGGGATATGTAAAGGCTCGGCATCTTTCTGCAGCAGGGTCATCCCCTTTTCGCTGCGGGTGATCAGCAAGGCATCCAACTGCAACTGTTTGCGCAGACGCTCGCCCTTCTCGACGATCTCCGCATCACCCGCACAGTGCCCGACCACCGCTTCAAATTCGCTCATATTGGGTGTGATCAGGGTGGCGCCGGTATAGCAGTTAAAATCGTGACCCTTGGGATCGACCAGCACCGGTTTGCCCGCGGCACGGGCGATCTCAATCATCGTCGGTGCAGCACGCAGTGCGCCTTTCTGGTAATCGGAAAGCACCACCACATCGCACTGCGCCACCGCATCTTTGAAACGTGCCAATAATCCGGCAGAGTCGTAACCGGGAAAACCATCCTCGAAGTCGAGACGAATCAGTTGCTGGTGACGACTCAGTACCCGCAGCTTGGTGATCGTGGGATAACCCTGCAGGCGCTCGAAATGACACTCAACATTATCCTGCGACAGGGTCCGCGCCAGGGCATCGGCCGCTTCGTCTTCACCGGTAAGACCCACCACCGCAGACTTCGCCCCCAATGCGGCGACGTTCAGGGCGACGTTACCGGCACCGCCTGCACGCTCTTCGATCCCGCCCACCTTGACCACCGGCACCGGCGCCTCGGGTGAGATGCGTGAAGTATCGCCATGCCAGTAGCGGTCCAACATCAGGTCGCCCACCACCAGTACGCGGGCCTTATCAAAATCGGGTAGTCGGGTAATTTTCATCGGTAATGGATTATCTCAGGTCGCCATAAAGGCAGGGGGCAATGCTCCCCCTTATTTCTTAAGAGTGTATTCAGCACCGCAATAGGGGCATACGGCGCTACCGGTCGCCTCAACATCGAGAAACACCCGCGGATGGGAGTTCCACAGGGTCATGTCGGGCATCGGGCAGTGCAAAGGTAGGTCCTCACGGCTGACCTCGTAGTGACGCGCAGCATTGGCGGTTCTGAGTTGTTCTGCGTTATTGCTCATCGCTCCTCCAATACGTTGATCAAACGTAACTCAACCATTCCGGGTGCAGTTGGTGACGACCGTGCACCACATCGAAGTACATGGTTTGCAGTTTCTCGGTGATCGGACCACGTTTGCCGATACCGATCTTGCGGTTGTCCACTTCGCGGATTGGCGTCACCTCGGCGGCAGTGCCGGTGAAGAAGGCCTCGTCAGCGATGTAGACCTCGTCACGGGTGATCCGCTTCTCCCGCACCTCGATCCCCAGTTCAGCGGCGAGGCGGAAGATAGTGTTACGGGTAATGCCGTCCAGTGCCGAAGTCAGGTCCGGGGTATAGATCACGCCGTCGCGCACCAGGAAGATATTCTCGCCGCTACCTTCTGCAACGTAGCCTTCGTTATCCAGCAGCATCGCTTCGTCATAACCGCAGGCCAGCGCTTCCTGTAGCGCCAGCATGGAGTTCATGTAGTTGCCGTTGGCCTTGGCCTTGCACATGGTGATGTTGACGTGGTGACGGGTGTAGGAAGAGGTGCGGATGCGAATCCCCTTCTCCATCCCCTCAGCACCGAGGTAGGCGCCCCATGACCAGGCCGCGACCATCACGTGCACCTTGAGGTTATCGGCGCGCAGGCCCATACCTTCGGAACCGTAGAAACACATCGGACGGATATAGGCCGATTCGAGGTTGTTCTCACGTACCGCAGCAAGCTGCGCTTGGTTGAGGGTCTCCTGATCGAAAGGGATCTCCATATTGACGATGTGTGCCGAGTTGAACAGTCGTTTGGTGTGTTCCGCCAGGCGGAAGATGGCAGTGCCTTTCTCGGCCTTGTAGGCGCGCACGCCCTCAAACACGCCCATGCCGTAATGCAGGGTGTGGGTCAGTACATGGGTCTTGGCTTCGCGCCAGGGGACCATCTCGCCGTCCAGCCAGATGACACCGTCACGGTCATCCATCGTCATCGATCATTTCTCCTCAAGAAATCAATCAGCTCAATTATGCTTTCATCAGTGTGCGCCAGAGACGTAGCACCGCTTCGCGTTCCCCGGCAAACTTCGCCTCATCCACCACCGCCTTCTGTTCCTGCAGGGTCAGTCGATGTACCCGGCGGCGATAGGCGCGATAGGCATCGCACAACAGCTCACTGTCGGCCTTGGCCATCAGGCCGTATCCGGCGAACAGCTCCAGCAGGCGGATGTTATCGCTGAATTGCAGCAGGCCCGGGTGTTCGTGGGCCCATGCCAGAACACCGTATTGCACCATAAATTCGATGTCTGCGATACCGCCAGGGTCCTGTTTCAGGTCAAATTTTCCGGCTTCCGCCTTCGAAAGTTGCGTACGCATCTTTTCGCGCATCTCGCGCACCTCGGTACGCAGGGTTTCCACATTGCGCTGTTGCCCCAAAATCTCTGCGCGGATCTCACGGAAGGCCTCGGTGATACCCCCATCGCCGCAAATGAAACGTGCCCGCACCAGCGCCTGATGCTCCCAGGTCCAGGCATGCTTGCGCTGATAATCGGCGAAGGCATCGACATTGCTAACCATTAACCCGGAGGCACCGCTGGGACGTAGACGGGTATCGATCTCGTAGAGAATACCTGCGGGCGTAGGGGTGTTGAGAATGTGGATCATGCGCTGGGCCAGGCGAGCGTAGAAGACACCGTTCTCCACCGGCCTTTCCCCATCGGTGCTGCGACCGCCGCTCTCTTCGCTGTGCAGGAACACCAGATCGAGATCGGAACCGTAACTCAGTTCGATACCACCCATCTTGCCGTAGGCGATCACTGCAAAGCCGCGATCGCAAACCCGCTTGTCGCCGCACTGGGGACGACCATGGCGGGCGGTGAGATGTTGCCAGGCAAGATCGAAAGCGGCCTCGACCATCGCCTCGGCGATCTCGGTGAGGTGATCGCTGACCACCATCAACGGCACCGCCTCAACAATGTCCGCCGCCGCCACCCGCAGCACCGCCGCCTGCTTGATTCGCCGCAGCACCTCCATCTGTCCCTCCATATCTTCCGGGTCGAGATGGGCCAGGCGCTGACGAATATCCTCGCGGATTGCCGAACCCGATGGCGGTGCATAGAGGGTACGTGGGTCGAGCAGTTCGTCGAGCAACTGAGGATTACGTCCCAGCTGGGCAGCGATCCAGGGGCTGGCGGCACAGAGGCGCACCAGCTGCGACAGCGCCATCGGATTTTCCACCAGCAAGGCGATGTAGGCACTGCGACGACCAATCGCCTCCACCAGTGACAATACCCGACGCAGTGTCTCGTCCGGCTCATCGGCCGCACCGACTGCCCCCAACAGCAGCGGCATCAGCTGATCCATGCGGCTGCGCCCCTGGGCGCTCATGTTGAGATAGGCGCGACTGCGATGTTGTGCCTGGAGAAGGCGCAGTGCCTCGACAGCATCGGTGAAACCGATCTGCTGTAATGTGGCCTGTGAGACAATTTCCTCCAGGGCACCCAACCAGACCCCGCGCAGATCCAGCTCATCGCTCTCCGCATGATCGGTCTGCGGCGCGGCAAAAACCTGCTCAAAGTGTTCATGCACCCGGCGCATGTGAGCGCGCAGGGTCCTTTGATAACTTGCCCAATCGGTAAAGCCCATACCAAAGGCAAGGCGCAGTTGCCCCAGATCGTCCGTTGGCAACTTATGAGTCTGTTGCTCGGCGAACTCCTGCAACCGGTGCTCACTGTCACGCAGGAAGATATAGGCAGCGGTCAGTTCATCGACCACAAACTCGGGTAACTGCCCCAACTCACGCAACTGTTGCAACACCGCCAGGATCGGACGGATCTGCAAAGTATGTTCTCGCCCACCGCGGATCAGCTGGAAGGCCTGGCCGACGAACTCCACTTCGCGGATACCGCCCGCGCCCAGCTTGATGTTGTCGTCCATTCCCTTGCGCTGGACTTCGCGGGCGATCATCGCCTTCATTTCGCGTAGCGATTCAAAGGCGCCGAAATCGATATATTTGCGATAGACAAAAGGCTTAAGCCGTGCCATCAACTCAGCACCTGCCTCCAGGTCACCCGCCACCACCCGTGCCTTGATCATGGCGTAACGCTCCCACTCGCGGCCGTGCACTTGGTAGTAATCCTCCATCGCATCGAAGCTAATCGCCAGGGCACTCGCTTCGCCGAAGGGGCGCAGGCGCATATCGACACGGAAGACAAAACCGTGGGCGGTGGCGGCATCCAGGCTGCGAATCAACGCCTGACCCAGCTTGATGAAAAATTCCTGATTGGTAACACCGCGACCGCCACGGGTCTCGCCGTCTTCGGCGTAACTGAAGATCAGATCCACATCGGAAGAGAAGTTGAGTTCGCGAGCACCCAGCTTGCCCATACCCAGCACCACCATCCGCTGCGGCTCACCTTCGAGACTATGAGGCGTCCCCCATAACTCGCAGTGCCAGCGATAGAGATGTTCCAGCGCAGTATCGATACAGACATCGGCCAGGGCGGAAAGATCGCCGGTGATCTCCTGCAGTTCGGCATGTCCGGCCAGATCGCGCCAGGCGATACGTACCATCTCGCGACGGCGATAACGACGTAGTACCTCGCTCAACTGATTTTCATTCAGACAACCATCCAGCCTTTGCTGCAATACCTGGGTATATTCTGCTGCTTCATAAGCACGCCAGAGATCGCCGGACTCAAACAGTTCCTGCAATAATTGCGTATCGCGAATCAAGGACTGGGCAACGAAATCGCTGAGCGCCATGACCGTCGCCACTTCAACATGACGTTCGCTCGGAATGACAAACTCGCCACACTTCTCGACTAACTGCTGCCAGTGGTGTTCCACCCGGCCATGCAGGGGCTCGGGAATGGAGGCCAGTTCTTCTGTGGTGAGTACGTTATCGGACACACAAAACCTCGATGGAAACAAAACTACAGGTGTTCAATTCGCCGACCATGCCAAAGAGAATAGTAACGGACATTCCCCGGCGCATGGGCGATCACCGATGAAATCACGATTACCGCCACGCCTAATTGCAGACTGAAACCGGGTAACCACAACATCACAGCCAGCAGGACCAGTTTGAACAGGATCAACAAACCACGCAGTTGCAACAACCAGACCCCGTTACTGAAAATCGAGATTAGCAGCAGAGCAAAACCGGAACCGAGGCTGAGCCAGAGATAGGGCTGCCACAGTTCATGCGGTGCGGCGTATAGATAGGCGCCACCCAAACCGGCCACGCCGATCAGGTGCAGGGTACGCAGAGAAATATTGAGCCAGCGTTTGCCGGGAAAGGTACGAGAGTGATGGGGGAATAGAATACGAAACATAGACATGCTGACAGTCTATCAGATGGTTATGAGAACCTATGCAAAAAAGAAGCCCCGCTTACGCGGGGCTTTCGTTTGGCTGGATAGCCGGGCTTACATCATGCCCATGCCGCCCATGCCACCCATATCGCCACCCATCGGCGGCGGGGTTTCTTTCTTCGGCAATTCGGCAACCATCGCCTCGGTGGTGATCATCAGACCGGCAACGGAGGAGGCGTTCTGCAGTGCGGAACGGGTCACCTTGGTCGGGTCGAGGATACCCATCTCGATCATGTCGCCATACTCACCGGTGGCAGCGTTGTAACCGAAGTTACCCTTGCCTTCCTTCACCTTGTTGAGGATCACCGAGGGCTCATCACCGGCATTGCCGACGATCAGGCGCAGCGGCTCTTCCATCGCACGGCGGGCGATATCGATACCGATGTTCTGGTCGTGGTTGGCGCCTTCCAGATTTTCGATGGCACCGATAACACGTACCAGAGCAACACCGCCACCAGGCACCACACCCTCTTCTACCGCAGCACGGGTCGCGTGCAGGGCGTCGTCGATGCGATCCTTCTTCTCTTTCATCTCGACTTCAGTAGCAGCACCGACCTTGATCACTGCAACACCGCCAGCCAGTTTGGCTACACGTTCCTGCAGCTTTTCTTTGTCGTAGTCGGAAGAGGTCTCTTCGATCTGGGCGCGGATCTGCGCGACGCGACCTTCGATCTCAGTCTTCTGACCGGCGCCATCGACGATGACGGTGTTCTCCTTGGAGACCACCACGCGCTTGGCACGGCCCAGTTCATTAAGGGTGGCCTTTTCCAGGGACATGCCCACCTCTTCGGAGATCACCTGCCCGCCGGTGAGGATCGCCATGTCCTGCAGCATCGCCTTGCGGCGATCACCGAAGCCCGGCGCCTTCACTGCGGCAACCTTGACGATACCGCGGATGGAGTTAACCACCAGGGTCGCCAGTGCTTCACCTTCTACATCTTCGGAGATGATCAGCAGCGGCTTGCCGGCTTTGGCCACGCCTTCCAGCAGCGGCAGCAGTTCGCGAATGTTGGAGATCTTTTTGTCGTGCAGCAGGATGTAGGGGTCATCCAGCTCGGCGACCATCTTCTCCTGGTTGTTGACGAAGTAAGGGGAGAGGTAGCCGCGATCGAACTGCATCCCTTCAACCACATCCAGCTCGTCATACAGGGAAGAACCCTCTTCCACGGTGATAACACCGTCCTTACCCACCTTGTCCATCGCATCGGCGATAATCTTGCCGATGTTCTCATCAGAGTTGGCGGAAATAGTACCGACCTGGGTAATCGCTTTGGTGTCTTCACACGGGCGGGAAAGGTTCTTCAGCTCTTCAACGGCAGCGGTTACAGCCTTATCGATACCGCGCTTCAGATCCATCGGGTTCATGCCGGCGGTAACCGCCTTCATGCCCTCACGCAGGATCGCCTGGGCCAGAACGGTTGCGGTGGTGGTACCGTCACCGGCGATATCGGCAGTCTGGGAGGAGACCTCTTTGACCATCTGCGCGCCCATGTTCTCGAACTTGTCTTCCAGCTCGATCTCTTTGGCTACAGAGACACCATCTTTGGTGATGGTCGGAGCACCGAAGGATTTCTCCAGCACAACGTTGCGCCCCTTGGGACCGAGGGTGACCTTAACGGCGTTGGCCAGGGTGTTCACGCCACGCAGCATCTTCTGGCGGGCGTCATCGGAAAATTTGACTTCTTTTGCGCTCATTGCAGTAATTCCTCTTTGAAACTTTTTGTCTTCGTCGGGTTCTGGCTGGCTTAGCCTTCGATAACACCCATGATGTCTTCTTCACGCATCATCAGCAGCTCTTCGCCCTCGACCTTCACTTTTTTCACTGCATAAGACTCGTCGAAGAGCACCTTGTCACCAACCTTGATATCCATCGGGCGAACCTCTCCACTCTCCAGGATGCGGCCCTTGCCCACAGCCAGTACTTCACCCTCAGTGGGCTTTTCTGCGGCGGAACCAGGCAGCACGATACCACCTGCAGTGGTGGTCTCTTCTTCCATGCGACGGACAAGCACGCGATCATGCAATGGACGAATGTTCATTCTTTTCTCCTTCAAAAACACAAAGATTTAACGACATCGTGCCGTCCCCTTTCGTATTCCAGGGGTTGCGGCGTGCCGCTTGGGGATGCTGAACACCTGTTAGCACTCCCCTCACGTGAGTGCTAATAATAATGGCGATGTGAAAATAGTCAAGACGGCTACAACATCTCGCTTAGGCTTAGGGAACAAAATGCGGAGACCGCGCTGATGAAGTGGTTGCCATATGGTGGCCGATACGTGATTCAGAATGGCAGGGAGTCTGCCAACTGCCGGAAAAGATGAGCGTCGCTGTGAGCGGGGCCAAGTAGAGGCCCGTTTTCAGGTCGCACTGGACGAGCCGCGACCCGGTAATATTCCGGGATGGAATAAGGTACTGCCTCTAATCGTCTTCCCTGTGATATTCCCCTTCCAGCGTCCTGGAACCCGGGTCCCGCCCAGTTGGACCTGGCCCCTGACCATGCGGAGGCCTTGTGGCATGAATAATTCCGCGCTCAATGACCTTGAGGATGAGCCATCGCCGTAGTGGCGGAATCAGGCCGAGAAAACCGATGGTATCGGTGAAAAAACCCGGAGTAAGCAGCAAGGCGCCACTAATGAGGAGCACCACACCCTCCAGCATTGCAATCGTCGGCAGTTCACCCTGCGCAAGTGATGTTTGCACCTTGGCGATGGTATAGAGTCCCTGATGGCGCAGCAACAGACCACCCAGCACTGCAGTGAAGACCACCATGAATACGGTGGGAAGTGCGCCAATAATGCCGCCGACCTGGATCAATAGATAGATCTCAAGTAAGGGCACCAGCAGAAACAAAATGAATAGAAGTCGGAACAAGATAATAGCCAATGTTAAGGAAAGCTCGTTAGTATAACGCTAGCCGGCTTAGGATATAACCTGCCAGGGTTAAGCCCCTGGTTGACGTAGATTCGAACACAGGAGAATCCAGAGTGTCTATGCCGTACCGCCTGGTTATCACAACCTGCCCGAACATGGAGGTCGCTGAGTCCCTTGCCGATATTGTGGTCAGGGAACGGCTGGCCGCCTGCGTCAACATCCTGCCCGCAGGACGTTCCGTCTACGAGTGGCAGGGCAAAGTGGAGCACGAGAGTGAGCATGTGCTCCTTATCAAGAGCCGCCTTGACCGCCTGGCGGCGCTGGAAACCCGTCTGATTGAAGTTCACCCCTACGAACTCCCCGAGCTGATTGCGGTCCCTATCGAGGACGGGCTAAGCTCCTACCTTTCGTGGATTGACAGCCAACTGGACAATAAAGCATGAAAAAACTGTTATTCCCCCTGCTCGCCCTGCTGCTGAGTACCAATCTCTTTGCCCAGGATGATGAACTGCTTGAGCCTGAACAGGCATTCGCACTCACGGTCACAGCCGTCAATGCCGACACGATTAAGGCGCGATGGGACATCGCCGAGGGTTATTACCTCTATCGCAGCAAATTCAAATTCAGCAGCGACACGCAGGACATAACCCTGGGAGAACCCCAGATTCCAGCCGGCAAGATCAAGCACGACGAATTTTTCGGTGACGTGGAGATCTATCGTGGATCAGTCACCATCACGATACCTGTGGAGCGGGCGGCAGACGCTCCTGCCAGCCTGAAACTTACCGCCACCTCGCAAGGTTGTGCTGATATCGGGGTCTGTTATCCACCGCAACACCAACAGAGAGAGGTTTCCCTGCCCGAGCAGGCCCCCGCTCCACCGATAGCTGAGTTGAGTGCGCTCAGTAACGAGTTCAGTCCGCTTGGCGGTGGTGAGGAAGAGGTGCTGGAACCGGACCAGGCCTTCCATTTCGATGCGATTGTCGAAAATGGCAATACCCTGCTCGCCCGTTGGGAGATCGCCCCGAAACACTATCTGTATAAAGACAAGTTTCGCTTCACGCTTACCAACAGCGAGGGAGTCACCCTGGGTCAGCCGCAGTTGCCCCAAGGGGAAGAGAAAGACGATGAGTTCTTCGGCCGTATCCAGGTCTACCACAATACGGTTGAAGCAAGGCTACCCTTACAGCGCACCAACCTCGATCCCACCGAGATTACCCTCAAGGTAAGCTACCAGGGCTGTGCCGAAGCGGGCATATGTTACCCGCCGCAGAAAAAAGATATCAGCCTGCAGTTGCCCGCAGGCAGTGCTGGTGCAGCTGTCAGCACGGTATCCTCCCCCTCCGGTACCACCTCAACGACAGGGGGGGCACCGATTTCAGAGCAAGACCAGCTGGCAGCCGCTCTGGCTGGTGGCGATACCTCCTGGACCATTTTGCTGTTCTTCGTCGCAGGCCTGTTGCTGGCCTTCACCCCATGCGTCTTCCCGATGATCCCGATCCTCTCAAGCATCATTGTCGGTCAGGGGGATAAGATCACCACTCGCAAGGCCTTCACCCTGTCACTGATCTATGTGCTGGCAATGGCTTTGACGTATACCGTGGCCGGTGTCATTGCAGGACTGTTTGGTGCCAATATCCAGGCCATGTTCCAGAATCCCTGGGTACTGAGCAGCTTTGCCGCGGTCTTCGTACTCCTTTCGCTTTCGATGTTCGGTTTCTACGAGTTGCAGCTGCCCTCGGCACTGCAAAGCAAACTGACCGAGATGAGTAACAAGCAGCAGGGCGGCACCCTCACCGGCGTTGCCATTATGGGCTTGCTATCCGCACTTATCGTTGGCCCCTGTGTGGCGCCACCGCTGATGGGTGCCCTGATCTACATCGGAAAAACCGGTGATCCCTATCTCGGAGGTGCTGCACTGTTCGCCCTCTCCATGGGTATGGGAGCGCCACTTATCGCAATTGGTACTGCCGGAGGCAAATTCCTGCCCCGCGCCGGCAGCTGGATGGATGCCGTCAAGGCAGTATTCGGCGTACTGCTGCTGGCCGTGGCCATCTGGATGCTGGAACGCATCCTGCCAGCAATGGTTACCATGTTCCTATGGTCGGTGCTGCTTATTATATCTGCAGTTTATATGGGAGCTATCGAAGCTGTCCGGGATGGTGTCAGCGGCTGGTTCAAGCTGTGGAAAGGGCTGGGACTGGTACTCCTAATCCAGGGAGCGCTGATGCTCGTCGGCCTGGCAGCCGGAGCCACTGATCCACTGCAGCCGCTAAAAGGAGTCAGTTTTGGTAGTGCTGCGGTACAACAGCAACACCTTACCTTCAAGACCATCAAAACGATCGCCGATCTGGAGCGAGAGGTCGCCGCTGCCAGTGCTGCCGGCAAGTCGGTGATGCTTGATTTCTATGCCGAGTGGTGTATCTCCTGCAAAGAGTTTGAAAAATACACTTTCAGTAACCCCCAGGTGCTTGCAGCCCTCTCCAACACCGTGGCACTGCAGGCGGATGTGACAGCCAACGACGAATCCGACCAGTCTCTGCTGAAACGATTTGACCTCATTGGTCCACCTGGCATTATCCTTTATGACACCCAGGGCAATGAGCTTGCTTCCCACCGTGTCGTGGGATTTATGCCCGCCGAAGAGTTCGCCGCGCATATCAAAAACGCATTGCCATAGCCCCATACGCACCGCTCCACTTCATCGTCAAAGGATGAAAAGGAGCGGTGCAACAATCATGAATGCCCATGGCCAGCACCGTCGCGCCAATCCCCTATAAACGCTCACTGCATAGCGATACCCACACCACGAATT
>JBNKVM010000059.1:0-45354 GCA_050299175.1 Thiohalomonadaceae bacterium
GACGAAAGTCATTCAGGTCTTTCTCAGTTTTGATGCCTTTGGCCGCTTCGCGTGCCAGGGCTTCGAGTTCTTCTTTGTTCATGTCGCCTATCTCCCTTGTGGGTTTATGATAGGCAGATACACAATCTAATTTACAGTCTCAGCAGGCTCAGAACGACTTAAGCTACCTGTTAGGTGATTTTTCACCATTAATATAATTAATCTTTTTATACTCGCCAAACGGCGAAATCAAAAAAGAGTCATTAGCTTCTTCTGAGTTAGGCATTAACCATTCACCATCTTTTTTTCCATTTTTGTATTCGCCATACCAATGTGTGGCGGGACACCCTAGAAGCCCGCATTCGCCGCCACAAACAGTTGAATACGCAAACCCATTAAATGGCTTTTGTGTTCCTGATACAAACATAGTTCCGTTTCTGTATTCGAGAAAAACATCTGCGTCCTTTGCATTACTTATTGCACCCCGACAATACATTAATTCCACAGTAAATATAGCAACTGGTATCAAGATTAATGCTATTAAAGTGTATCCGATATATTTGAGCTTCATGGTTAATTACTTTTCACATAACCCCCGTTAACAGGAAATAATTCCTGTCAACGCGCTCAGACAAGCACACCAACCCACCGAACTTTTTCTATTATTCAGCGTGTTACCTGGATGTAAATATGTTAACGAAATACGCAAAGGCGGAATGACTTCCCTGTTAATGCTGATTTAGGGATTAACATATACCCCTATATCATTGACTTCAATCACTTACATATCTGCGTGGTTAAACAGCAGCAATCAACTCAACCCCATTCCCGTCTGGATCACGACAGAAGATCGCATTGCGACCCGATTTACTTTTGCTCAGCGCAATCTCTGCCTCGGTCAATCGCTGCGCCAGATCATCCAGCCCATCGACCGCCAGTGCGAGGTGACGGTCACGCCCCACATGCTCGGGCCGTTCACTCGCCGCATCGGGGTTGGGTAGTTCCAGCAGGTGCAGTTGCTGATCGCCGATAGCTAACCAGGCTCCAGGGAATCCCAGCGCGGGACGCTCGATCACAACCAGCCCCAGCAGGTCACGGTAAAAGCCCAGTGCACGCTCGGTGTCGGCGACCAGCAGGCTGACGTGATGAATGGTTCTGACAGGCATCGGTGTTTCCCTCTACACTGCGTGGTTTATGGTTCCTGTTCAATACCTTATAATGCGGGGCTGTTTTTGGCGAACAAGAGTGGGCCTGTTCATGCCAATTGAATTATCGTCGCTGGCGACCGTTTTAGCGTCCAGCAAGGCGGAAGGAGAGAAGTTTAGTGATTCTAAATGAACGACTGACAACACAGCTGGGCGGGAAAACGGTCCCAGCCCTCCGGGTTGCGGCTAAAATAGGGCCCACTCGGTGTTGCACTTTGCTCCTTTGGAACAACCAAAGAGCGCTCAGTGCGCCTTGATTGGCCCCTATTTTAGTCACAACGCCGACAATTCAATTGGCATGAACAGGCCCTCATGAATCCAGACCTCGACAGATTACAGCCCTACCCCTTCGAGAAGCTCAATGCGCTCAAGGCGGGCATTACGCCGCCGAATAAGCCGCATATCGCGCTCTCTATCGGTGAGCCCAAACACCAGCCACCGGGCTTTGTGGTGGAGGAGCTGATCACCCATCTGCACGGTCTGGCCAACTATCCGCTGACCAAGGGGCGTATCGAACTACGGCAGGCCATCGCCGACTGGCTCAGCCGCCGCTTTACCCTGCCCAGCGGCGCGGTCGATCCCGAGCGTCACGTGCTGCCCGTAGCGGGCACCCGCGAGGCACTGTTCGCCTTCGCACAGGCAATGGTGGATCGCAGCCAGAATCCGCTGGTGCTTTCACCCAATCCTTTCTACCAGATCTATGAAGGGGCGGCACTGCTGGCCGGGGCCGAGCCATGGTTCCTCAATACCACCACCGAAACCCAATTCCTGCCCGATCTGGATGGTGTTCCCGCCGAGGTGTGGCAGCGCTGTCAGTTGATCTATCTCTGCACACCGGGCAATCCCACCGGGGCAGTAGCCGACGTCGCCTATCTGCAAAAACTGATCGCCCTGGCCGACGAACACGATTTTATTATTGCCTCCGACGAGTGCTATTCGGAGCTCTACTTCGACGAGGCGAAACCGCCAGCAGGGCTGTTACAGGCTGCGGCAAAGATGGGCCGTACCGACTTCAAACGCTGCGTGGTTTTTCACAGCCTATCGAAACGCTCCAACCTGCCGGGACTGCGTTCAGGTTTTGTCGCCGGTGATGCCGAAGTGCTGGCGCGTTTCCTCAAATACCGTACCTACCACGGCTGCGCCCTGCCACCACATACCCAGGCGGCGAGCATTGCCGCATGGAACGACGAGGCACATGTAAGCGCCAATCGCGAACTCTATCGACAGAAGTTCGAAGCGGTGCTGGATATCCTGCAGCCGGTGATGAAGATGGAACGCCCGGATGCGGGTTTCTATCTCTGGGCCGAGACACCCATCGATGAGTGCGAATTCAGTCGTCGACTCTTTGCCGAACAACATGTCACGGTGTTGCCCGGCAGCTATCTCTCACGCGAGGCGCACGGCATCAACCCCGGCAGTGGAAGGATACGCATGGCGTTGGTCGCCGAACTGGAAGAGTGCATCGAGGCAGCAGAACGGATAAGTGAATTTGTGAAAAGACTTTAACCGCAAAGACGAAAAGAAAAATGGCCACGGAACACACAGAACACACGGAAGGAGGTCATAATGTCGCCCCTTCGTGTGCTTCGTGGTAGAAGGTATTTTTCTTTTAACCTTGGCGTCTTTGCGTTGAAATGGTTTTAATCAGGAGACAATGATGAGCGATATCAAGAGTATTATTGAAGAGGCCTTCGAGCGCCGCGCCGAGATCACCCCGCGCAGCGTGGACACCCACGTCAAGGAAGCAGTGAGTGAAGTTATCCGCATGCTCGATAGCGGCGAAGCCCGTGTCGCCGAGCGCCGCGGCGTCGGTGACTGGGTGGTTAACGAGTGGCTGAAAAAAGCGGTACTGCTCTCCTTCCGCATCAATGACAACGAATTCATGAAGGGTGGTTTCACCAACTACTACGACAAGGTACCGTCAAAGTACGCCGACATGAACTCCCGTGAATTCCGCGAAGGCGGTGTACGCGTTGTACCGCCTGCGACTGCACGCAAGGGTTCCTACATCGCCTCCGGCGCGGTACTAATGCCCTCCTACGTCAACATCGGCGCCTACGTCGATTCCGGCACCATGGTCGACACCTGGGCCACCGTCGGTTCTTGCGCGCAGATCGGCAAGAACGTACACCTCTCCGGTGGCGTCGGCATCGGCGGTGTGCTGGAGCCGCTGCAGGCAGCACCGACCATTATCGAAGACAACTGCTTCATCGGTGCCCGTTCCGAAGTAGTGGAAGGTGTGATCGTCGAGGAAGGCTCGGTAATCTCCATGGGTGTCTACATCGGCCAGTCGACCAAAATCTACGACCGTGAAACCGGCGAAGTTCACTACGGCCGTGTTCCAGCAGGCTCCGTGGTTGTCTCAGGTAACCTGCCGAGCAAAGATGGTTCATACAGCCTCTACTGCGCGGTAATCGTGAAGAAAGTAGATGAGAAGACCCGGGGCAAAGTCGGCATCAACGAACTGCTACGTGATATCTAATCGTGACGACACTGGTCGGTATCAAAAACTGTGACTCGGTAAAGAAGGCGCGCAAGTGGCTGGATAGCCACGGCGTCGCCTACACCTTTCACGACCTGCGCGAGCAGGGCGTGAAAGAAGCCGATCTGGCGAAGTGGCTCGATGCGGTCGGTTGGGAGACACTGCTCAACCGCCGCTCGACCAGTTGGAAGCAGTTATCCGATGCCGACCGCAGCGATGTTGATCGGGACAAGGCGCTGGCATTGATGCTGGCCAATCCGACCCTGATTAAACGTCCGGTGCTGATCACAGGTAAGACGATACGCGCCAGTTTCAAAGAGTCCGACTACCAGTCGATCTTCCACAAGTGATTCCACTGCCCTTTGCCGCTAGAATGGATGCCTAGCGCAACAAAAGGTCTACCATGTCCGACACTTTAGAACTCGCCATCGATCTCATTCGCCGCCGTTCGGTTACCCCCGACGATGCGGGCTGTCAGGCGCTGCTTGCCGAACACCTGAAGGCACTCGGCTTCCACGCCGAACCGATGCGTTTTGGCGAAGTGGATAACCTCTGGCTACGCCGTGGCGACCAGGGACCGCTGTTCTGTTTTGCCGGGCATACCGATGTGGTTCCCACTGGGCCCGAAGAAAAATGGCGTCACCCACCCTTCGATGCGATTGTCGAAGACGGCATGCTTTATGGTCGTGGCGCTGCCGATATGAAAGGCTCCATCGCCTGCTTCGTCACTGCCTGCGAACGTTTCCTCGCTGCGTATCCCGAACACAACGGCTCCATCGCCATGCTCATCACCAGCGATGAAGAGGGACCTGCAGTCGACGGTACGGTAAAGGTGATCGAAACCCTCGAAGCACGTGGTGAGAAGATCGACTGGTGTCTGGTCGGTGAACCGACCTGTAGTAATCGTCTCGGCGATGTAGTGAAAAACGGTCGTCGTGGTTCACTGAGTGGACGACTACTGGTTAAAGGTGTGCAGGGTCATGTGGCCTACCCCCATCTGGCGGATAACCCGGTGCACCAGGCTGCACCTGCGCTGGCGGAACTGGCCTCAATTGAATGGGATCGGGGTAACGATCATTTCCCACCGACCAGCTTCCAGATCTCCAACATCCATGCAGGCACCGGTGCCAATAACGTCATCCCCGGCGAATTGTTGGTGGAGTTCAACTTCCGTTTCTCCACCGAACAGACGGAAACGGGTCTGCGGGAAAAAGTCGAAACGCTGCTGGAACAACACGGTCTCGAGTACAGTATCGACTGGTCGCTCTCGGGTAACCCGTTTTTGACTGAAGGCGGCGAGTTACTCACCGCGGCGCGTAGTGCGATCGAATCGGTGTGCGGCATCAGCCCGGAAGTGAATACCGCAGGCGGTACCTCCGACGGTCGCTTCATCGCGCCCACTGGTGCCCAGGTGCTGGAGCTGGGTCCGCTCAACGCCACCATTCACAAGGTGGATGAGTCGGTCTATGCCGATGACCTTGATACCCTCTCGCGGATCTACGAAGAGATCCTCGAAAGCCTGCTGCTGAAATAATCCACGGCACGCACTTTGTGCACCGCATCATTGTCCTGCGTCCGCTACGCCCATAGTATCGGCGTATGAAACGTGCGCTTTTCCTTTCACTTCTGATACTACTCACTGCCTGCAGTGGCGATGATGCCCGCCTGCAACCGCTAGCCTCCGATGCGGTGATCCTCGCCTTCGGCGACAGCCTCACCTATGGCACGGGTGTCGGACCAGACGACAGCTACCCCGCCGTACTGCAACGACTCAGCGGACACACCGTAATCAACGCAGGCGTTCCAGGGGAACGAACCCCGCAGGGTCTCGCGCGCCTGCCGGACACACTGGATGAATACCAGCCGTCGCTGCTTATTCTTTGCCACGGCGGCAACGATATGTTGCGTAAACAATCAATGGAGGCAATGCAGGAAAATCTGGAACGGATGATTCGGCAGGCAAAAGGTCGTGGCATACAGGTGGTGCTACTCGGTGTACCGCAACCGGCCATCTTCGGTCTGGAGAGCGCGAAATATTACAAAACGGTCGCGGAAAAGACGGGAGTGCCACTGCAGGGTTCGGTGATCCCGGAAGTACTATCCGATAGCCGCTTCAAATCGGATCAGATTCATCCCAATGCAGCAGGTTATGAAATGATGGCTGAAGCAGTCTACCGACTACTCCTGCGCAGCGGAGCCCTCTGACCTACCCCACTACCTTGTCACGCAGGTAGATCGGTATCGCCTGTTCGGCACTTACGGCGCAGTCGATGTCAGCAGCGGCCAATAACGCAATCTCCGCCGCATGGGGCAGTTCATCGCCGTGGTATTCAGCAACATTTGGGTGACGAGAAGACAACGCCTCAGTGTAAGCCTGCCAACCACTACCGATACCATACCAATCCTGGCCTGCAAGCTCTGGTGACTTTTCCGCAGGACAGACCTGCTCATCCTGCACGGCTCGCATCAGCCCGTCCTGTTCGCTAAACGCGCCCCAGTAAACCTCATTCATTCTTGCGTCGATGGCGGCCGCCACTTTCGACCAGCCGAACTGAGTAAGGCCACGTTGCGCCAGCGCCGCCAGTGTCGACACAGGAACCACCGGCAGATCGGCGGCAAAGGCCATGCCCTGAATCACCCCCGTGGCGATACGCACTCCGGTAAAGGCACCGGGACCACGCCCAAAGGCGAGCGCATCCATATCCGTCAGTTTCACCCCTGCCTCGGCCAATAACGAATCGGCCATGCCTAACACCAGTTCGGTATGTTGGCGAGGAGCAAGACGATAGGTCTCGCGCACTTCACCCTCCAGGTAGAGGGCAACGGAGCAGGCTTCGGTAGCGGTTTCTATGGCAAGTAGTTTCATGGATTCAGTAACAGAAAGGCCCGTACACCGAGAAGTGTACGGGCCCTGAGGTATAAATGAAACGCCGAATCAGAAGCCGATGGAGATACCAGCGGAGACGACCGGATAAAGCTCAAACTGATTCAGGTCGTCCTGCATATTCTTCTCTTCTTGATCAACATCACTTTGGTTAATCAAATTTCGATCTGTACCAGTAACAGAAATATCAGCTTTCGGTGCTCCCATCTGTACCACTCCCAACTCAAAGGTAAAGCCGAAACCAGTGGCAGGGACATTGCCATAACCGATACCAAAGTAAGGACCGCTACCCAACTTAACTGTACTGTTTAAATTAAAATCCAGAGTGGAACCGTCGTAGTCAGTACCACCGATATTTACAGTCCCGACAGGTGTAGCCGTTGCACTCAGTTTGTTGTCGCTGTTCACATAACCGACAGTCAGGTGCAGGCTACCGTTAGTGAAGGGCGACCAGTCGAGGAAGATGGCGCTGGAACTCATATCGAGATCGGCGCTGTAATCGATACCGTCGATTGTCTGGTCTGCATTGAACTTGTATTTATTTAATGCCAGACGGGTGGTGAAACGATCTGAGAGAGTCAGACCCAGTTCAGCACCCAGACCCAAGGTACCGGCTTTGACACCAACACCAATGGCGTGTGCCGATGTTCCCATCCCCAACATCATCAGGCCCATCGCAAGGGCCACAAACATTTTTTTCATAGTAATCTCCTCCGATAAATCAATGGCTTGATAGCTAAGTGACATTATAGGCAACCGGCTTTAGATGTCACCTATGGGCCTGTTCCCACTAATTGAATTGTCGGCGTTGTGACTAAAAAAGGGCCAATCAAGGCGCGCCGAGCGTGCTTTAGTTGTTCCAAAGGAGTGAGGCGCAACACAGAGTGGTCCTTTTTTAGCCGCAACCTAAAGGGCTGGGGCCATTATTCCGTCCAGCGGCGTTGTCAGTCGTTCATTTAGAGTGACTAAATTTCACTCCTTCCGCCTTGCTGGACAAAAAACTGGCCACCAGCGACGATAATTCAATTAGTGAGAACAGGCCCCAGTATAAAAACGCTCAATTACCTCAAAACGTCTCGTTTTTGTCATCGGCGGCAGACTGTCTATGAATACCCTGCCGTAGGATTTAGTGCCGAGACGCGGGTCGCAGAGCATCAACACGCCGCGATCATTCACATCACGAATCAATCGCCCTACCCCCTGCTTAAGGCTGATCACCGCCTGCGGTAGCTGATACTGCATAAACGGATTGCCGCCCGCCTCGCGCATGGCGTCGATACGCGCCTGCAAAATTGGATCGCCGGGTGAAGCAAACGGCAGCTTGTCAATGATGACGCAGGAAAGCGCTTCACCGCGCACATCGACTCCTTCCCAGAAACTGCCCGTCCCCAACAGCACCGCATTACCCAGCTCGCGAAATTGATCCAGCAGGCGGCTACGTGGGGCGCTACCCTGCACCAGAATGGGGTACTCGATACGCCCCTCTAGCAACTCCGCCGCCCTTTGCAGGGCACGGTGACTGGTAAAGAGCAGGAAGGTACGTCCACCGCAGGCCTCGATCACCCCAATCGCCTGCTCCACTACCGCATCGGTATAACCAGGACTATTGGGATCAGGCATCCCCTCAGGGACGTAGAGCACCGCCTGATTGGGATAGTCGAAGGGGCTGTCCCAGCGCAGGCTCAGTGCGTCGTCCAACCCGAGCTGGCGGGTAAAGTGGCTGAAGTTATCCCCGACCGCCAGGGTCGCCGAGGTAAATACCCAGCTACAGGGATGGGACTCCAGTTGTTTACTGAAAAGCTGCGCCACATCCAGCGGGGTCAGATTGAGGCTGAAGGAACGGGTAAAGGTCTCGTACCAGTGGATAAAACCGGGTGGTGTCTCACCGCTCAGCTCGGCAAAAGCGGCCAGCAAAGTCTCGCAACGCTCCAGACACGATTCCAGCCCTTTGCCCCGCGAGGCCAACGGTTGCAGGCAGCGATGGAGATTATCGAGACTCTCCTTAACCGCGATCACCACATCCTTCATCTCAACACGGTCGTGATAGTCGCTCCAGGGGCCGCGTGTCGGCTCCTTGGCAAAGACCAGGCGCATGTCGCGCACCGCCTTATCCAGCTTGTCCGCAAACGAGCGCAACTGGCGACTTTCACCCGCCTCCTTGAGGTCCTCAGCCACGGTGTCGTGACTCAGTTCCAGCAGTTGGTTGGCGGTAATGGCCGTGCCGAAAAAGTTGGAGGCGGTATCGGGAAGCTGATGTGCCTCGTCGATGATAAAGGCGTTGGCGCCGGGGAGCAGCTCGCCGAAACCACCGTCCTTGAGTGCCAGATCGGCAAACAACAGGTGATGGTTGACCACCACCACATCCGCCTCCTGGGCACGACGACGGGCACGGACCAGATGGCAGTTATCCAGATGTTCACAATCGCTGCCGAGGCAGTTATCGGCAGTGGAGGTCACCTGCGGCCAGAGCGGAGAATCTTCGGGCAGTTCGTCCAGTTCGGCCAGATCGCCGCTCTTGGTACGTGAAGCCCACTGGCGCACCTTCTGCAGATCGGCCACGTGGCTACGACTGAGGAAACGCCCCTCGCTTTGTGCCAGTTCCAGGCGATGCGAGCAGAGGTAATTACCGCGCCCCTTGAGCAGGGCGACGTCCACAGCCACCTCCAGTGCCTTGCGCACCAGCGGGATATCTTTATGAAAGAGTTGGTCCTGGAGGTTGCGGGTACCGGTGGAGATAATCACTTTGCCGCCACTAAGCAGCGCCGGCACCAGATAGGCGAAGGTCTTGCCCGTACCGGTACCGGCCTCGGCCACCAATACTTCATTCTGCTGCAGCGCACGTTCGACGGCGGCAGCCATCTCCTGCTGCTGTGAGCGTGGGGCAAAACCGGGTAACAGGCGGGCGAAAGGGCCGTCTGAGGAGAGGATTTCAGCAGCGGAGTCCATTTAAGCGAGTCAGTCCTTCCGGTTTTCCCAGACCTCATCCATGATCTCACCTTCGCCCCGCTGCCAGGCCAGTCTGGCGATATTACGGAAACGGGCCACCGACATGGCACCACGCTTGCCGCGGCTACCGCCCGACTCATCCATGGCTTCCACAATAGTGTCACGGTCCGCTTCGTAGATCTCGAACGCCTCGTAGTCCTCGTCGAGCAGTACCAGCAATACCGCGTCCCACTCCTGCTCCAGCTTGAGCTGACCGATACGATGACCGCCCTTGCTGTCATCAAAGATCGCGCGTCCTTTGATCTGGTAACGCATCCCCTGCCGCTCGCCACTGCGTCCTATCGCGTCATAACCACCCGGGGCGGGCTGGAGCAACTCCAGATCGAGCAGGTTGGCCGCGTCGAAATTGGCGATCTCGCCTGTCAACGGCAACGCCTGGCCCGTGGCACGACGGTAGTCGGCGGCCAGTTTGCGCGTCTGGCTGATAAGTTTGTCGACGGAATAGAGCGACACGATTCGAGCTTTCCTGCCTGGTTCAGATACGCACCAACTATACCCTGTTAGCCGCTGCTGTGCCTCTACGCCTATGCGCTCTGATTGATGAGGGTACCCTGTGGATTCATCGAGCCCCCCGTTTCCTGGTAGGCCTGCTCTGCCTGCGCCCGTTGCAGACGCTGGATTTCGATGTGTGCCTCCTGTGCCATGCGCGAAGCCATCGAGGCCACGGCCCGATCCTGGTTGGAAGGTTGGGTCGGCGCCAACGCCGTTTCACGGATATGGTAGGCCTTCTCTTCGGTGGCTTCGGGATCGCCCGGCACCTTGGAGGTATCGATACGGACCTCGCCCTCTACGGCATATTGATTGCCATCAGGCCCCTTTTGATAGGAGAAGCTGGCACCGCCGCGCACCAGATCGCGCCCGACACGCAGATGTGCCTGCTCGTGGGCACGCACCTCACGATCACGCTGTTGCAATTGCTGCAACTGGCGCTGCTCCTCGGCGCTGAGTTCACTGTTGAGGCGCTTGTCACTGGACTCGAGTGCAGCGCTTCCCCCGCCGCCACCCTGCAGCGATGACTGGAATGTTCCACTTGTCGCTACTAGTTCCATATCTAATCCACCTTGCACTTAGCCTAAGTCTAGGCTAGCGCGACAAGGTAGGCCACATTGCAAACATCTGTAATAAACGTAATTTATCGACGAGCGGCCGAGGCGGGTTTCAGGGATGGACTATAGTTTTAGTCCGGCCACAACAATAGAGGGGGAACAGAATGTCTACATGGTTGCTCGTCGGTAACGCCAGCCGCGCCCGTCTTTTCAAGACCCAGGCGCGCCCCAAAACCCTAAAACTGCTCAAGGAGTTTCTCCACCCACCCAGCAGGGAAAAAGGCGAAGAGCTCGCTTCAGACCGTTCCGGCCACTTTCAGGCCGAGGCGATTGGTATGGAAGGCACCACCCACGGCGCCTTTAACGAGCCAGTCAGCCCCAAGGAGTTTGAACACACCCGCTTTGCCATGGAACTGGCAAAGGAACTGAACTCAGGGCGAACCCATAACAGCTTCGATAATCTGATGATTGTCGCCTCGCCCCATTTTCACGGTCTGCTCAATCAGCACATGAACAACCATGTGTCGAAGATGGTCACTACCCATCTCAACAAGGACTATACGGATCTGGATGAAAAGGAGTTAATCAAACGACTGCAAGCCTGAAGCCTCTCAGTGCACAAAGAAAAAGGCCGCGATATTCGCGGCCTTTTTTTCTTACAACATATCGTCTGTTGTGTAGTGTCTGTAGCCTTGAGGCAAAGTGAATAGTTTTTCATCCAACTCAACACCTTCCTTGAAATCAACTAACACCTGCCCTTTGCCCTGCTCATCCCACTCCTGAATCGGCAGGCCAAACTGCAGTTGCCATGCGGGATAAAAAATACTTCGCGCCAGGTCGCAGGGATCCTGCTGATCGGCAGGGAGACGCGGCAACAGTTTGGCGTGTTCCCCGGCAAGCGTATTGCGAAAATCCGCTAACGCCTTGAGCACGTCGTCCAGCAGACCTTCCACGGCGACCACGTTGTAACAGCTTTTGTCGTTAACATAGAGCTGGTGATGCTGTGGTTTTCGCCCGGCGATCAGCGGAACCTCGCCCATTTCGATCTCGCTGCCGCGACGGTTCAGTTGCATCGGGGGGCACTGCCCAACCTTACGTGGAGGGATCTCGAGTACAGTGCCATCCGCATGGGTCACGCTACTGATCAGTCCCTGCTTGCGGTCGAAGATCAGGTAGTCCCCGTTATCGTCGCCGTCGTCCATGCGCAGGTAGTCCGCCGTGACCATGATGCGATCGTTATAGGGCTCTACCCCCTGCTCCTGCTGGCGATAGATAAGCATTGTCCCCTCCACGGCAAAGACACCGGTCGGGAACAACAGAAGAAAAATCAGGGTTGTGATAAAGCGCTTCACCCAACGCCCTCCAGATAGGCCAGTTCCGCTTCGCTGAAACCCGCCGCGCGCCGTGCCTCGATGTGGAACGGTGGACGCAGCGGTCCCTGCATGTACTCATCCAGCAGACCGTTGTAGGTCTGCATCGGTTCCAGCCCACGCTGCTCACAGAGATAAAGGAACCAGCGGTTGCCGATCGCCACATGGCCAATCTCATCGCGCAGAATGATATCCAGCTTGGCCGCGCCCTCTTCGTCGCCGCCTTCCTGCAGTTTGGCCTTGATACCGGGATTTACATCCAGGCCACGCGCCTCCAGGCAGCGGGGCACCAGCGCCATACGCACCATCACATCGTGGGCGGTCTTCTGCGCCATCTCCCACAGACCGTTGTGCGCTGGAAAATCGCCGTAGTCGTAGCCCAGGGTACGTAGGTGGTCGCGCAACATCACATAGTGATCCGCCTCTTCGTCGGCAACCCTCAACCAGTCGCCGTAGAACTCGGCGGGCATGTTGCGAAAACGGTAGGCGGCATCGAGGCCGAGATTGATCGCATTGAACTCGATATGGGTCAGGGCATGATAGAGCACCGCACGCCCTTCCAGACTGTTGGGCTTGCGCTGCGGCAGGTCACGGGGCATCACCAACTGCGGACGCAGCGGCCTGCCGGGGACTTTCACCTGATCGACCTGACCAGAGTCCTGTGGCGTCAGTTCTCCAGCCTGCCACGCTGCGTAAAGGGCATGGGTCAGGCGAACCTTCTCATCGGGGTCATCGGCGAGCAGTGCCCGGTGGGCGGCATCAAACAGGTTGGTATCGGTCATGGAGCGGGATTGTATCACCGCCTGAAGCTTTCAGTCCGTTTTCCAGCCAACCACCAGATCCATCACATTGCTGCCCGTGGGGCCGGTTTCGATCAGATCGCCACTCGCCGCAAGGAAGGTGCCACTGTCCGCGTTGGCCAGGGCCAGAGCAAGGGAGAAGCCCTCCTCCTCCGCCCGCGCCTTGCTGCCGCCATCCACCAGCGCCCCGGCCACCTCGCCCGGACCGTCACTGCCATCGGTTCCCGCGGCAAACAGCAAGAGATTCCTGTGACCAGCCAACAACTCCGCCGCAATCAACGCCAGATGCTGGCTGCGACCACCCTTCCCATGCAGGCGTGGCAGCACCACACTGCTTTCACCACCCCAGAGATAGAGCCCGGGCTTTCCCTGTTTCAGTGCCTCAACGAATTGCTTCGCCAGCACCGCGACATCGCCGCGGAAATGACCCGGCTGAAGATAGACTGCCAATCCCTGTGCTTTGGCAGCGACTTTGACTGTCTGCAGAAGTAGTCGATTGTCGGCCACGATGTGGGTTTCAATCGGGGCAAATACCTCGTCTTCGACGCTGGGCGCCAACTCGGTATGCCCCAACAGGGCAATCAGCCACCCGGGCAGATTCTCAGGCAGACCGATTTCCGCACTGGGAAAGAGTGGCGCAGAACCGATCACCGTTGGGTCGTCACCGGGTACATCGGAGATCATCAGTTGCAGGCACGTCCGACCACGCAGATGTCGCGCCAGACGACCGCCCTTGATCCGGGACAGGCGCTGACGTACTGCGTTCATCTGGTTAATCGGCAGACCCGAGACGAGCAACCAGTCGTTCACCCTAACCAGATCATCAAGGGTCACTCCGGCAGGCAGGGCTTCCATCACCGTCGAGGCGCCACCCGACAACAGGAACAGCAGCGAAACCCCTTCGGGCAATTCCTCAAGAAACCGGAGCACCGCCTCACCCGCTTGCAGACTCATCGCATCGGGCAGCGGGTGACCGCTCTCAAAACAACGCCACTGTTTACCCTGCAGTTGCGGATCACCATAGCCGTGACGGGTAATCACCAGGCCGCTGTGCAGACGATTCCCCAACTGTTGCTGAGCACCGCGCGCCATGGCGGCGGCCGCCTTGCCGACAGCGATCACCGCCCACTCGCCATCCATGGGATGGGCAAACAGATAACGGGAAACCGCGCATTCACCATGCACGCGCTTGAGCGCCTCATGGTAAAAGCCAAGAAGTTGCTGGCGCCGTATGTTTTGATCGTCCGTAATCAACCGGCTCACTATTTCAGTTCAAACAGGGAGTAGATGAAGGGTTGCACGCCGCCACCGGGGGTAATGTGTTCTTCGGGCCAGCTTTCGATTAAATCGAAATCACCGCCCAACTCCTCTTCCAGCAGGGTGGCATCGTAGCGACGAACGGGCAGCCCACTACAGGATTCGGGACCGTTGGGTGCAAAGGTAGCCAGAATCACGTGACCATTCGGCTTCAGTGTGGAGCGCAATACATCAAGATAGGCATGGCGATCCTGCTCATCCACCAGGAAGTGGAACACCGCACGATCATGCCAGAGGGAAAAAAGACGCGGAGCAACGAAACTGCAGACATCGGATACGAACCACTCGACACTGTCTGCCTTGAGTCCCAGGCGGCGACGTGATTGCTCGATAGCCGATTCACTGATATCGAGAACCGAAAGTTTCTCGAAACCTTTTAACAGCAGATTGTCGACCAGCAAAGAGGTGCCACCGCCGACATCAAGAATGGGGTCATCAGGAGCAACCCCGGCGCTTTCGATAAACTGCAGGGAGAGTTGCGGGTAGTCCTGATACCAGCTAGCCTCAGCACTATCCTGGCGCTGGTATACAGTTTCCCAGTGTTGCTTCTCACGCTCGTCCATCACTCCCCCCACCTGGAATACGTTGTTCCAGATTGACGATACTACCGCGAGTCAGGCTAGCAAACCACGGGACAGGTCCCGTTTCAGATCCTCCACATCTTCCAGGCCTACCGATATCCGCACCAGCCCCTCGCTGATTGCCGCGTCCGCCCGTTGCGCCTCGCTGAGGCGACCGTGGGTAGTGGTCGCCGGATGAGTAATGGTGCTCTTGGCATCGCCCAGGTTGGCGGTAATAGAGATCACGTTGGTACTGTCGATCAGGTTCCAGGCTCGCTCGCGACCGCCCGCCAGTTCAAAACTGACGATGCCGCCGAAACCGCTCTGTTGTTGCTTTGCCAGCTGGTGCTGTGGATGCGATGCCAGCCCCGGGTAATAGACCCGATCGACGCCGGGTTGGGTCTCCAGCCACTGCGCCAGTTCCAGGGCACCGGCAGAGTGTGCCTGCATGCGCAGCTTGAGAGTTTCCAGCCCCTTGAGAAATATCCAGGCATTGAACGGGCTCATGGTCGGTCCCGCACTGCGCAGGAAGCTGTAAACCCGCTCACCGACCAGTTCCCTGTTACCAACCACCGCGCCGCCCACCGCACGGCCCTGACCATCAATATATTTAGTCGCGGAGTGGACTACTACATCGGCGCCTAGTTTCAGTGGTTGCTGCAACGCCGGGGTACAGAAACAGTTGTCGACTACCAGCAGGCAGCCGCGGCTGTGGGCCAACTCGGCCAGGCGGGCGATATCGGCCACTTCGGTCAATGGATTGGAAGGTGTTTCGAGAAACAACAGCCTGGTGTGCGGCCGAATAGCCTGTTCCCAGGCAGCGTAATCGGTCAGCGGTACATAGCTGGTCTCCACCCCGAACTTGGCCATGAAGTTGTCGAGCAACACCACGGTGCTACCAAAGATGGCACGGGAAGAGACGATGTGATCCCCCGCCTGCAATAACCCCATGCAGGTTGAGAGAATAGCCGCCATGCCCGAACTGGTTGCGACACAACTCTCGCCGCCCTCCAGCGCCGCCAGACGCTGCTCGAAAGTGCGCACCGTCGGGTTAGTAAAGCGGGAGTAGATATTACCCGGTTCGGTATTGGCAAAACGCGCCGCCGCCTGCGCTGCGCTATTGAAGGTAAAACTGGAAGTGGGAAAGATCGGCTCGCTTTGTTCTCCCTCTGCTGTACGTACCTGTCCGGCACGCACCGCCAGGGTAGCGAATTCAAGTTCATCCCAATCATCAGGTGTTAAAGGCATGCCCATTCCTCATTCTGAGGCGGGCACAAAAAAACCCGCCAAGCATCACGCTAAAGCAGGTTATCCTCGCTTTAGCGGCATTTGTATAGCGCCCGCAAGCTGATCTCAAATCGGCGCTGTAAACAAGAGTATGTGATGGACTGTTATGAAGTCAATACTATGAGTTGTTATACAACTCGATCACCGCATTCTCCTGCTGCTCGCGCACCTGCTTGGCATCGTCGTTACGACAGGAGTTCAGGTGTTGCAGGTAAGCCTCATTCACATCCCCGGTGATGTATTCACCACTGAACACCGAAGTATCGAAACGGGTAATGGTGGTTTTGTTTTTCTTGTACAGCACCGCGGAGATCAGATCATCCAGTTCCTGATAGAAGAGACGGTCGGCACCAATCTCTTTGGCGATCTGTGCTTCATCACGACCATAACCGATCAACTCGGCGGAGGTCGGCATATCGATACCGTAAACATTGGGGTAACGCACCGGCGGCGCGGCAGAGGCGAAGTAAACCTTGTTGGCGCCGGCATCACGTGCCATCTGGATGATCTGCTGCGAGGTGGTGCCACGAACAATAGAATCGTCTACCAACAGTACGTTTTTACCCTTGAACTCGAGTTCAATTGGATTAAGTTTCTGGCGTACCGATTTTTTGCGCTGCTGCTGTCCCGGCATGATGAAGGTGCGGCCGATATAGCGGTTCTTGATGAAACCTTCGCGATAGTTCACACCGAGCTGGTTGGCCAGTTGCAGCGCCGAGGTACGGCTGGTGTCGGGGATTGGGATCACCACATCAATATCGTGGTCAGGCCATGCCGCAAGCATCTTCTTCGCCAGTTTTTCGCCCATGCGCAGGCGTGCCTTGTAGACAGAGATGCCATCGATAATCGAATCGGGGCGGGCGAAATAGACGTACTCGAAGATGCAGGGGGAATGCAGTGGATTTTCCGCGCACTGCTGCGAGTAGAAGTTACCCTGCATATCGGTAAATACCGCTTCACCCGGCTCCACATCGCGCAACCGATCAAAACCGAGCGCATCCACGGCAACACTTTCAGAGGCAATCGCATATTCCGCACCATTGTCGGTAGTGCGCTTGCCGATCATCAACGGACGAATACCGTTGGGATCGCGGAAGGCGACAATGCCGTAACCGATAATCAGTGCGACCACTGCGTAGGCACCCTTGATCCGCTGATGTACCCGAGAGACTGCGGCGAAAATATCCTGCTCATTGACCTGTACCTTGCCCTGACGTTGCAGCTCATGGGCAAAGACGTTGAGCAGGATTTCAGAATCGGAACTGGTGTTGATATGGCGCAGGTCTTCGCGGAACAGGTCTTCCTTCAACGCCTCGGCATTGGTCAGATTACCGTTGTGCGAAAGGGCGATGCCGTAAGGAGAGTTAACGTAAAACGGCTGGGCTTCGGCGGAAGAGGAACAACCTGCGGTGGGATAACGGACGTGACCGATGCCCGCGTTACCGAGCAGACGAAGCATGTGGCGGGTATGGAAGACATCACGTACCAGGCCGTTGTCCTTGCGCAGATAGAGACGGTCGTCGTCGCAGGTCATGATCCCGGCGGCATCCTGGCCACGGTGCTGAAGCACGGTGAGGCCGTCATAGATCATCTGGTTGACGGGGCCCTTTGCTACGATGCCGATAATGCCGCACATATGCTCTCTTCCTCGTTAACCGGTGCCGGTTGTCAGTAGTGGATCAGGGTGGCGATATCGTTGGGCAGAAAATCGCGCAGCCACAGCGCCATATCCTGGAATAGAGGCATCAGCGTCGAGGCCTGCCACCACTTTTCAGTCGGCAGCGGAGTCAGGCCCGCAACCATCACCATCACAGCAACGACAAAACAGCCGCGCAGCACACCGAAAAGAATACCAATCACCTTGTCCGTACCACCCAGGCCGGTGGTTTCAATGAGTTGGGTTGCCAAATGGTTGGCAATCGCCGCCAGTAACAGGGTGGAAACAAAAAGAATAGCGAAGGCAACCACCAGACGCAGAGACAAAGACTCGATTTGCGAACTCAGCAGGGACTGCAGATTGTCGGCAAAGGCCAGACCGACCCACGCGGCCACTACCCAACCAATCAGCGAAAACGCTTCCTTGGTAAAACCGCGCCACACACTGATGGTGACGGAAACGCCGATGATGGCAAGGATGGAAAGGTCGACCCAATTCATGGAAAGCTTATGCTGTCACGCCGCTGAAAACAGGGAGCGGATCTTACCAGAGCCCATCCTGTGACAAAAGGCTCAAGAGCTGTAGCCCATGACTATGCCCTTGAGTTTTAGCTGCTTCTGCAGCTTGTCACGCAGCTCGTCGGCGATCTCCCGCTTCAGCTCAGGCCCGACCCTAACGCGGTATACCGTGCTCTCGCCCCCCGCCACCTTCTCGACAAAGGCGGTAAACCCTTTGGCGCGGAGCTTGTCACGTAATTTGAGGGCATTGGCGGAGTTGGAGAAGCTCCCCACCTGCACCACCCAAGCGGCGCCGTCGATAGCCGGTTTGTCGGCCTCATCGGCCTTGACCACCAGCGGTGGCTTTGCCGGTTTGGCCGGGGCAGGCTGTTCGGTTTTCTGCAGCACAGGCTTGGCCTTGGGGGCCGGTTCTGCCTTATCCACCAGTACCGGCTTCTCCGGCTCAATCGGTTTGACCGGTTCCAGAGGAATATCCAGCGGCTCGAACTGGTAGTTCGGCTTCTTCGGGATATTGGTGCCGAACACCGGCATGCCACCCTGCTCACCACTATCGAGTAGCATGGGGATGAAGATCACCGCCAGTGATACCAGTACTACAGCACCAACCAGGCGCTGCTTTACATGCTCATTCAATGAAACACCTCAGGGTCATGTCGCTTGCCGCAGGGGCCATTATACGGGCCCAACCAGCCGCTCTGCCACCGTGTAAAAAGAGCCGAAGATCACAATACGGTCCCCCGGTTTTGCCGCAGCCCGTGCCTGCTCTAATGCCGCTTTCACAGTAGGGGTCAGCGTAGGGGCCGTGCCGGTGACCGATTCGACGATTGCCGCCAGGGCAGACCCATCGCCGCCACGTGGCACATTCAGGCCCGCAACAAACCATTGGTCTACCACTGGCGCCATAAGAGCAACCACCGCCTGTTGGTCCTTATCCGCCAACATCGCCACCACCGCCAGGGTTTGTCCTTCTACAGGTATCTGACGCAGGTTTTCCGCCAGGGCAGCTGCAGACTGCGGGTTATGCGCCACATCGGCAATCTCGACCACATCACCGGGCGTGAGTTCAAAGCGCCCGGCCAGATGTGCCTGCAACAACCCCTGACGTAACTGTTGTGGCGCAACGGGCAAGCGTTCCTGCAATAGCTGTAACACCATCGCCACCCCGGCAGCATTCTGTAACTGAAACTCGCCGCGCAGGCTTGGCAGCGGCAAGATGATCGGGGCATTCTCGGCATACTGCCAACGCCAACCTTCTGCGGTCTTCTGTACGCGGTAATCGCGGTTCAAACAGTAGAGCGACACACCCAACTCGACGGCATGTTCGATCAGGGATTGAGGCGGTTTGGGATCACTACAGACCGCGGGCAGTCCACTACGCATGATGCCCGCCTTCTCCCGAGCGATACTCTCCCTGTCGTTGCCGAGCCAATCGGCATGATCCAAATCGATAGCGGTAATTAGCGCTACGTCGGCATCGATCAGATTCACTGCATCGAGCCTGCCACCGAGCCCCACTTCCAGTACCGCGACATCCAGATTGGCGCGGCTGAAGAGGTCGAAGGCGGCCAAGGTACCGAACTCGAAATAGGTCAGGGAGATATCGTCACGCGCCTGGTCGATACGCTCAAAGCTCTCGCACAACGCCTCGTCAACCACCTCTATGCCATCGATGCGGATACGTTCGTTGTAGCGCAGCAGGTGTGGCGAGGTGTAACAACCGACACGGTAGCCAGCGGCCAGCAGGATACTCTCCAGCATCGCCACGCTGGAACCCTTGCCGTTAGTCCCGGCGACGGTGATGACCACAGGTGCAGGTTTGCCCTGCCCCATGCGGCGCCAGACCTCGCCCGGACGCTCCAGCCCGAGATCGATCGCACTGGGGTGCAGCGACTCCTGCCAGCGGAGCCACTCATCGAGGGTTTTGAATGTCATGGAGTGAAAAGCAGCGGATCAGAGGGTGGGGTCGAATCCCACCCTCTGACCACAGACTTACGCCGCGGGCTGCCGCGTAAGGATGGTGAGAATATTGGAGATGCGGCTACGCATGTCGCGACGGTCGACGATCATGTCGATGGCACCCTTTTCCAGCAGGAACTCACTGCGTTGGAAACCTTCCGGCAGGGTCTCGCGTACGGTCTGCTCGATAACCCGAGGACCCGCAAAACCAATCAGGGCGCCTGGTTCGCCGATGTTGATATCACCGAGCATCGCCAGGGAGGCAGAGACACCACCCATGGTCGGATCGGTCATTACCGAAATAAACGGCAGGCCACGCTCGCGCATCTTCGCCAGTACCGCGGAGGTCTTGGCCATCTGCATCAGTGAGAACAGCGCCTCCTGCATCCGCGCACCGCCACTGGCAGAGAAGCAGACCAGCGGGATATCGTGTTCCAGCGAGGCGTTGGCCGCCTGAACGAAGCGTTCACCGACCACAGAACCCATGGAGCCGCCCATGAAGCGGAACTCGAAGGCTGCCGCCACCAGCGGTACGCCGTTGACCTGCCCCATCATGGCGATCAGCGCATCGGTCTCGTCGGTCGCCTTCTGTGCAGCACTCAGGCGATCCTTGTATTTCTTGCTGTCGCGGAATTTGAGCGCATCCATCGGCATCACGTGGCCGCCAATCTCTACCCGTGGTTCCGGATCGAGGAAGGCCTCGAGACGACGACGTGCACCGATACGCATGTGCTGACCGCATTTGGGACAGACATCAAGATTGCGCTCCAGCTCGGCGCGATAAAGCACACCGTTACAGCCGGGGCATTTGGCCCACAGCCCTTCCGGAACGGTCTTCTTGTTGCCGCCTTCAGTACGGATCTGCGACGGCAGGAATTTCTGTAACCAGCTCATCTTCTTTCCCCCTTTCGGGTATCTCTTTTCTTTTTGCTTAGACCTTGTCCATCGCCTGACGTAGTTCGGCGATGAAGGCTCCGGCCTGTTGCGGAATTTTATCCAGTTCGTTTTGTAATGCTTCGATGCGACTCACCAGGGCACTGCCCACCACGACCGCATCGGCGACCGCAGCGACGCGTGCCGCAGAGGCACCATCCTTGATACCAAAACCGACGCCTACCGGCAGATCGGTCTTGCTGCGAATCAGTTCTACCCGTTTTGCCACCTCGTCGGTATCGAGGTTACCGGCACCGGTTATGCCTTTTACCGAAACGTAATAGACAAATCCACTGGCCAGCTCACAGATACGGGAAATCCTCGCCTCGCCAGTGGTCGGTGCCAGCAGGAAGATAGGGTCAAGACCATGCTCACGCATAATCGCGGTGAAGCCCTCACCCTCTTCCGGCGGCAGATCCACGGTCAGTACTCCGTCCACGCCCGCTTCGGCAGCGGCCTTGGCGAAGGTCTCGTAGCCCATCACCTCCACCGGGTTGAGATAGCCCATCAGCACCACCGGGGTGTCGCTGTTGGTCTTGCGAAATTCGCTAACCATCTCCAGCACCTTGCGCAGACCGACGTGGTGAACCAGCGCCCGCTCACCTGCGTGCTGAATCACCGGGCCGTCAGCCATCGGGTCGGAGAACGGTATACCCAGTTCGAGGATGTCGGCGCCTGCCTCGACCAGTGCATGCATGGTCGGCACGGTCACAGACGGATGCGGGTCACCGGCGGTGATAAACGGGATCAGCGCCTTGCGGCCCTGGCTGCGCAGGGATTCGAGGTGTTTCGCAATACGACTCATACCTCATAACCCTCCAGGTTCGCCACGGTGTGGATGTCCTTGTCACCGCGACCGGAGAGGTTCACCACGATGGTCTGATCCTTGTTCATGGTCGGTGCCAGCTTCGCCGCATAGGCCAGGGCATGGCTCGATTCCAGTGCCGGGATAATGCCTTCCATACGACTGAGATCGTGGAATGCCTTCAGTGCCTCGTCATCGGTGGCGAGGCCGTAGGTGGCACGGCCGGTATCCTTCAACCAGGCGTGCTCAGGGCCAACACCGGGATAGTCGAGACCGGCGGAGATGGAGTGAGTGCCCATGATCTGGCCGTCTTCATCTTCCATCAAATAGGTACGGTTGCCGTGCAACACGCCCGGCTTACCGGCACAGAGCGGTGCCGCATGTTCGCCAGAGGCGATCCCGTGACCGCCGCCCTCGACGCCGTAGATGGCGACGCCCTCATCGGCGAGGAAGGGATGGAACAGACCGATGGCGTTGGAACCGCCACCGACGCAGGCGACCAGCGCATCGGGCAGTTTGCCGGTCTCGGTCAGCATCTGCTCCCGTGCCTCGCGACCGATCACGGTCTGGAAGTCACGCACCATCGCCGGATAGGGATGGGGACCGGCCACGGTGCCGATGATGTAGAAGGTGTTATCGACGTTGGTTACCCAGTCGCGCATCGCTTCGTTGAGCGCGTCCTTGAGGGTTTTGGTACCGGAGGTCACAGCACGCACCTCGGCACCCAGCACCTTCATACGGTAGACGTTGATCTTCTGCCGCTCGATATCCTCGGCGCCCATATAGACCACGCACTCCATACCGTAACGGGCGGTGACCGTGGCACTGGCAACGCCGTGCTGGCCCGCGCCGGTTTCGGCGATGATGCGTTTTTTGCCCATGCGTTTGGCCAACAACGCCTGGCCGACGGTGTTGTTAATCTTGTGCGCACCGGTGTGATTGAGATCTTCGCGCTTAAGCCAGATCTGCGCGCCGCCGAGCTGTTCGCTCCAGCGTTTGGCATGGTAGACCGGCGAAGGACGACCGACGAAGTGCTTCAACTCGTGGTCGAGTTCTGCGAGGAAGTCGGCATCGTTTTTGTAATGGTCATAGGCCTCGCGCAACTCGTCGAGCGCCTCCATCAGGGTCTCGGAGGCGAAGATGCCGCCATAGGGACCGAAGTGACCGTGCTCATCGGGCAGGGCCAGCAGATCCTGGAAGTTGTAGTTCTCAATCGCCATCGGCGCTGTTTACTCCACGTATAAATGCTTCAATCTTTGCGGCATTTTTGATGCCCTTTGCGGCCTCGACGCCGCTGCTCACATCCACCGCCCAGGGGTGAACGCTGAGAACCGCATCGGCCACGTTACCCGGTTCCAGACCGCCCGCAAGTATTACCGGTAACGCCAGGTTCCCGGGAATACGCGCCCAATCAAAGGTATGTCCGGTACCACCGGGCACACCTTTTTGGTAGGCATCCAGCAACAGGCCACGGGCATCGTGGTACTCCGCGGCCATGGCGTGCAAATCGATACCCTCGGCCATGCGGATCGCCTTGATGTAGGGGCGGGAAAAAGTGCGACAATAGTCGCCACTCTCATCGCCGTGAAACTGCAACAGATCCAGCGGCACCTGCTGCAAGATATCATTCACTGTTTCCGCCGCGGCATTGACGAACAGGCCAACTGTTGTGACAAAGGGTGGCAATGCCGCGCAGATTGCCGCAGCCTGCTCCACCGCAACATCGCGCGGACTTGGTCCATGGAAAACCAGACCGATGGCATCAGCCCCCGCAGACGCCGCAACCAGCCCGTCTTCGACACGGGTAATGCCGCAGATTTTGGTCCGAGTACGTCGCTGTTTATTCATCGTCATGGAACCGCGCAGATTACCAGACCGGCGATAACGGGGGAAGTTGCGGGATACCGAAGCCCTCCGGATAGCCGACAGAGGTCAGATACAAACCGGAAGGATGGGCGGTCACACCACCCAGCGTTCTGTCTCGAGCCTCCAACACTTCACGACTCCATTCGACCGGCTTCTCCCCTTCCCCGATGGCCATCAACACACCGGAAAGATTGCGCACCATGTGATGCAGAAAACCGTTGGCTTCGACATCGATAAAGATAAACGGCCCGCGTCCGCTCACCTCCAGGCGATGCAGGGTACGCACCGGACTTTTGGCCTGGCAGGCAACCGCACGATAGGAAGAAAAGTCATGCTCGCCGAGCAAAAGATCACCTGCCTGCTGCATACGCTCGATATCCAGCTCGCGGTAGTGCCAGGTGACACGCCCGGCGAGAAAGGTGGGGCGCACCTCGCGAGTAAATATCACGTAGCGGTAGCTGCGGCGCACAGCGGAAAAGCGGGCGTGAAATTCATCGCTGACCGGTTTTGCCCAGAGCAGCACCACGTCCTTGGGCAGATTGGCGTTGGCACCGAAGACCCAGGCACGTTCGTCACGATCAGCATCAGTCTCGAAGTGAATCACCTGTCCGGTGGCGTGCACGCCGGTGTCGGTACGCCCGGCACAGACTACCCGTACCTCATGATCCGCCACCTTGCTCAGGGCCGATTCGACCGCACCCTGTACGGTACGCACGCCATCCTCCTGTAGCTGCCAGCCACAGAATCGACTGCCGTCGTATTCGACCCCTACCGCGATACGCATTAAACTTCGTCCACCTGAGAAACAAACGCCCCGCACCGGGCTACCCAATGCGGGGCGGGAAAATATACCCTTTTAGAATTCCAGATTAGATGCGGCTCAACAGTGCCTCTGCCTGCTGCTTCTGCTGCGCATTACCCTGCACAACCACTTCATCAAGCATGCTCCGGGCACCTTCTCCGTCACCCATCTCGATATAGGCCTGGGCCAGATCCAGTTTAGTGGAGATCTCATCTCCATCACCAAATACATCGGCATCGTCAGCACTGCCAGCATCATCTGCTGCAAGTTCACCGAAATCTTCGTCAGAGCCACCAGTATCGAGATCAGCCAGATCGAGGGAAGCCTCCTCTGTCTCTGTCTCAGTATCTTCACTACTGCTATCGCCGAGGTCGCCGAAGTCGAGATCGCCAAGATCCAGATCATCCAGTCCGCCCGTTCCCGCGTCACTCAGGTCGGCGCTATCGAGTTCCAATTCGGCACTTTCCGCCACTTCATCAGCAACCGACGGTGCAGCCTCTTCACCTGCATCGAGCTCGCCAAGATCAAAATCGAGGTCGCCCATATCACTACTTGCTGCTGGCGCCAGCTCCGAGGTAGCGCTGTCATCGCCGAAATCGAGATCGAAGTCGAGATCGGACGACGTATCTTCTGTGACCGGAGCAGGCTCAGCAGCCGCCTCCGGTGCCGCAGGAGATGCATCCAGATCACCGAGATCCAGCCCCAGATCTAGATCATCACTGGAATCGGCTTCGCTCTCCATTTCCGCAGAGAGCTCATCCAAGTCGAGACCGATATCGAGTACATCTTCGGTAATCGGTTCCGGTGCAGGCTGCGCAACCGGGGCTGCGGCGGGTTCAGCGGAAGCAAACAACGGGTTTTCAGGGGAAATCTGTTTGCCCATTGCCGCCACGCTGCTCCATACATCGTCGTTCTCCTGCAAGGATGCAGCGGAGGCATCTGCCAGTTCGTCAAACTTGTCTTTATCGCGGGTGTTGAAGTAAACCTCAAACAGCTTGCCGGTAACATCGGGGCGATCCGGATTGGCATCCAGCGCTTTCTTCAACACCTCTTCAGCCTGCTGGTAGCGGCCGTAAGCCATGAACACGTCGGCTTCGGTGATCGGGTCGACTTCACCTTCATCGGTGCTGATAGCACCGCCACCCATACCGCTAATCGCCAGATCACTGAGGAACGAGGTCTCGCTGCGCGACTCATCGTCGGAAGCGTTCAGCATGGAGGAAGTGCCGCCAGAGAGAATGCTCTCCTGGAAGCCCCCTTTGTTACGACGACGACTGATCACCAGACCCAGCAACAGCAGCAGCACGATGACACCACCACCTGCAATCAGCATCATCTGATCGCCAAGCAGCATATCGATAAAGCTCGGCTCCGGCTGCGGCTGCGGCATTACCCGCGGTTTCGGCTTGGGCTTTTGCACCGGCTCAGCAGGCTTGGCCAGTGCCGGTTTTTTCTCTGCGCCAGCGGCTTCTGCCGGTTTGGCTGCGTCCTTACCTGGTTGTTCGGTTGTTGCAGCCTTGGCGTCGGCAGCCGGTTTTTCTTCAGGCTTGGCCGCAGGTTCAACCTTGGTCTCAGCCTTGGCAATCTGCTCCGAAGGCAGGGTCACGGCATTGCCCTGCTCGCGCAGTTGCTTCTGCAGGGTGGCCATGTCGCTGTCTTTCAACGCCAGCAGACGCTGCATATCCTGCAGTTGCGCTTCAAGGTCATCGACCCGGCCCTGCAGTTCTTCATTCTCTTTACGCTGCGCGGCGGAACTCTCCAGCGCCAGCATCAGTTGCTCCTGGGCATCGCCAGAAGCTTCACCACCGGCACCAGCGCCTGTGCCTTTGTTCTTGTCGTTGGGCGCAACCAGTTTCAATTTGGGTTCGGATTTGCCCGTGGCAGTACTGCGACCAGTACCTTCCTCGGCAGTTGCGGTCTGACGCTCACCGGCCTTGGCGGCAACCGCTTCACGGTAGTCCTGCCACTCACGGGTTTGCTGCGCAACGGCGCGCGCCGCTTCAGCCTTACTCATGGCACTGTAAAGCGCCGGATCATCGACGCGCAGGACAAAGCCTTTTTTCAGACGATTAATGTTGTTATCGATAAAAGCATGAGGATTGGCCTTGAGCAGAGCCATCATCATTTGCGGCGCGGAAATATCACGATTGGGGCGAACCTTGAGGGCGATCTGCCACAGGGTATCGCCAGCACGAACCGGTCCATAGTTCACGCCGCTCGGCGCGGCGGTCTGCTGTGAGGGGTAGTAGGTAACACTCTCCTGCTGCGGCATCGGCGCAGAGACCGCGGCCTGAGGCTGGTTCATCGGCGCCTGCTGCGTCGGCATCGTCTTGGCCATTTGTTGCTGACTGCCACCGCTGGTCGCCGCGTTCACTGGCGAGGCCATTTCCGTATGACGGGTCGGCGGGTCAAGCAGCAGGGTGTACTCACGCAATACGCGGCCTGCAGGCCATTTGGCTTCTATTAAGAAATCAAGGAAGGGTTCGCGAATCGCGTCTTTGGATGTAGCTTTAACGTAGTAGGTACCGTTGTCGCGCTGTTTGACCTCGAACTGGACAAACATCAATACCGAGGGACGACTCAGACCAAGCTTGGCGAAGGTTTCGGCAGAGGCCAGGGAGATATCCAGCTCTTCTACATCACCCGGCTCGACCGAGAGCAGTTCGATATCGGCATTTAGATTCTCGTTCAGGGCCGAATGCAGCTTCACATCCCCAAGACCCAATGCCAGTGCGGCGGCGGGCGCCATCATTACAATTGATAGCAGGGGTTTAATCAGCTTCCGCACCATCCTTAATCCCTCGATCATCGAATTATTCTGTTTCCGGGGTATTGCTTTCGCACATTACACACGTAGTTGAGGGCTAAAGTTACCAATGAACTTTAGTTATTGCAACTAACTACAGCAGTCATATAGCATTTTTCTCCAAGAACGGCAAACCAAAGCGCCCTGCTCAGGCTTCCATTAACCCGCCGAACGGACATGATGATGCGAGCATTTTCACGAAAAAAAACAGCAAAAAAGAAGTCCACAAACGAAAACCGCTGCGGAGAGAGGGCCCTCCGCAGCGGTTTTTTACACCGATTTTACTGTTCCAGCAGAATACGCAGCATACGGCGCAATGGCTCAGCCGCACCCCACAACAACTGGTCGCCAACGGTAAAAGCCGAAAGGTAGTCGTTACCCATAGTCAGTTTGCGCATACGACCCACCGGTACGGTCAGGGTACCGGTCACCGCCGCTGGTGTCAGGTCGGTCATGCTCACCTGACGATCATTGGGCACTACCTTTACCCAGTCGTTATGGCTGGCGATGATGTCGTGGATCTCATCCAGCGGCACATCCTTGGTCATCTTGATGGTCAACGCCTGGCTGTGACAGCGCATCGCGCCGATACGCACGCAGATGCCATCGATGGGGATCTGGTTGTCGGAACGACCGAGGATCTTGTTGGTCTCGACCTGCGCCTTCCACTCCTCCTTCGACTGACCGGAGTCGAGCTGCACATCGAGCCAGGGAATCAGGGAACCGGCCAGTGGTACACCCCACTTATCCTTGGGATAATCATCGGAGCGCAGGAAGTCGGAGAGTTTCTTGTCGATATCGAGAATCGCGCTGGCCGGATCTTCAACCAGCTCCTTCACCTCACTATTGATAGCGCCCATCTGCTTGATCAGCTCGCGCATGTTCTGTGCACCGGCACCGGAAGCAGCCTGATAGGTCATTGGGGCGATCCACTCCACCAATCCCTTCTCGAACAAACCACCGATAGCCATCAGCATCAAGGAGACGGTACAGTTACCGCCAACATAAGTTTTGATTCCCTTGCTCAATCCATCCTGGATAACGCTCTTGTTCACCGGGTCGAGGACGATGATGGAATCATCCACCATGCGCAGGGTAGAGGCGGCATCGATCCAGTAACCATCCCAACCGGCCTTGCGCAATTCAGGATAGATCGCCTTGGTGTAATCGCCGCCCTGACAGGTCACGATCACATCCATCGCCTTCAATTCGTCGATGCTGTTGGCATCCTTCAGCGGAGGTACATCCTTGCCCACATCGGGACCGGGTTGTCCGGCCTGTGAGGTGGTAAAAAAGATCGGTTCGATAGCAGCAAAGTCATTCTCTTCACGCATGCGCTGCATTAGCACCGAGCCGACCATACCGCGCCAACCTACCAGACCTACTCGTTTCATTTTAAAACTCCTGAGATGATTAATTACGCATGGCGGCGACTACTGCATCGCCCATGCCGCTACACGAAACCTCTTTACCGCCGTCGGTCATAATATCGACGGTACGAATACCCAGAGCCAGTACCTTCTTCACCGCATCCTCGACACGCTTGGCGTTCGCTTCGTCGCCGAAGGTGTAACGCAACATCATCGCCACCGAAAGGATTGTCGCCAACGGATTGGCCTTGTCCTGTCCGGCGATATCCGGCGCGGAACCGTGGATCGGTTCGTACATGCCCTTGTTGTTTTGATCGAGGGAAGCCGACGGCAGCATGCCGATGGAACCGGAGAGCATGGAGGCCTGATCGGAAAGAATGTCACCGAAGATGTTGCCGGTAACAATCACGTCGAACTGTTTCGGCCACTTCACCAGCTGCATCGCCGCGTTGTCGACGTACATGTGCGAAAGTTCGACTTCGGGATAATCCTTGGCCACTTCCAGCACCACTTCGCGCCACAGTTCGGAGCACTCCAGCACGTTGGCCTTCTCCACCGAGCAGAGACGCTTGTCGCGCTTCATCGCGATATCGAAAGCGACACGGGCAACGCGGCGCACTTCCGATTCGGCATAGAGCATGGTGTTGAAGCCGACCCGTTCGCCGTTACGCTCCTCAATGCCTCGCGGTTCACCAAAATAAACGTCGCCGGTCAGCTCGCGCACGATCATGATATCGAGACCGGCAACCACCTCAGGCTTCAGTGAAGAAGAATCGGCCAGCTCTTCATAGAGCAGCGCCGGACGCAGGTTGGCGAACAAGTTCAGTTCCTTACGGATGCGCAGTAGACCGCGCTCCGGACGCAGTGGACGATCCAGTTTGTCGTACTCTGGACCACCAACAGCACCGAGCAGCACCGCGTCGGATGCCTGTGCCAATTTAAGGGTTGCTTCCGGTAGCGGATCACCCGCCGCGTCGTAACCGGCACCACCGATAGCGCCCTCTTCCATCTCGATATCAAGACCATCGGCCTTCAATACCTCAAGTACTTTTACCGCCTGGGCGACGATCTCCGGACCGATGCCGTCACCGGGCAATACTGCAATTTTTTTAGTCATTGTATTCTTCCGTCTCTGCAATTCTTGTTACGCAAAAAGCCACGGGGCTTCCTGCTTGCGTCGTTCTTCGTAGGCCTTGATATCATCCACATGCTGCAGGGTCAGGCCGATATCGTCGAGGCCGTTAATCAGGCAGTGCTTGCGGAACGAATCAACGTCGAAGTTAATGACTTCTCCGCTCGGCGTGGTGATCGTTTGCGCTTCGAGGTCCACCGTCAGTTGGTAACCTTCATTCGCCTCCACTTCTTCAAACAACTGATCGACCTTCGCCTCATCCAGCACGATGGGCAGGATGCCGTTCTTGAAGCAGTTGTTAAAAAAGATATCGGCGAAACTGGGCGCGATGATCACCCGGAAACCGTAGTCAAGCAAGGCCCACGGCGCATGTTCCCGCGACGAGCCGCAACCGAAGTTCTTGCGTGCCAGCAGCACCTGCGCGCCCTGATACCGCGGCTGATTTAACACGAACTCCGGATTGATTGGACGCTTAGAGTTGTCCATCCCCGGCTCACCATGATCCAGATAGCGCCACTCGTCGAAGGCGTTGGGGCCGAAGCCGCTACGCTTGATCGACTTCAGGAACTGCTTCGGAATAATGGCGTCGGTGTCCACATTGGAACGATCCAGCGGCGCCACGATTGCTGTCATCTTTTCGAATTTATCCATCTCACAAACTCCGTACGTCGGTGAAGTGGCCTTTAACCGCGGCCGCCGCGGCCATTGCCGGGCTAACCAGATGGGTACGGCCGCCGTTACCCTGCCGTCCCTCGAAGTTACGATTCGAGGTGGAGGCACAACGCTCACCCGGCTCCAGACGGTCGGCGTTCATCGCCAAACACATGGAGCAACCCGGCTCACGCCACTCGAAACCGGCTTCAATAAAGATCTTATCCAGCCCTTCCTCTTCCGCCTGCTTTTTCACCAGGCCAGAACCGGGCACTACCAGCGCCTGTTTCACGGTAGCAGCGACCTTTCGACCTTTCGCCACCGCCGCCGCCTGACGCAGGTCTTCGATACGTGAGTTGGTACAGGAGCCGATGAAGACCACGTCCACCGGGATATCGCTAATCGCCATATTCGCATCCAGGCCCATGTACTCCAGAGCGCGACGCATACCGTCGGCCTTCACCTTATCCGCCTCATCGTCGGGATTGGGTACGCGGGCGTCGACACCCACCACCATCTCCGGCGAAGTGCCCCAGGTCACCTGCGGCTGGATGGAAGCGGCATCGATTACCACCTCCTTGTCGAACACCGCATCGCTATCGGAGTGGAGATCGGCCCAGGCAGCGACCGCCCTGTCCCACAGCTCACCCTTGGGGGCGAAAGGTTTGTCCTTGAAGTAGTCGATGGTCTTCTGGTCCACCGCAATCAATCCGGCACGGGCGCCCGCCTCGATCGCCATGTTGCTCACGGTCATGCGGCCTTCGACGGAAAGATCCGCAATCGCCTCACCGGCGAACTCCAGCGCATGGCCGGTACCACCAGCGGTGCCGATCTCGCCGATAATGGCAAGAACGATATCCTTTGCGCCGACGCCGGGACCGACATGGCCCTTCACCGTCACGCGCATGTTCTTCATCTTCTTCTGCACCAGGGTCTGGGTGGCCAGCACGTGCTCCACCTCGGAGGTACCGATGCCGTGAGCCAGCGCACCGAAGGCGCCATGAGTCGAGGTGTGTGAGTCCCCGCAAACCACAGTCATACCGGGCAGGGTCGCCCCCTCCTCCGGACCGACTACATGGACGATGCCCTGACGCGGGTCATTCATCGGGAAATAGGTCAGGTTGAACTCGTGCACATTGGCATCCAGGGTCTCCACCTGGGTGCGGGCGATGGGATCGGCGATACCGGCAATGCCGCCGCTCTGGCCGGTGGTCGGCACGTTGTGGTCCGGGGTCACCACCACCGTTTCCTTGCGCCACGGCTTGCGCCCGGCAAGACGCAGCCCCTCGAACGCCTGCGGTGAGGTCACCTCGTGCACCAGGTGGCGATCGATATAGAGCAACGCGGTGCCGTCCGCTTCGCTGCGCACCACGTGGGCATCCCACAATTTGTCGTATAAGGTCTTGCCTGTCATTGACTCGCGCTTCCTTCGTTTACGCTTTTTTGTTCGCCTCAACCTCAAGGCGAACCATCTTCACATGGGTCCTGCCGAAATCATCGACGGGATGCTTTTCAAGGTAGCTGTCTACCAGTTCATCAATAAATGTGTCCTGCATCGCCTGCGGCAACCGCCGGGTATAGGGGAACCAGGTGGTACGAAACCAGCCCTTCAGGCCCTCCACACTCTCATGAACCATATCCTTCGGCACCAGTTCCAGCCGGGTCGGCTTAAAACCAGCTTCAGCCAACCAGATCGCATAGTCCTCAATGCCGTAGAAGGCATACGGAAAAATGAAGCCTTCGAAATAAGGCTGCCACTTTTGCCGGTTAATCAAGGCATCCACGGTAGCTAACACACCGAGCGCATTACCCTTGCCGCCCATGGAAAGCACCATCCTGCCACCGACACGCAACGCCCGGTTCATACCGGCCAACACCGCTCGGTGATCCTTTACCCACTGCAACACCGCATTGGAAAAGATCAGGTCGAACTCGGCCTCAAATTGCAGAGTGGTCGCATCCATCACCCGGAACTCCAGGTCAGATTGCGCTGCATACATGTCCGAAGCCAACTGAACCATCTCAGGTGAGCTGTCGATACCGACTACCCGCCCGGCATGTTGTGCCGCGATTTCCGACGTAATCCGGCCATCACCACAACCCAAATCGAGGATCGACTCATCACCGTTCAAGGCCAACCGCTCTATCAGTGATTGAGCCCAGGCATATTGAGCCGTGGCATTTTGCGCGTAATCGGCAGCATTCCATTTCATTTCAGCCTGACTCATCGAGCGATCCCTCCGTAATCGTTGGAGGATAATAGGCTTATGCTACTAATTACACAAATTCATCTTTTTCATATATTCTATTCCTATATGGAATTAAATAGCTTGAAAGCCTTTATCGCCGTTGCCGAGAGCGGTTCGTTTACTGAAGCATCCGAGCGCCTGTTTCTCACCCAATCGGCCATCAGCAAGCGTATTGCTTCGCTGGAAGAGGAGTTAAGCGGGGCACTGTTCGACCGCATCGGACGACGCAGCATCCTCACCGAGGCAGGTACGGCGCTGTTACCCCAGGCACGAGCAATCCTGCGTCAGGTAGAGGAGAGCCGCCGGGTGGTGGCCGATCTCTCCGGCAAAGTGGCCGGTCAGTTACACATCGGCACCAGCCATCACATCGGCCTGCACCGTCTACCCGAACCGCTGCGCCAGTTCAGCCGTGATTATCCAGACGTGCAACTCGATATCCGATTTCTCGATTCGGAAGAGGCATGCCGTGGCGTGGAAAGCGGCAGCCTGGAGCTGGCCATCGTCACCCTGCCCAACAACCCGGCGCCGGTGCTGAAGTTGGAAAAGCTGTGGCAGGACCCGCTGGATCTGGTCTGCCATCGCGATCATCCGTTGGCGCAGAAAGGGAGTGTGACTATTGCCGATCTGGCGGAGCATCCGGCGATCCTCCCCGGCCCCGGCACCTTCACCCGTGAACTGATCGAAGCGGCCTTCAAAGGTTACCGACTACAGGTCAGCCTCTCCACCAACTATCTGGAGACCAATAAAATGTTGATCGCGGTCGGCCTCGGCTGGGGGATATTGCCTGCTTCGATGGTGGAGAATAATGGTGAACTGCGTGCGCTCGATTCACCGTTAAAAATGAGTCGTGATTTGGGGCTGGTCAGCCATACTGCACACACGCCGTCGAACGCCGCGCGGGCGATGGGTGATCTATTGCGTAGCTTCGCCGACACCCTATGATGAAGGGATGAAGCACGCTTCCGAACTCAATGCTGCTCTCGCATTCCACGGCCCACTGGGTCGCTGGTACGCCACGCCTGTCGATGAAGTAACTACGAGACAATGGCTGGAAGCCTGCACTCAGCGTCGGCAACAACGACTACGTCAGGGCCGCAACGATTCCGTGATCCTGCGTCTGGCCTGCGCTGTCGCCCGTTTTCAGCTGGGGGAAAATATCAACACGGAGATCGCGGCGATGGAAGGCCTGTTCCGACAACGCCATTCACCGCGGGCACTGGCGCTGTTGTTTCTGATCCACGGCCAAATACTGGCCGCTCGACAGCTACCGGAAGCAAAAGAGAAGCTGGCAAAGGGCTTCAGGCTTGCCAATCGCCTGCTCCATCCACAGGATTACTTCAGCCTGCTCCACCGCCATAAACTGCTTGCGCTGTTGCCAGTGACATCCAACACAACAGCACTGGAACTGAAAGTGCTGTTACAAACAGCGGCGGTACAGGAGCGGCTGGAAACAACCCACAAGACCCGGCAGACACCGCCGCCGAACGCCTTCTTTTAACGCTAATTACTTACGGTAAAACACCAACCCAACCACCAGTGAGATCGCGCCTGCGATAAAGGCGCCGATTGTTTTATCGGTCGGCGAACCGCTGAAGGCGCGACTCAACTCGGAACCGAAAGAGCCGTACATCTGCACTCCCCAGATGATCAGCACCACTCCGACGATCATCAATATCAGACCCAAAAACTTCTTGTTCGCTCGACTCATTCTCACACTCCTTTTGTTCTCTCCAGCATACCCACGTTCTATCACACGCCTAATACAACATTGGGAGTAGCTATTTTTGCATCGCCTCGTCTACCGCTCGCCGATCCAGATGCGGTGCGAACATTTCGATGAAGGCGTACATGTAACCACGCAGGTGTGCGCCACGACGCAGGCCAATACGGGTGATGTTGGGTTCGAAGAGATGGCTGGCATCCATCATCTTCAGGCCAGGATCGCGTACCGGATCGTAGGCCATCTTCGCCATTAGCCCGACCCCCAAACCCAGTTCTACATAGGTCTTGATCACATCGGAGTCGATGGCGGAGAAGACTACGTTGGGCCGCAGTCCGGCGTTAACGAAAGCATTGTTGATCTTGGCCCGACCGGCAAAGCTGATGTCGTAGGTAACGATGGGATATTCAGCGATCGCCTCCAGGGTCAGCGGCTCCTCCTCCAGAATCGGCATACCCGGCGGGGCAATCAGACAATGGTCCCACTCGTAACAGTTGAGCACCGCCAGTTCTTCATATTTGGACATCCCCTCAGTGGCGATGGCAACATCGGCCACACCGCTGGCGACCCACTGGGCGATCTGATCCGGATTGCCCTGCTGTACATGCAGACGGATATTCGGATAGGCCTCGTTGAAACCGCAGATCACCTTAGGTAACGCATAGCGGGCCTGGGTATGGGTGGTGGCAATCGCCAGGGTGCCGCTAGCCTCGTTGGAGAATTCGTAACCAATCTGCTTGATCTCCTCCACCTCACGCAGGATACGCTCCGCAGTCGCCAGGACTGCCCGTCCGGGCTGGGTCAGACCAATGAGGCGCTTACCGTTACGCTCAAAGATCTTCACGTTGAGTTCCTCTTCCAGCAGCTTGATTTGGTGGCTGATCCCGGGCTGGGCGGTGTGCAGGGTGTTGGCGGCGATGGAGATATTCATCCCACAACGCACCACCTCCCTTATATAACGCAATTGCTGGATATTCATACTCTCCCCCCCGTCATCTTTATATTTAAATCATCTGAAAATAGAAAAATATATTCGTTCTAATTCTATAGCAAGCAAAATATAGTCACCCTCACGGACCGGCCACTGGGGCAGGTTACTCGTTGAGGGACGGATAAAGGTGGAACTGGCACAGGCAATATCGGGCTTTTTCGTCGGCTTGCTGGTCGGATTGACCGGCGTGGGCGGCGGTGCCCTGATGACACCGATGCTGATCTTCTTCTTCGGCATTCCACCTCTTGTGGCAGTGGGCACCGACCTGCTGTTCGCCGCCATTACCAAAAGCGGCGGCATTATCGCCCACACCACCCAGCGCACCGTTAACTGGCGTATCGCCGGACTGCTGATGCTCGGTAGCCTGCCCACAGCCCTGCTGGCGGTCCACTGGCTGGAGGGCTTCCACGCAGCGGGGGGGCAAACCGATCAACTGGTGAAGTTCCTCCTCGGTATCGCCCTGCTGCTCACCGCACTGGCGCTGCTGTTCCGTAGCCGCATCGTCGCCTTTGGCCGCAGCCTGATTGGCCGTGCACCCGTGCTTTCGCGCCTACGTCTGCCGCTGACCATATTGGCCGGGATATTCATCGGCTTCCTGGTACCACTGACTTCGGTGGGTGCCGGTGCGCTGGCCACCGCCATTTTGCTGCTGCTCTACCCATCCATGCCCGCACGACGGGTCGTAGGTACCGACCTAGCCCATGCGGTGCCACTCACTGCCGTCGCCGGTTTCGGTCACCTGCAACTCGGCTCGGTAGACAGCCATCTACTGCTCATCCTGCTGCTCGGCTCGCTGCCCGGAATATTCCTCGGTAGCCGCCTCAGCCAGATCGTACCGGAACGGATTCTGCGCCAACTACTCACCAGCCTGCTGCTGCTCACCGGCCTCAAGTGCATACAAGTTTTCTGAACGGGAGAAACACCATGCCTATTACCCACACACTCGTAAACCATGATGAGATCGATCGCTTCGAGGAGGCCGTCGAGGCCTTCCGCCGTGGCGAACTAGATGGCGATCGCTTTCAATCCATGCGCCTACAGCAAGGTGTCTACGGGCAACGCCAGGACGGAGTGAACATGGTGCGTACCAAGCTGCCGGGCGGAAAGATCACGCCACATCAGGCACTGGCCATCGCCGGGATGCTGCAGCGTCGTTCCAATCATGACCGCATTCACATCACCACCCGCCAGTCGATGCAGGTCCACCATGTGCCGCTGGAGAATACAGCTGATGCGTTACGTGATCTGGCTGCTGCCGGGCTCACCTCCCGCGAGGCATGCAACAACACCGTGCGCAACATGACCGCCTGCCCGCTGGCCGGTCAATGCGCCGCGGAGCATACCGATGTGCATCCCTATCTTGACGCCGCGGTGAAACACTTCCTGCGCCACCCGTTGGCACAGCACATGCCACGTAAATTCAAGATCAGCTTTTCAGGCTGCGAAACAGATTGCGCCCAGGGGCTGCTACATGATCTGGCAGTGATTGCTACACACCATGAGGGCCAGCCCGGTTTCCGCCTGCTGGCGGGCGGCGGTCTTGGACATAAGCCCCGTCGAGGAATCGTACTGGAAGAGTTCATTCCGGCAGCGCAACTGCTACCGAGCATGGAAGCAGTACTGGCGGTACACAATCGCTACTCGGATCGCACACTGCGTGCAAAATCGCGGATTAAATTCCTGGTGGAGCGCTTCGGCGCCGAAGGCTTTCGCGAAAAGTACCGCGAAGAACTGGCACGCTCGCTAATCGCGACCACTCCGGCACAGGTCGATACCGAGTGGCGTCAACCAACCGAGCAGTTAGTACGTGATCCGGGCGCACCGCGTGAGGTACTGGAGCAACGGCAGCAGGGCCTGTTCATCGTACCGGTTCATGTACCAACAGGGGATATCTCCGCGGAGCAACTCAAAGGCATTGCCAAACTGATGCTGCGTGAGGATCTCAACGATCTGCGTACCACCCAGGATCAAAATCTGATCATCCTCAACGTACCGCAGGCAAAGATAAAACCGATTCAGGCCGAACTGGCGAAACTGGCTCTGGATGCACCACGTTGTGGTGACAATGCCACCGCCTGTCCCGGCAATAGCACCTGCCGCCTGGGAATCACCTCATCCAAAGCATTGGCGGCCAACCTCAGTGGCGGTAAACACGATTTGCGCATACGCGTCAGCGGCTGCCACAACGGCTGCGCCCAACCGGAAACCGGTGATATCGGTGTCTACGGTGAAGGCAAACGATTGTTCGGCAAACTGGTGCCTCACTACCGCTTTTTCATCGGCGGAGATGGGCGTGGTCACGGCGATCTGGCACTGAAGAGTCACAGCATCCCGGCAGGTCGAGTCAAACAGGCAGTAACCCGTTTAAAAGAGAGCTACGAAAATCTGGCCAGTGAAGGCGAGAGCTTTTTTAACTGGGCACAGCGACTCGGTACGGAATACTTCGATGATCTGTTACACGATTTGCGTGAAATCACCGAAGCACAACTGCCAAAACTGCTGCTGGATCACGGCGACAGCAGCACCTTCAAGGTGGAACAACTGGGTGGTGGTGAATGTGCTGGGGCAGCTCAGGACAAAGTAGCCGCTAACTTCGCTGAGGCCAGCAACGAGCGCAACTACCGCCGTTCCTTCTTGCTTCAACGCAAGTTTGAGGAGTCGATTGAGTGTGCTGTAGCAGCGCTACAGCTTAGCGGTAACGCTCTGCTGTTCATACTCGGTGAAAAGGATGGCGACACGCTGGAACAGATCGCCGCACAGCTGGGTGGACACGATCACTACTGCGGTCTCGGCTCTGAACTTCTAGCCCTGGTTCAGGGGCTACTACGCCTGCAGGAAAGCTTTGATCCGTCTACCTACGAAAAACTACTGACAGAAGCCGACGACTGGAGTGCCCGCATCGCGGGTCTCTGCCAATCCCTCGATGGCCATCTGGATCTAAGTTCTGCACTCCCAGTCAGGAAAGATAAACCAAGAACGATCGACCTGAGCAGTTTTGATTGTCCGCTGCACTTCATCAAGGCACGCAACAGTCTGCAACAACAGGGGATCGGCGATGTTATCCGCTTCCTTTTCGCCAACGAAGATCTGGCAACCCAGGCAAGTCAAAGCCTGAAGCAGGAAGGGCATGAAGTGTTGGCAATTGAGGCACTGGGCAACAACACACACGTCACCATCCGCAGAGCTGGATAGACATTTATTGATAAATAAGGAGGAACCAACAGTGAGTATTGATGCACAACTGAAACAACGAGTCGATGATGCGGCAAAACTGTTGCAGGAGATACACGCCACACACAAAGGTGTCGTCTTCGCCAATAGTTTCGGCGCCGAAGATATGGTGGTCACAGATCTGATCAGCAAACATGCACCGGACATACGCATCTTCAGTCTTGATACGGGGCGTCTACCTGCCGAGACCTATGCACTGCTGGACAAAACAGTAAGCCACTACGGCCTCACCATTCACACCTATTTCCCGGATGCCGGAGAAATGGAGCGGTTTATCACCAATCATGGTGCCAACGCCTTCTACAGTAGTGTCGAACTACGCAAGGAGTGCTGCCGCATTCGCAAAGTGGAACCACTCAAACGCGCACTTGCAGGGAGAGAAGCTTGGATCACCGGCCAGCGCCGTGAACAGGCCGCCACTCGCACCGAGTTACCTATTGCTGAATGGGATGAAGGAAACTGGATACACAAGTTCAATCCGCTGGCGGAGTGGAGCCATGACGATGTGTGGAATTACATCAAGGCCTTCGAGGTCCCCTACAACGAGCTGCACGATAAAAGCTTCCCCAGCATCGGTTGCGCTCCCTGCACTCGAGCCATTGCAACTGGAGAGGATCTGCGCGCCGGACGTTGGTGGTGGGAAGATCCACTGAGCAAGGAGTGCGGATTGCATGTCAAGAAACAGAGTGCGGCATGAGTACTAATATGTTGCCATACTGAACCGCCAGATGAATATTAGCGCTGGCCAATCTCAAAAAGCAAAAGGCGCTGGATGCCTGTGGCATCCAGCGCCTTTTAGTTCGTTATACACCACGCAGACAAAACACCGGCGCTCTTTCAGTGTTCGTCTCAGGCACAACCATCACTGCCTTATCAGCCAAAGCCAGGAGTTCGTCAGCAGAATTTGAACAGACAGCATGTCTAACACGTTCGAGTAACGCTTCATGTTGTCGGCAAAGTGAAGAGGCAATGGAATCGGCAAGAATTTTGCGGATGGAATCGGAAAAGTCACGCATCTTATCCACAATGACTGCGGGAGAAAGATCACGCATTTCACTCAGCAATCTGTTACGCAAAGATTCGCTTATCAGTTCCCTCCCTTCACTTTTCATATTGAGAAGCGCAGCATAGACCGAAAGCGCCTCCTCAAAGGAAACGGGTATCGAAAGAAAGTTATTGATAGCAACCGCCAGTGAGATTTCGCCGACATCAGAAACATCATTATCCAGGAGCGCCGCGACATTCCCTTTCATATCATTCGCATACAAATACATCTGCGCACCTCCTGTATTAATTCAAAATCTGGCAGCCTGTTCATCAATCAAGCTGCAGGCTTGATAAATACGACGCCATCCATGGCATCGTCGAGACCAGCACACAAGAGTGCAGTGGTCACGATCAGTTCACCCAGTTTTACGTAGCCTTGGGAAGACGTATTGGCCCAAAACCTATGGTGAAATCTATTTCATCGGCAACAACCAGACAATCTTCAATCTTTCGAATTTTTCCTAATCGTTGCATTCTTACATCAAGAGAGCGAAGTAACCGCTCAACTGCCACCGAGGTAACACAAACCCCTCTTGGCAAGTTATTCTGCATCAGGTAATCCAACATGCCACGCAGGATTTCCGTTGTTACCAGCGCTGCATATCGTTTGTCTTTTATCTCCAGGTCCACCGCGAATCTACTTATTTCCACCGTATTCTTATCGACAGGCAATGGCAACTCTGATAGTCCTGCGAAAGCAGGCTCCTGCATAAGATATTCGCCAGTGGTCGGCAATATTCGCAAGCATCCAATAACGACACCACCTTGTTCAGCGACTACCCATACAGGATCTAATGCATCAAAACGGTCAATCTCCTGACCATCAACAAGTGGAACACTCCACTTCAAGATATGGTGAAAAATCTTCGCACGAAACACATAGACAGCTTTTAACAACTCGGCAGACATTTCACTGGCATGAGATACGATAATATTCATAACAGTTCTCCGATAAAGTTAGACTTACGGGAACTATTAGATTATCGATGTTATAGCGACGATATTAGAGGAACCTATCGGTTTTTAGCGATTCATAGTCTTATTAAATTCTTCTGTAATGCAATTGCTATAGCGTGCACCCGATTTTCAGCTCCAAGTTTTCGGAAAGTATTTGTGAAATGTGCCAATACCGTGGCTTCGCTAATTCCTAAAAGAGTAGCAATACAGCTTGTGTCCTTGCCATCCGCCGCAGCCTGTAACACTTCACTTTCACGCTTTGTTAATTTTATTGCCGGAGCCATTTCTCTCATGATACGGGTGATCGCTTCGTGATAATTGAGCGCAAAAAGGGTGATATCGGCTTGATAGGAATTGAAATAACTCTGCATCTCTTTGGGGCGGACGTCACTGTGCATTGAGACAATAGCCCGCTGTTGGAAATTTCCGCGAACGGGCACAAAGACCCCTGAACGCATGTTGAAATCAGAAGCATCTTTCATTAACAAAATACCTTCACGATCCCCATGCAGTGCAGTCGCTCCATCCCATGTCAATGGGGTGACATGTTTCATGATATGACGTACCAATGGATCCACTGCGATGGCATTCCTTGCCATATACTCATTCATCCATTCATGCGAATAATCCGTAATGATGAGAGGAGCCTTGTATTCAAATTCAGCACGCCCCTGATGACCATAGAGAAACCCATTAAAACCCAGCTCATGGGCATACGAAACGCCGAGCTGATACAACTCATCCATATTCGTGGCTGAGATTAGTTTCTCAATATGTTCCAGTGTCACAGACATTTTCAGATACCGCTGAATTGTCGATTGATCACATTAACGGACAAAATGTGAGGTTTGTAAGATTGACTATAACCTCACCCGTAGCAGAAGCATAGGCCAGTAAACACTCACCTTTAATGCAATATAAATCATATGGTTAACATAGTGATGTTACGGAAATATATAAGCATCCACTACTATATTGAACGCAACTCAGTAATATTTTGCACCAAATTAATGCATCACGAGAAGTACATCACAAATTCAGCAACGCTAAAACATCAGCGCCCCTACAGAAAATACCCGCTAGGTGATGAAATTGACTTCTCTATTTAATTCTTGCGGCAGGAACCCATTTCTGGAACTTATCAGGAATGAGCCGGAGGGTTAATGCACGGACGGGATGCCAGAACGCGGAAAGAAATAATAGCAATGAACCGATGGCTAAAGCCGTAATGGCAAACCCCAGGCTGACGACACCAAATTGCTCAAGCAGGGTACTAAAGGCATACAGAACGTAAATCAGGGAAGAGACCATCAGTGCGCGTCGATCGATGCCAAGGGAAACAATACCAATCACCACATACAGAATGATAACGATCAGTGCCTGATTCGCCGAGGTCTTCCCTTCGAATACACCAATTTGTGAAAAGACGGGATGTACCAGCAGTGGGGCAGCCAGTAGATGCAACCAGAACGCCACATCGGATTTACGTGTCTGCCGTGTCGTGTCCTGCGCGTCCCAATGCATGGCGAGAGAAAACACAACAATACCACCAGCAAACAGAATCGCAGCAACCCACTCCTTCAATTCAGGTAGCCAGGCCAGAATCAACGCCACGAAAAAGGTAAGCACCGCAGCGGTGCCTGCAGCGATGGTGATGGGTACTCGAAACCGATACCAGTGAAGCCCCGCGGCGGCGGATGCCAGAATAGAACCTACGACGAACTCGGTGCCAGTACCCGCGAAGAGCGAAAATCCGGCAGAAAAAGCATTACCGACGAATGCCAGTAACAGGACGATTGCAGGAAGCGCCATGCGCCGTTTGCGCACGAAGAATTCGGCCAGGCCCCAGGCCGTCGCCGCTGCTGCCAACACACCGAAAACAGGCGCGATATCCGACCCAATCCAGTTCACCGAAACCAGCAGCAATACACAGGCAATCACCACAAAGATATCGTTAAAGCCCGTAATAAGACGAAAGTGCTCTTCATCCGCCAGCGTATCGCCACTCACCTGCGCAACATGCGCCCTGAAGGCATTGGCGGTTTCCTGAGTCAGGACGCCCGCTTTAACGGCAGAGATAAGGTCTTCATCCGTGTACATCATTCACCATCCAGAAATTAACGGCGCATAAACGCCAACGCGCACATCACCCTATCAGAACAGTTGGCAAGGCGTACAGTGTAATCCTTGCCCTCATGTTCCACCGCCAGTTCCATGGGCGCGACTTTTTGTACTGCGAACAATGGCAGTCGCCACTGCAAACCCATTCCAGTACATTTAGCTGCAGCTTCCTTGGCAAGCCAGAGCTGAAGAAAACGCTCAGCCATCTCTTTCTCAGTCGCATTAGCAAACCACTGCTGATACTCCTGTTCGCTGCTGATACGCTTTGCCAATGCAGGTAGATTGCTGTGAGCGACTCGGGCTTCGATGTCGATACCAACCAAATTTCCAGATGCCGCGACAACGGCAACGGCTTCATCACCAGTGTGGGCGATACTGATAGAGGGTAAGTCATTCACTCCCTCCAGATTGAGCTTCGGCATACCGTTAGGATCGTTACTGATCTGGATAGCCTTCCAATCGAGGACTTGATTGCCCTGCGCTTGCAACCAACGCCGACAGGCCACTTTTGCGGCATAACGACCCAGCAACCACTGGCGACAACGTTTAGCGACCGCATGTGTTTTTAATTCTTTGTAGCGGATTCTTTCTGCTTCAGCCAACCACTGCTGCAAACCTGCTGCTTCGAACTCCATCAAAGTGACATGTTCAACGGCCAGTGCGAAGGGCATATCAATATTGGCAAAGATGGCGCTCATCAGGCATCCTTCCCAACCCAACGGGCAGCAACGACCAGGGCGACAAAAGCAAGTAGCGAAGAAAAACTGTATGCAGCTATTGGACCGAGGCTATCCCACATTAATCCGGCATAGTAGCTACCGAAGGCCCCGCCTGCACCAAACCCGAGACTGCCGTAAATTGCCTGCCCCTTACCGTGGTGACGTCCGCGAAAGTAGCAATGAAACAATGCCACGGCCACTGCATGGAAAACGCCAAAACTGGCGGCATGCAGCAGTTGCGCCAGAAGCAACAACAGAATTGAATCGGGGAAGAAACCGATCATCAACCAACGCACGCCGGTAAAAAAAAGCGCCACCAGAAAGAGACGACGCAAACCAATGCGCGGTTGAAGCTTGTGCATAAAGAGGAACAGCATCACTTCAGCAACCACACCCAACGCCCAGAACTGGCCTATGAGGCTGCGACTATATCCATGACCTTCCAGATAAATGGTGTAGAAGGTGTAATACGGACCATGACTTGCCTGAATCAGGAAACAGGCAGCAATAAGAGCGATGATTGCTGGATTACGTAACAGATTACCCAAGGGCACCGCATCGTGATGCGGTGGTTCCGGTCGTTCAGGCACCAACAGGCTGGAAAGAAAAATCGAGGTGTAAAGACCAAACAATATCGGTGGCAACAGGCCCGGACCGAAACGTTCCAGTAGTATTCCCAGGGCGGCAACGCTGAGGATAAAGCCGATAGAACCCCACAATCGGATCATGCTGTAACGATTAGTACGATCGGCGAGATGATTCAGGGTAATTGATTCGAACTGCGGTAACACCGCATTCCAGAAAAAACTGAAGCCGAACATCACCAGGGCAAGACGCCAGTATGTGTCGGCCTGAAAAACCCCGAGAAAGATCGCCATCGACAGAAAGCTGCCGATACGTACCACACGCATACGGCGACCGGTGTGGTCGGCAAGCCAGCCCCAGATATTCGGTGCAATCACCTTGGTCACCATTAACAGCGCCATTAACTCACCGATTTCCAGACTGCTAAAACCGAGCGACTTCAGGTAGAGCGACCAGTAGGGGACCAGCGCACCGAGGCTGGCAAAGTAGAAGAGATAAAAGCCGGAGAGGCGCCAGTAGGGCACACGCCTCTCCTAGGATTTTTCGGCGGGAATTATCGGCGTGACACTTTGCACATCGGCATTCTGTGCGCGGTGACGCAGGAAGTGATCCATCAACACCAGTGCCATCATCGCTTCGGCAATTGGCGTCGCGCGAATACCGACGCAGGGATCGTGACGACCTTCGGTGACGACTTCGATCGGTTGGCCATTCAGGTCAACGCTCTGGCCCGGCAGACGCAGGCTGGAGGTTGGCTTCAGCGCAATCGATGCGGTAATTGCCTGACCTGAGGAGATACCGCCGAGGATGCCACCCGCGTGGTTGGAAAGAAAACCTTCCGGGGTGATCTCGTCGCGGTGTTCGGTGCCCTTCTGTTCGATACAATCGAAACCGGCACCAATCTCCACACCCTTGACCGCGTTAATGCTCATCAGTGCATGGGCCAGTTCCGCGTCGAGACGATCGAAGATCGGCTCACCCAGTCCCGGCGGTACACCTTCACCGACCACATTGATCCGCGCACCAATGGAGTCACCCTCCTTGCGCAGGGCGTCCATATAGCTTTCCATCTCTGCGACCTTACTCGCGTCGGGACAGAAGAAGGGATTATTCCCTACCTCATTCCAGTCAAAGGCCTCTGCCTTGATCGGACCGAGTTGCGACAGATAACCGCGGATGGTGATGCCATGCTGTGCAAGGAATTTCTTGGCAATCCCACCTGCCGCCACCCGCATCGCAGTCTCCCGCGCCGAGGAGCGGCCACCGCCGCGGTAATCGCGCATGCCGTACTTTTGCTGGTAG
>JBNKVM010000060.1:0-26229 GCA_050299175.1 Thiohalomonadaceae bacterium
GCCCGACAAAGCTGCCACCAAGAATATCGATATTGGTACCGGCACTACGCCGATCACAAAACTCGACCTTACAGACCAGGGAAGATTCTGCAGGAAAATGGAGCACGCAGGAGAAGGTTTCGTTGAGCGGAAAGTCGTTACTCTTCGAAACAAGAAAACCGATGCCATTGCTGGAAATATCGTAGACCCTGGCCGGGTGGGAGGCGCCGCGCAGATCGTAGAGTTCCGCCGGGATCTCCAGTTTGGCTACCACGATACGGTGACCTTCGCGGCGTTGCATATAGTGCACCGTCTCTGGCAAACGCAGCCTGAAATAGCTGAGACCGTCCGCCTCCTCGAGGCCTTCCAGTTGCGCGCTGAACTCCATCGCACCGCCCCCCATGTGCGCGAACAACTGCGCCTCGCCAACCTGTTGCAGCAGTTCGTGGCCACCATGGGGAAAGATGGCATCAAGCAGCAGCGTATTGGTCTGGGGATCTACACTCAACACGGTGCTGGTATAGCGGGTGTCGTCACCGGAGATCATGACGCTGACCAGTTCATGGCGGCGAATCAGGCTTTGTAACAGGGTCAGCACATAGGTGCGTCCCTTCATCTCACGGAAGTCCTGCTCTGTTTCCTGCTGCAAGTCAGCGCTTGTCACTGCGGTACTCCCGAATTGAAATATTTCAGACCAGTTTAGCCATTTGGCCGGAATGAATCACTACATCGAAAGTGTGGATTAGCGTCCGCTGATGGAGGTATGTCGAATAGCGTGGGAGAGGATTAAACCCGGAAGGAAGGGTTCTGTCCGTAGCTGGTTGAAGCGTTACCGTTTTGGTCGTAAAGCTCATTGGCATCGTTGCTGTCGCGCCCCAACAGCAAAGAGAGCAACTGGCGAGCCTGAATGCGGCCGATCTCGAGAATCTTGCCGTTGACCTGATTCTGGTAGCGGCAACGTTTCAACAGTTCTTCCAGCGATTGCCACAACTGGCGTAACTGGCCACTCTGATCGGCATCCAGCAAAGCCAGGAAACCGTCTCTATCCGGGCTGTAACCCGCCTGCTGTAGCAACGCTGCACGCTCACTGGCCAGGCGGTCCAGTTCAGCCAACTGTCGGTCTTTCTCCGCAACCAGGGTCAGTAGAGTGTCACTCTCACGGCGGGCCAATAACAACTCTTCCTGCTCCAGCAGCTCAATCAGAACTGTTGCCTGACGTTCTTCGGCAAGCAGGACCTGCTCAATTTTCTGCTGCTGGCTGGTAAACGACATGGCGGGGCCTACTTATTAAGAGAGGATTCGATTTGCAGCAAGCTGTCGGCAATACGTGAGGCATCGACCTGATAGCTGCCGTTTTCGATGGACTGGCGAATGGCGGCGACCTTATCGCTGTCGACCTCGGGGAGATCGGCCAGTGAGGCCTCGATACGCCGCAGTTGCGCCGCGGTATCAGTCAGGCTTACCGAATCGGTTGCACCAGCAGGCGCCGCGCTGCTCTTGCCCTGCTCGCGCGCAGCCGCATCGCCGGTCTTGCCAAGCTTGCCACCGTCACCGCTTCTCGGGGTATTCGCCCCGTTTAAGCCATTGATATTGTTAACAGACATCCTTTTTTCTCCTCTTGCGCAGATGGGTTATCGGCTCCTGGCGCAAGAACTTGAGTAAACGGGTTCTCACATTCGCACACGCACCACGCCCGGCGCAATCACCTCGGCCTCCAGCTTTTGCCGTGAAGAGAGGTTTTCCACCTGAATCAGCTCGCCACGGGCGCCGGAATCGAGCGCTTTACCCTCCATGCTGACCTGAATCCGGCTGTTACTGGCGGTAATCGAAACCCGCTCGCCCCGACTAACCAACAGTGGCGGCCTGATCACGCTGCGATCCAGCACCATGCCAGCCCGTACGGAGCGCTTCACCTCCATACCGATGACATCTCTGGCGAGGTTATGGTAACCGCCACTGAGACGGCTGATATCCTGGCGCTGCATCTCGATATCTCCAGCAGTCAGACGCTCGCCACGCCCCAAAGGGCGGGCAGCCATCGCTACCGACTCGTATACCGTCAAACGCCCGCGCATATAGATCGACCAGGAAGCTTGTCCCTGGCATCGGAGCCCCACGGTCACAATCCCCATCCGTCGCCCCCCTTTCGGCCAGAAAGCCTCCAATAGGCCGTCACATGCTGCCAGGCGCAGGCGTGGGTCGACCGCATCGACGTCGACCTCTACGTCGCCCTTAATCTCCGCTGCCTGCTGCTGCAAAAATTCCGACACCGCTTCACGCAGCGACTGCGGCGACTGAACCTGCTCGATGGCAAATGCTGCCGTCGGCAGCATTAGCATCAATAGCAACAATCTGTACATGCGCAGTTACCTCCTGCTTCGATCGCCGAGGCGCTCGATTTTTACAGAAACGTTGTAATATTGCCGTTTGGCGGCCATATTGACGGGATAGCGCTCCACAGGAAGAAAAAGAACGGCGCCAATTATCCGTCGAGCCACCTTGGCTAATCACAGTTCATGCAAGGGGTGTGCCGACTTAATCGACATAAGGGGCATTGCGATGCCGAGAACGAGACTCGCGTCGGAAACAAAAGGGAGAATTCAATGACAGGCATACTGGATGGAGTAGACCGCCGCACACGGCTTGCCGGGCACAACCGCCTGGAATTGCTGCTGTTCAGGCTGAATCGCAAACAGCGCTATGGCATCAACGTCTTTAAGGTACAGGAAGTCATTCAATGCCCTCCCCTGACCCAGGTCCCCCATTCCCATCCTGCCGTCCGCGGTGTCGCCAATCTGCGCGGACGCACCATCAGTCTCATCGACCTGCGCAAGGCGATGGGCGGACTGCCCCTGACTGATCTGGAAAACTGCTATGTCATCATCACCGAGTACAATCGCAGCGTGCAGGGTTTCCTGGTACAGGGAGTGGACCACATCGTCAATCTCAATTGGGATGAAATCCTGCCGCCGCCACGTGAAGCCGGCAACACCTATATGACCGCTGTAACCCGGATTGATGACGACATCATTGAAATCATCGACGTAGAAAAGGTTCTGGCCGAGGTCATCGGTGGATCAGGTGAAATATCCAGCGATGTACTGGCGATGCAAAAAGCACAACCGGCGCAACGACATATCCTGGTGGTCGACGATTCCAGTGTTGCCCGCAACCAGATTAAGCAAACCCTGGATCAACTAGGCATCAAAAGCACCATGGCACGTAATGGCAAGGAGGGACTGGATATCCTCAAGACATGGGCCGACGACCCGCTGCCGGTATCACAACGTATCTGCATGGTAATTTCGGACGTGGAAATGCCGCAAATGGATGGCTACACCTTCACCTCTGAGATCCGTCAGGACCCACGGCTTGCCGATCTCTATATCATCATGCACACCTCACTCAGCGGAGTATTTAATAATGCTTTGGTAGAGCAGGTGGGCGCAGATCGATTCATCCCCAAATTCAAACCCGACGAGTTGGCCACTGCGGTGCTGGAAAGATTAAAGACACTGGACGGCGATGCCGACAACCAATAAGACGAACCTGACTCAGGGATGGGGTAACACAATGAGAATTTGCGAAAAGTGCCGACACTTGCCACAACGGTGTGGCGACTTCACGGGTGAATGACAAAGCCCGGAATCCTCATATACTATTCACTCAGCAATTAACCTCCGGACTTACCTAGTGGCCAGTTTTGAAATTTCTCCGCAAGACTACGATAACTTTCGCCGTTATCTGGAAGAGCACTCAGGTATCGTTCTTGGAGAAAACAAACACTATCTGGTTACCAGTCGTCTCAGTCGACTGATGCGTGAATTCGGCATCGCCGATTTCAAAATCCTGATGCGTCAGCTTATCGGCGAACGTAACTCAAAACTGCACGAGCAGATCGTCGATGCCATGACCACCAACGAAACCCTGTGGTTTCGTGACGGCTATCCATTTGAAGTCATGAAGCAGGTAATCCTGCCTGAGTTTTCCAACAAGCGTCTGTCACAACTACGTATCTGGTCCGCTGCCTGTTCCTCAGGCCAGGAGGCCTACTCCATCAGCATCACCCTTCAGGAATATCTCTCCAACAAACCAGGAAGCCTACCCGCAGGGATACAGATCATTGGTACCGATATCTCCGCCACCATGTTGCGCGAAGCCAATGCGGCACTCTACGACAACATGTCACTGGCACGAGGCATGTCGGATGAGCGCCGCCAGCGCTATTTCATCCAGCGTGGTGACAAGTGGGAAGTCCGCCCGGAGATAAAACAGCGTGCCAGTTTCCGTGAGATGAATCTGCTAAATAGCTATTCGCCGCTGGGTCGCTTCGACATGGTCTTCTGCCGCAATGTCCTGATCTACTTCTCCAGCCAGATGAAGAGCGACATCCTCAACCGCATCGCCAAAACGATGAATCCCGGAGGCTATCTCTTCCTGGGTGGCTCGGAATCCCCCACCAGCTACACCGATGCCTTCGAGCTGGTCCGTACTCCACAGGGTGTGGCGTACCGAGTCAAGGAAGAAGCCAGTAACAAAAATACCTTTACCAAACTTTAACCGTCTGAATATACCCAGCGTGATAAATTGAAACGTTGGGAACCTCAATCATGGCGCCCTCGTTCCTACCCGGTGCTACGCAGTTCGCCCTCGCTCCGCGAGAGCGTCGAACTCACTATGAATAGATACGTCAGGGATTTGAAATCTGTGGCGCGCCCTCCGCTCCTACTCGGTGCTTCGCACCTCGCCCTTCGGGCCGTCACCGTTGGTGACGTTCTCCCTCGCTGCGCGAGGTCGTCGAACTCACTATGAATTGAAACGTCGGGGATTCGAATCTCCTGGGCGCATAAACAAAGAACCCCGCACAAGGCGGGGTTCTTTGTTTATATGGCGCGCCCGGAGAGATTCGAACTCCCGACCGCCTGGTTCGTAGCCAGGTACTCTATCCAGCTGAGCTACGGGCGCGTAAGGCGGTGCATTATCTAGAAGCGCGATCTCGCTGTCAAGTCGACTCTGATAAAGCCCCGAAACACATTATATATATGAACCCAATTCTGTCCGCTACTTTCGCTATGAAGTGTTTGAATAGCAAACAGGGGGATTCGGGGTATACCGACGAAGCCCTTACATATGATGCCTCGTCCAGTTTGTGTATGGCGGAGAGCGAGGATGACCGTCGCTCTCGCTCCGTTCCGCTGCATTCCCATGCAGCGGTCAAACCCTGAATAATTGATTATCTCGGGTTCGAATCAACGAGATAATTGTAAAAAAACAGTCTCGTCCAGTTTGATGTATGGCGGAGAGCGAGGGATTCGAACCCTCGATAGAGTTTCCCCTATACACCCTTAGCAGGGGTGCGCCTTCAGCCACTCGGCCAGCTCTCCGGGAATGAGCACGCAAGGATACCTGCGTGGACCACGCAGGTAAAGACCAGTTTCAGCTATTGCCTGGGTTGTCTTCTTTTTCGCGTTGGATTCGCTCGTAGATTTCCTCGCGATGGACAGATACGTCTTTCGGTGCATTCACCCCGATACGGACCTGGTTACCCTTGATCCCGAGAACGGTAACAGTTACCTCATCCCCGATAACCAGGGTTTCGCCTACTCGCCGAGTCAAAATCAGCATGTCAGTTACTCCTATTCTTCCTTATTGCAGGTTTCCGGTCACCACCGTGGAACCTGCTTTATTGCCATCAAGGCTGGCAGCATTCCCTGCCCTCCTGTGGCTATATTAGTAGTGATATATGATTTGTAAATAATCCGCGTTATTTCGCAGATACCGTAGCTTCCGATTCAAGATTGAATGCGCTATGCAGCGCGCGCACACCCAATTCCAGGTATTTTTCATCCACGACAACGGAAATTTTGATTTCAGAAGTCGAGATCATTCGGATGTTGATACCTTCCTTCGCCAGAGAGGCAAACATGGTGCTGGCAATCCCAGCATGGGAACGCATGCCAACGCCAACCAGCGAGATTTTGACAATCTTTTCGTCGCCGGAAACTTCACGTGCGCCGATATCCTTGGCGGTTTTCTCCAACAGCTTTAGTGCTTTTTCGTAATCATTACGATGAACGGTAAAGGTAAAATCGGTGGTATCGTCCGCGCCAACATTCTGCACGATCATGTCCACTTCGATGTTAGCCTCACCAATCGGGCCAAGAATACGATAGGCCACACCCGGCTGATCCGGTACACCCTGTATGGTCAGCTTGGCCTCATCGCGGTTAAAGGCAATGCCGGAAATCAGTGCTTCTTCCATACCATCTTCCTCATAGGTAATCAGAGTGCCTGGCCCTTCCTTCCCTTCGAAGGAGGAGAGCACACGCAGCGGTACGTTGTACTTGCCAGCGAATTCGACCGAACGAATCTGCAACACCTTGGAGCCGAGACTGGCCATCTCCAGCATCTCTTCGAAGGTAATGCGGTCGAGACGCCGCGCTTCGGAGACAACACGCGGGTCAGTGGTATAAACACCATCCACATCGGTGTAGATCTGGCATTCGTCTGCCTTCAATGCTGCGGCCAACGCCACAGCGGTAGTATCTGAACCACCACGACCCAGGGTGGTGATGCTGCCATGCTCATCGACACCCTGAAAACCGGCGACGACAACCACGCGCCCCAGATCCAGATCACGACGCATCTTGCTCTCATCGATATCCAGAATTCGCGCTTTGTTGTGGGCGCTGTCGGTGAGAATATGCACCTGAGTCCCGGTGTAGGAACGGGCATCGCAACCCATATTTTTCAGTGCCATGGAAAGCAAAGCGATAGTGACCTGCTCACCAGTAGAAAGCAGCACATCGGTCTCGCGTGGGTCCATCTCGGAATTGATCGCCTTGGCCAACTCAATCAGGCGATTGGTCTCACCGCTCATGGCGGAGACGACGACAACGACATCATCTCCCCGGTCACGGAACGCCTTTACCTTGTTTGCAACATTGGTAATACGCTCGACGCTACCGACCGAGGTGCCGCCATATTTTTGTACGATAAGTGCCATATAGCTCGTAATCCAAAGGGCGCAGATTAAACACTAAATCTCGACAAAATTAAAGCGTTATCTGGCATTTAGCCTCCAATTTGCTGCTTAATCCAGCCAGAAACGCTATTCAGGGCAGCCGGCAATTTTTCCGGTTCGCTGCCACCGCCCTGGGCCATATCGGGGCGACCGCCGCCCTTGCCACCGACCTGCGCGGCAACGCTCTGCAGCAGCTCGCCCGCCTTGATTCGATCGGTCACATCGCTGGTCACACCGGCGACCAGACTGATCTTGTCGCCCTGCACCGTCGCCAGTATCACTGCGGCACTGCCGAGCTTGTTTTTGAGCTGATCGACGGTATCGCGCAGCCCCTTGGGATCGGCCCCTTCCAGATTGGCTGCCAGCACCTTGATGCCAGCGATCTCCTCCGCCTGGGAGGCCAGATCGGAACCCTGACTGCTGGCCAGCTTTGCCTTGAGCTGTTCCAGCTCCTTTTCCAGCTTGCGACTGCGCTCCAGTGCCTGTTGCACTTTGTCGGCCACATCATCACGGCCGGCCTTAACCAGTCCGGCAACCCGATCGAGTCGTTCTTCCTGTGTCGCAAGCCAGTCCAGCGCACCCTGCGCGGTCACCGCTTCAATGCGGCGCACACCTGCCGCGACACCCGCCTCGCTGATAATCTTGAGAAGACCGATATCGCCGGTTCGTGTGACGTGGGTACCGCCACATAGTTCAATGGAGAAATCGCCCATGGAGAGGACGCGCACCTTGGCGCCGTACTTCTCACCGAACAGCGCCATCGCTCCCGCGGCCTTGGCCTCGTCGATGGCCATGATGCGGGTATCCACCGGCAGGTTGGCGCGAATCTGCGCGTTGACCATGCTTTCGATCCGCTTCAACTCATCGTCGGTCACGGCCTCAAAGTGAGCGAAGTCGAAACGCAGACGCTCGGCACTAACCATCGAGCCCTTCTGTTGTACATGCTCACCCAGTACCGTGCGCAGTGCTGCGTGCAACAGGTGGGTCGCGGAGTGGTTACAGGCGGTAGCCTGACGCAGCGCCGAATCGACCTCTGCGGTGACCTTGTCGCCAGATTTCAAATTGCCACGCACCATGGTGCCGAGATGGACGATCGCCTCGCCGTTTTTCTGCGTATCCAGCACATCAAACAGCGCATCGCCGACCAGCAGGCGGCCGCAATCGCCGACCTGACCGCCGGACTCGGCATAGAAAGGAGTGTGCTCCAGCACGACCATGCCACGTTCACCCTCGGCCAACTCCTTCACCGACTGCCCGTCACGATAAAGTGCCGTGACCTTGCAGTTGTCCTCGGTACGGTCATAACCGGTAAATTCGCTCTTGCCCTCAACCTTAACGTCTTTGCCGTAGTCGACATCGAACTGGCTGGCGGCACGGGCACGTTCGCGCTGTGCGGCCATCGCTTTTTCAAAGCCGGCCATGTCGACAGTGAGTCCACGCTCACGCGCAACATCAGCGGTCAGGTCGACCGGGAAACCGTAGGTGTCATAAAGCTTGAAGACCGTCTCGCCGGGGATCTCCTTGCCGGAAAGGGAATTAATTGCCTCTTCCAGCAGGCCCATACCCTGCTCCAGGGTTTCGGCAAAGCGCTCCTCTTCCTGGCGTAGCACCTTCTCCACCTGGGACTGCGCCCTGGCCAGTTCCGGATAGGCCTCGCCCATCTCCTTCACCAGCGGCGCCACCAATTTATGGAAGAAGCTGCCCTTGATTCCCAGCTTGTGGCCGTGGCGAATGGCGCGACGAATAATACGGCGCAGCACATAGCCGCGACCTTCATTAGAAGGAATCACCCCATCGGTGACGAGGAAGGCACAGGAACGGATATGGTCGGCAATGACCTTTAGTGAGGCATTCTCCAGATCCTGGGTCGCGGCCAGTTTCGCCGCTGCCTTGATCAGATTCTGGAATAGATCGATTTCGTAGTTGGCGTGCACACCCTGAATCACTGCGGCGAGACGCTCCAGTCCCATGCCGGTATCGACCGAAGGTTTCGGCAGGGGCTTCATCGCCCCTTCCTTATTGCGGTCGTATTGCATGAACACCAGATTCCAAATCTCGATATAGCGGTCGCCATCCTCTTCCGGGGTGCCGGGCGGACCACCGGGCACGTCGGCGCCGTGGTCGTAGAAGATCTCAGTACAGGGACCACAGGGACCGGTGTCGCCCATGGACCAGAAGTTGTCGCTGTCGTACTGCTTGCCGCCCGGCTTGTCGCCGATACGGGTAAAGCGATTCGGATCAACACCGACCTGTTTGAGCCAGATATCGGCCGCCTCGTTGTCGTCCTCGTAAACAGTTACCCAGAGTTTTTCCGCGGGCAGGCCGCAGGTTTCGGTAAGGAATTCCCAGGCGTATTTGATCGCATCCTCTTTGAAATAGTCGCCGAAGCTGAAATTGCCCAGCATTTCAAAGAAGGTGTGGTGACGTGCGGTGTAACCGACGTTTTCCAGATCGTTGTGCTTGCCGCCGGCTCGCACGCAGCGCTGTACGCTGGTGGCGCGGCTATAGGGGCGCGGATCAGTGCCAAGGAAAACATCCTTAAACTGCACCATTCCGGCATTGGTAAAGAGCAGCGTCGGGTCGTTGCCGGGGACCAGTGGGCTGGAAGCCACCACCTCGTGTCCCTTGTCGGCAAAGAAGTCCAGAAATGCCCTGCGTATGTCTGCGCTGCTTTTCATGCAATATTCCAGTGCGTTGTCTCGTCCTAATTTTCCATCGCTGCGGCAATCTGCTCATGGCTGAAGCCGCGATAGTATAAAAACCGTTGTCGTTTGGCTCTCTCTTTCGCATCCTCGATCGGCCGGTCGCCAAACTTGCGCGCGTAAACCGCTACCGCACGCTCATACCAGTCGATCTCATCCTCATCCAGCGCACGCCGCATACATTCGGCAATCAGCTGCTCGCTGACTCCGCGCTCCTGCAACTCCGCTTGAATGCGCAGTGGACCATAACCTTTTTCACTGCGCTGGTGAAGATAGGCCTCGGCATAACGCTCATCGCTCTGCAAACGTTCTGCCGCCAGTCGCGTCAGCACCGAATCCACCAGAGACGGAGTATAGCCACGACTGTGAAGCTTACGTGCCAGCTCGCGAGCAGAATGCTCACGCCGGGCAAGTAGCGCAACCGCCGCCGTATAAACTTCCGTCTGGTCTGCTTCCTTCATGCTGCTCATGACGCCTGCAAAGCCCCGTAGTGTAAAACAATTGCGGGGGGAAATGGCAGGCCCTCAGGGTGGCTAATTACAACATAAATAGTGTCGGTAATCGCTACTGCATTTGGATAGGGTTGACACAAAAAAACACACCCTTCCCGAACGGGAAGGGTGTGGTCAGGAAGGGGAGCAAAACTCATGCTTCAGCGGCTTCAGCTACCTCCGCCTCATCGTTCTCCGCCTCCGCTGCAGCCGCCCCTGCGACACTCGGCAGCAATGCTTCACGGATGCGGCCTTCGATCTCGGCGGCCACTGCCGGATTCTCTTTCAACCAGCCACGCACGTTGTCCTTGCCCTGGCCGATACGCTCGCCACTGTAGCTATACCAGGCACCCGACTTGTCGACGATGTCGAGCTTGACCCCCATGTCGATGATCTCGCCTTCACGGGAGATGCCTTCCCCATAAAGGATATCGAACTCCGCCTGTTTGAACGGCGGCGCCACCTTGTTCTTCACCACCTTAACCCGGGTCTCGTTGCCGACCACCTCGTCGCCTTTCTTGATCGCGCCGATACGACGGATGTCGAGACGCACCGAGGAGTAGAACTTGAGCGCGTTACCGCCAGTGGTAGTCTCCGGGTTACCGAACATCACGCCGATCTTCATTCGAATCTGGTTAATAAAGATCACCAGGGTGTTGGAACGTTTGATGTTAGCGGTAAGTTTGCGCAGCGCCTGGGACATCAGACGGGCCTGCAGACCCACGTGGGAGTCACCCATGTCGCCTTCGATCTCCGCCTTCGGCGTCAGCGCCGCTACGGAGTCGACCACGACCACGTCCACCGCGCTGGAACGCACCAGCATGTCAGCGATCTCCAGCGCCTGCTCACCGGTGTCGGGCTGGGAGACCAGCAGTTCGTCCACATCGACACCCAGCTTTTCCGCATACTGCGGGTCGAGGGCGTGCTCCGCATCGACGAAGGCGCAGGTGCCACCGGCCTTCTGCGCCTCGGCGATCACCTGCAGGGTCAGGGTGGTTTTACCGGAAGATTCCGGACCATAGATCTCAACCACCCGCCCTTTAGGCAGACCACCGATCCCCAGTGCCACATCCAGGCCCAGTGAACCGGTGGAGATGGCGTCGATATTACGCGCCACGCTCTCGTCGCCCATGCGCATCACCGAGCCCTTACCGAACTGCTTTTCGATCTGACCCAATGCTGCCGATAACGCCTTCTTCTTCTGCTCGTCCACGATTGCTCTCCTCGGAAATTCGATAGTTAAACGGTTACGCCTGCTTGCTTGAGGGAAAATTTAGTTGATACTTAAATCTGTGTCAATATTTTTTATCACCTATATATTATTTACTATGTAGTAAATTATATGATTCTTTTGTAGGAACAGTTCGGATAGGCCAAAATAGGGTCAGTAAAACTAAGGAGATTGAGTGAACGTGGCAGGTAAATCCCTGGACAAGATGCTGGCGGAAGTGAAATGGAGCACCCGGCAACGACTCCAATACATTGAAATCATGGCGTTTTATTGTGGCGTGGTCAGCCGAAACGACGTTGCACGCGCCTTTGCCATCTCCGACGCCGCCGCCACCAAGGACCTCGCCCAGTACGGCAAACTGGTCCCCGATAACCTGATCTATCGTCAGAGTCATTTCGGCTACGTCCCCGGACCTGACTTCCATCCCTGTGTCGCCGACCTCTCCCCGCAGGCGGTACTGCCGATGCTGGCACTGAACCTGACCAACATGTCCGGGCCCTACGGCGAACAACAGGTCTTCAATATCCCGGCAGAGCTTCTGACCACCCCGGCCCGGCTACCGAGTCGCGAGATTACCGCCCAGGTCACCCGCGCCGTGGCGCAACGCAAAAAGCTGCGCATCGAGTACCGCTCCCTCTCTGGTCGGGAGAGCGATCAACAACGCATCATCGAACCCCACTCCCTCTGCCACAACGGCCTACGCTGGCACGTGCGCGCCTATAACGAGGAGACCTTCGACTTCCGCGACTTCGTCCTCTCGCGCATCGCCATGGCGGAGATGCTCGATCAGGCAGCAGAATCGAGTCGGGAATTCGACGAGGACTGGATGGAACAGGTCACTCTGGAACTGGTGCCCCACCCGGGACTGGAGGAGAAGAAGCGCCTGACTCTGATGATGGATTACGCTGCCGAAGATGGGGTGATCACGATTGAGGTCCGGCGTGCGCTGCTCGGTTATCTGCTACATCGGTTAAGAGTGGATACCAGCCCGGAGCACTCCCTCAACCCCGAGGCCTATCAGTTGATCGTCGCCAACCGCGACGACGTGGAGCCCTTCGCAGAATGGGCCTTCAGGATCTAAGCGGCCACTGGCGCAACACACTGTAGCGCGCGCCACCCGGCACACTCTCCGATAACACCAGGGCAAAACCCTTCGCCTGCCACTCCGTGCTCAGCACCTCGGTCTGCGGCATCGCCTGTGCTTTACGCAGCAGGGTCACATGAGGGCGATAGGGACGCGGGTCGGGCTCAAGACCGCAATGGCGCATGACCTCTGCCAGGGCCTCGGCTAAATGCACCAACGTTTCAGGAACCTCGGTGGGGCCGTACCAAATCACCTTGGGATGCTTCCAGTAACCAAACCGATCCAGGATGAGGCTGAAAGGCGGTAGTTGGATTTTCGAAGCCGCCTGTTCCAGACAGCTTCGGGCCACAGCATCGACACTACCGGGGAAGGCCAGAGTCAGGTGGAGATTTTCCACCGCCACCGCATGACCCGGAGAACCGGTCAGCAGGGAAAAGCAGCGCTGCAATTTGCGCCGCTGCGCCGCGTCGGGCCAGAGAGCAAAAAACAGGCGCTGTTTCCCCGGCTCACTCATCGAGACGCGACAATATACCCTGCAGAGCGTAGAGAACGGCCTGACGGCGTACCGCCTCCCGGTCACCCTCGAAGTGGCAGCGCTCGGTCCAGGTCTCGCCGCCGTGGACGGCAAAACCGAAACAGACGGTCCCCACGGGTTTTCCATCAGTCGCCCCGCTGGGACCGGCGATACCGCTAATCGCCAACGCCACATGGGCCACACTGTGCTCCAGCGCCCCGGTCGCCATCTCTGCCACGGTTGCCTCGCTCACAGCACCATGCACGTTCAGGGTCTCGTTGCTGACCCCCAACATCTCCCCCTTGGCCTGATTGGTGTAGGTCACAAAACCCCGTTCGAACCAGGCCGAACTGCCTGCCAGATCGGTACAGACCTTGGCAACCCAACCGCCGGTGCACGACTCGGCGGTCACCAGCATCCAGCCTTTTTCCAGCAGCCTATCGGCAACGGCACTGGCACTGGCACAAAGCACCGAATCGGAAAGACTATTCTTTGTTATGTTTGTCATCTAACCTTATCTTTCCCATTCAAATTCAACTAAATCCATAATATGGAAATCCGCGGCTCGCTTCACTCCAACTGGCTCCCAACGCCTGCCAACAACCGCAGTGCGCAGGAACAGCGCGTCGACGAGAAGGAGAACCAGGCCGAACGCCCGACGGAGCCTGGTCCACTGAGGGAATATATCAGTCGTGGCGACGTTGTGCAGGGGCAGGGAAATGCCGATTACCGCGAGGCGCTGGCTCGAGCCCGCCATGGTCCGGATACCCGGACACAAGGAACCCTGAACCATGCGGCGAACACTTCGCGCAAGACGCAACAGGCACTGGATGCCTACCAGAGCAATGCCAGTGCTGTAGACAACGGCGAGGTAGAACTGCTGCCGCGGGTGGACGGCTACGCCTGATCGTTTTCGCTGGGGTGGATCTGGTTGATCTGTACTCCCAGTTCGAATTTCCCCGCTTCAGGATTATCGACTCGAGTGACCGTGCAGCTGGCGTGCAGCGGCGGCACAATGGCCTCCTCCGGTGCCAGGGTGATATCGATCTTCGCCCCTTCTGCGACCTCCACCGAACAGATCACCGAAAGCCCCGAGGCACTCAAATTCTTCGCAATCCCCTGGTGGGCCGTTTTGTCACCCTTGATAGAAAAGGTCATAGGACACTCCAACTCCATGCGCTGGAAATCCCGCTTTTCAGAAAAGTCACCCCGATGCAGCATCATCTGTTCTCCTCCGCGGTATCGTACTCATAGTTAGCAAACCTGTCACAAGCTCGCAAGCTCCCGCATCACTCTTCTACAGAGTAGTCCCTCTGGCCCACAAAAGCGCTCTCCGATACACTTGCCCGGATGAGTCCGACCAGTCAGAAAACCGCCATCCCGGGTGAACACACGCCGATGATGCAGCAATACCTGCGCATCAAAGCAGACTATCCGCACATGCTGTTGTTCTATCGCATGGGCGACTTTTACGAACTCTTTTACGACGACGCCCGCCGTGCGGCAGAACTACTGGATATTACCCTTACCGCCCGCGGCTCCTCGGCAGGCGAACCGATCCCCATGGCCGGGGTGCCCTATCACGCGGTGGAAGGTTACCTGGCTCGGCTGATCCGCCTGGGCCAATCGGTTGCCATCTGCGAACAGATCGGCGATCCGGCCACCAGCAAGGGACCGGTCGAACGCCAAGTGGTACGCATTGTCACCCCGGGCACGGTCACCGACGAGGCCCTGCTGGAGGAGCGCCGCGACAACTTAATCAGCGCTATCACCGTGCACGGCGAAAGCTTCGGTCTGGCCACCCTGGATCTGACCAGTGGCCGCTTCGTGGTGGAGGAGCTTAACAGCAACGAAACCCTCGCATCGGAACTGGAACGACTCCGCCCGGCGGAACTGTTGCTGGCGGAGGGCATGGAGATCAACCACAGTGCCAGTCGCAAAACCCTGCCGCCCTGGTATTTCGAACGGGAGAGCGCCGAGCGGTTGCTCACCACACAGTTCGGCACCCGCGACCTGACCGGATTCGGCTGTAGCGAGATGGCCCTGGCCATCGGCGCGGCCGGCGCACTGTTGCAATATGTGCAGGATACCCAGCGCACCGCCCTGCCCCACCTACGCGGCCTGTCGGTAGAACAGCGAGACGATGCCGTGCTGCTCGATGCGGCGAGCCGCCGCAATCTGGAACTGGAACACCACCTGGGCGGTGACCACCGTCGCACCCTGGCGGGGGTCATGGACAACACCGCTACCCCCATGGGCAGTCGTCTGTTGCGTCGCTGGCTCAACCGACCGTTACGCGATCGACAGACCCTCGGTAAACGGCAGCAGGCGATCACCACGCTGCTGGAACAGAACCTGTTTGAACCGCTACGCGAACAGCTACGCGGTATCGGCGACATCGAACGCATTCTCAGCCGCATCGCCCTCAAATCGGCACGACCGCGCGACCTGACCCGACTGCGTGATGCCCTGGGACGCCTCCCCGCATTACATGAGTTACTGAAGAGCGGCGACACACCGTTGCTGGACGAACTGCTGCAACGCATCGCCACCTGGCCCGAGATCCATGCGCTGCTGCAACGGGCCGTCATAGAAGAGCCGCCACAGTTGATCCGCGACGGCGGCGTGGTCGCCCCCGGCTACGATAAGGAGCTGGACGAACTGCGTGCCATTCGCGAAAACGCCGCCCAGTTCCTGATCGATCTGGAACAGCGGGAACGGGAGCGTAGCGGCATTCCCACCCTCAAGGTGAGCTACAACAAGGTCCACGGTTACTACATCGAAGTAACCCGGGCGCAGAGCGACAAAGTGCCTGAGGATTACCAACGCCGTCAGACCCTCAAGGCAGCCGAACGCTACATCACCCCTGAATTGAAGGCCTTCGAGGACAAAGCGCTCTCCGCCGCCGAACGCGCCCTGGCGCGGGAGAAACAACTCTACGAGCAACTGCTCGACACTCTCTGCAGCGACCTGGGTGGACTACAGGAAACCGCCGCGGCGCTGGCGGAACTGGATGCGCTTAACAACCTCGCGGAACGGGCCGACGCCTTTAATCTGGTCTGCCCGGAACTGAGCGAAACGGTGGGGCTGGAGATTCGTGGTGGACGCCATCTGGTAGTCGAACAGATGCTCGACGATCCGTTCGTCCCCAACGACATCGTTCTCGATCACGAACACCGCATGCTCATCGTCACCGGCCCCAACATGGGTGGCAAATCGACCTACATGCGCCAGACCGCGCTAATCGTTTTGCTGGCCCACATCGGCAGTTTTGTCCCAGCATCCAGCGCCCGTATCGGCAGCTTCGATCGCATCTTCACCCGTATCGGCGCCTCCGACGATCTGGCCACCGGCCGTTCCACCTTTATGGTGGAGATGACCGAGACCGCCAACATCCTCAACAACGCCACCGCACAAAGCCTGGTACTGATGGACGAGATCGGTCGCGGCACCTCCACCTTCGACGGCATGTCTCTGGCCTGGGCCTGTGCCGGTCATCTGGCGAAGCAGTTACGTGCGTTCACCCTCTTCGCCACTCACTACTTCGAACTCACCGCTCTGCCCGAACTGCTCGACGGGGTTACCAACGTCCATCTCGATGCGACAGAACACGGCGAGGAGATCATCTTTCTTCACAGCGTCAAGGAGGGCCCTGCCAGCCAGAGCTACGGGCTGCAGGTTGCACGTCTGGCGGGTGTTCCTCGTGAGGTGGTGACATTGGCACGGGAAAAACTGATCGCGCTGGAAAACGGCAGCGCCGCAACAATCGAGCAGGCCTCGGTCGATCATCAGCTGGGACTGTTCCAGCCTGAAACGAATGACCCACTGCACGAGGCACTGGAGCAACTCGACCCCGACAGTCTCACTCCCAAAGAGGCGCTGGAACAACTTTACCGACTCAAGGGATTGGTGAAAGAATAGGGTCACACCCAAGCTATACCGTATTGGATTTTCAGATACCGGGAGCATGGATATGCCACAGCTACTGATCCTCCGCCACGCTATCGCCATGGAACGGGATGAAGCCGCCGAGCTTTCCCTGAGCGACTTCGAGCGTCCACTTACCGACAGGGGACGCGAGCGCATGCAACAGATCGCCGCAGGGATTAAACACGCTATCCTCGAACCCGCCCTGATCCTCAGTAGTCCCCTGCTCCGCGCCCGCCAGACCGCTGAGATTCTCGCCGCCGAGTATGAGCATGTCGATCTGGAGATCATCGACGAGCTTTCACCCGGCCACTCCCTGCACCAACTCATCGCCGTACTGCAAAAACAGCAGGTATCCGCCCCACTGGTGATCGTCGGCCACGAACCTTCACTCAGTAACTTCGCCGGACTGCTGCTCTGCGGCAGACCATTCAGTCCAATGCAGTTGAAAAAAGGTGGCGCGGCATTGATCGAATTTAATCAACGTATCGACAGCGGCTGCGGTAACCTGCTCTGGCTGATGCCTCCGCGTCTGTTACGTAGTTGTGGCTAGGATATTCGTCAACAACCAACATCTTTCACAACTCATGGCGGAAAAGCGCTATGACGTCGAACAGGCGCTACAGCACTTCACAACCACTGACGATGCCAAAGCCTTACACGATCTTCGGGTCGCTCTGCGACGGCTGCAAACCCTGTTACGAATTATCGATCACGATAGCCTCACCCCGCTGCGTGCGTTATTCAAATGTACCAACCGTGCACGAGACATAGAGGTTTTTATCCAGATACTTGGCCAGTTGAACCTGTCTTCCATCGAGCTGGAACAGCATTGGCGGCAGCAACTAGTAGAAGCATTACGCGAACTTCGACTAACGCTAGGGAGTTCATGGGAAGCAATAGTGCCCTGTCTGCCCGACAAGTTCGAAACAAAGGAGACTCTACGCCAACTCGCCGCCAAACGACTCATCCATGAAACCCGGCGCATGCAACAACGGCGTACACAACTATGCCACCACTGGGATGCGCATACCGCTCACAAATTGCGCATTAGCGGAAAACATCTCCGTTATCTCCTGGAGCCTTTCACCGACAAGGACAACCGTGTCGAAGCGTGTGTCGATGCACTAAAGTCGTTTCAGGATCTACTGGGGGAATACCACGACTATGATGTCATGGTCTCCCGCCTGAAAAACGAGAGCGTTGCCGTAAGCGCGATAGATACACTCATACAGCGTATGCGAGGCCTGCATGACAACTTCATCACCCGCTACTGCGATAAGTCGAACAACCTTCTGGACAAGCTGTTAACTCAGGCACAACAAGATCTTGTGCGGCGGTAAACGAAACCATCCCTCTTGCATGTGGTTTAATAGACGCACACTTGCAACCTGAAGAACCTCGGTGACCACAGATACTGCCATCGCTGACCGTCTGACCCTGCTGCCCTTTTCCAGTGACCCGCTGGAAGTACTGGCCGAACAGCTATTGCTGGATCATCGGCAACAACTCCCCAGACTGGAAACCATCACCGTCCTGCTGCCCGATGTCGCACAGGCACCGCGCCTGCGCCAACTGCTGTTGCAACAGGCGGAATCTCTGGGACACAACGCCCTGCTCGGGCCACGGATTCTGGGGTGGCGTCACTGGGTCTCGGAACAGCACGTCACTGAACAGGCCAGCATCAGTGATTACCGCCGCGAACTCATCCTGGTACAGGCGCTGCGCAAACACAGCAAGCTGTTCGGCAACGCCAACCACTGGGCGCTAGCAGACAGTCTGTTGCAACTGTTTGATGAGCTGACCCTGAACCAGACGGGCCTGCCTGACAATCTGGACGAGTTCCATCAGCGGGTAGCAAAAGGCTATGGTCTGGCGCCCCACACCATTGCTGCGATGGAACGTGAAGCGCAACTGATCCACACCCTGTGGCAGGCCTGGCACCAGGAATTGCACGCACGAAACCTGATCGACCGTAATGCCCGCTACCTGCTGCAACTCGCCGCTACTCTGGAGCAACCACCAGCCACTCCGGTTTATCTCTTCGCCCCACTCACTCAGTGCGCAGCGGAACGTGAATGGCTGGCGGGGATGGCCCAACAAAATCAGGTAAAGCTGTTTTTGCATGGGCACCTGTCGCAAACCCTACCCGAGGAATCGTTACTCCACCCTGAAGCACCGTTGCAACGACTGCTTACGGCAATGGGCGCGGAACACATGGCCTGTCAGGGAGATAGCGACTACAGCCAGATGCTGGATCAAATTTTCGCTGCTTCAACAGAAACAGCGCTGCGGCAACGAGCGCTCGACTTTACCTCCAGGGTCGCCGCTTCACCGCTAACGGATCGTCTGGCACGCTTTGCCGCCAACGACGATGAAGAGGAGGCGCGTGCCGTCGAGCTGCAGGTTCGTCGCTGGCTACTGCAGGGGAAAAACCGTATCGGTATCGTCTGCGAAAACCGCCGTCTTGCCCGTCGCGTACGCGCCCTGCTGGAACGGGCCGACGTCCCGGTCGAGGACGCCGCAGGCTGGGCGCTCTCCACCACCAGTGCCGCAGCAATGCTGGAGCGCTGGTTGCAGTGTATCGAAGAGGACTTTCCCCATAGGGCGATGCTGGACCTGCTCAAGTCCCCGTTCTTCTGTACCGAGGAACAGCGGGAGGCGCATCTGGCGAATGTCTATGTGTTGGAACGAGACATCGTGCTGCATGAAAACATCGGCAGCGGACTTGCCCGTTACCAACGCCACCTCAAATACCGCCAACACCGGTTAATGCCCGAACTGGCAGCACGTCTTGAGCCGGTCGAAGCCCTGCTGGCGCAACTCGAAACCGCGGCAAAACCGATGCAGGCCTTTGTAAAAGGCAAAGCCGCCGATGCGGCGGTGTTGCTGAAACAGTTATTAGAGAGCCTGAAAACTCTGGGCATGATCCCGCAACTTGCCGACGATGAAGCGGGGATGCGCCTGCTGGAAGAGCTGGAAAAAATGCAGCAAGCGGCCACCGGTGAACAGCACCCGCTGGAGTGGATCGAGTTCCACAACTGGCTCGGTAGCAGCCTGGAACGCTACGATTTCAAGCCGAGCGCCAGTGGACAGCCGGTGGTATTGATGGAGCTGGCGAAGAGCCTCCCAGGACACTTTGATGCGCTGGTCATCGCTTCAGCGGAACGGGAAAAGATGCCGGGTGGGATATCGGGGAGTCCGTTCTTCAACGACGCGGTACGCCGCGAACTGGGACTCCTCTGTGCCGATGAGCAATTGGCCATCCCGTTCTACCACTTCCGCCGTCTGCTGGAAGCCGCCCCGACACTGCTCATCACCCATTGTGCGCAGCGCAGCGGTGAAGAGGTCCCGCCCAGCCCCTGGCTGGAGCTACTGCTGGCCTTTCAGCGACTGGCCTACCAGTCCGATCTTGACGACCTGCAACTATCGGCACTCTTGAGTTCAGAACAATCTGCTGTAGTCCGCTCACGAACGCTACCGCCACAAAGTCAGCAGCCCCAACCAGCAATCGACACCAAGCTGCTCCACAAACGCTACTCGGCCAGCGCTTACCAGCAATTGATGGACTGCCCATACCAGTTCTTTGCTGCCCGGGGGCTTGGTCTGGCGCCACCGGATGCGATCCGTGAGGCACTGGAAAAATCCGATTACGGCGAGCGGGTACATCGCTGCCTGCAGGCCCTGCACGGCGAGGTAGATAAACTGCCCGGACCTTTCATCGGCGAGTGGAGTGCAAATCGACGCAACGAGGCGATCGCTCTGCTGGAACAGATCAGCGACGCGGTATTCGCACGGGATCTGGAAGACAACTTCCTCCATCGCGGTTGGCTACAGCGCTGGAAGAAACACATTCCCGATTACATCGACTGGCAACTGCAACGTGCAGCAGAGTGGCAAGTCACTGCCGTGGAGCAACAGTTGCAGCAGGAGCAGGTGCTACCTGGCCTGACCCTGCATGGACGTCTGGATCGCTGCGACAGTAATGGTTCTGCCCAGGCCATCGTCGACTATAAAACGGGACAGCGTCTTCCCGATCTGGAGAGTGTGATCAGCGGCGAGGCAGTACAACTGCCCTTCTATGCACTGCTGGCAGCGGATGGCGAACAACCGATCGAACAGGTGGAATACCTGTCTCTGGATACCGGGAAGGTGAGTAGCCGTACACTACTGGGGGGTGAGGAGTTAAGGTCGCTGGCGGCAGTGGTGGGTGAACGACTGCAACAGTTGCATCAGCAAATGCTGGAAGGAACCTCGCTGCCCGCCTGGGGCACTGAAGAGACCTGTAGCTACTGTCGTTTTGCGGGGATCTGTCGCCGGGCGGCGTGGCTTGAAAAGTAAAAGGGCGGTCGGTTTTCACCGACCGCCCCAGATATTCCATGTGGGCATCCATGCCAAGGGTTTTCTTCCTGAATACCCTGTCCTTGAAGGAAGTCCTCTGTCCGAAACTTGTTGTTCCCTGTAGCCTCCATGCTTGCCGCATCCTGCGGCTCGCGAGACATCCGTGGAAACGTTCCCTGTCCTTGGCTATAAGACTACCACTTCTGAATTATCCTACAAGCTGCCAACCTGGCCGCTTACAGGGGGGCCGGAACCGGTAAGAATATGGAAAATTCTTGATTATCTGAGAGTTACAGAGACCGTGAAAAAAATTTCGAGCCATTCTAGGACAGTATTTGCCAGATATTTCCTACACAGGAATAGGAAATATCCTACAAATGAGACGCTATTTACCCAGCCCAAACAGGCCAGTATTCTCTCCATATGAACAGCCTTCCCTCCCCCAGCGCACCGCAAACCAACGCCACCGTGATGGCCTCGGCCGGCACGGGCAAAACCTATATGTTGGTCAACCGGCTGCTACGGCTACTGCTGTCGGGGGCACGGCCCGATGCAATCCTCGCCGTCACCTTCACCCGCAAGGCCGCCGCAGAGATGCAGAGCCGTCTTGGCGAACGGCTCTACGCCATGACAGCCGCCGATGACGACACATTGCGACTGCAACTGGATAACCTGGGAGTCAATGCAGATAGCGCCACCCTGGAGCGGGCGCGGACCCTGTACGAGCAGTTACGGCGACAGCGCCAGAGCGTGCGCACCACCACCTTCCACGCCTTCTGCCAGGAGATCCTGCTGCGCTTCCCGCTGGAGGCCGAGGTTCCACCGGGGTTCAGCCTGCTGGAGGGCAGTGGGGAACTCCTGCGTACCGCACGGGATGCGCTGCTGGATGAGGCCAGCCTCCAACCCAACGGCGAAACCGCCTCGGCGTTACAACAGCTACTCGACTACTGCGGCAGCCTGGATGGTCTGGAGCGCTCACTTAGTACCTTTGTCGCCCACCGTGGTGACTGGTGGGCCTATACCGAAGCTAGTGCTGATCCACTCGCCTTTGCCTTAGCGCGGTTGTCCGAACAACTGCGCATCGAACCGGGCGATGAACCACTAACAAACTTTTTCTCCGCAGAGCGTCTGGCCCGCCTGGCAGAGTTCGCAGAGTTGCTGGGCAGGCATCCCGGGGTACAGAACAATGCGGCAGCCGAATCGATTGCCGTTGCCCGTGATGAAAACTTTGAACGGGAAGCTCGTTTCGCTGCTTGCGGCCGTGCCTTTCTGACCACCCAGGACGCGCCGCGCAAACGTAAGGCCAGTGCAACACAGGCGAAGAAGATGGGCGTTGAAGGGGAACAGCGTTTCCTGCAACTGCATGAGGAACTGTCCCAGGAAATTCTCGCCGTCCTCGATCAACTGCTCGCCCAGGCTACCTGGCATGCCTGCAGTGCCTGGTACCATGCAGGCAGTCGCCTACTGGAGCATTTTCAACGCCTGAAACAGGAGCAACGGCAGCTCGACTTCACCGATCTGGAGTGGTCCGCCTACTCTCTGCTAAATCGTTCGGAGAATGCCCACTGGGTCCAGTACAAACTGGACCAGCGTATCGACCATCTGCTGGTGGACGAATTTCAGGACACAAACCCGACCCAGTGGCGACTGCTACTGCCATTACTCGAAGAATTGGCAGCTGGAGGGAGCGACAAACTGCGTAGCGTGTTTCTGGTCGGCGATGCCAAGCAGTCCATTTACCGTTTCCGCCGCGCCGAGCCACGTCTGTTCCAGACCGCCCATGAATGGCTTGCACAACACCTCGAGGCAAAAAGTTTTCCGCTACACACCTCCTGGCGCTCTTCGCCAGCGATCATGACGTGCGTCAACAAAGTCTTCGGCAACGACGGACCTTTGTGCGGTGAACTACGTGACTTCACGCCCCACGACACCCATCACCAGGAACTCTGGGGAGAGGTCACTGTACTACCCCTTATCGAGCGACCGAACGATGATGACGAGGCAAGTGAAAACTCCGCACTACGCAACCCGCTACTGCAACCGCGTGAGGAGCGCAGCAACCCGCAGTATCTACAGGAAGGCGAGCAGATTGTCGCCGAAATCAAGCGGCTGGTAGAAGCCCGTACACCGATCAGCGTCGACGGCGAGGTACGTCCGCTTCGTTATGCCGACATCATGATTCTGGTGCGCAAACGGACCCATACCGGCTACTACGAGCAGGCGTTACGCCAGGCCAACATCCCCTACCTCGGTGCAGAACGGGGCACGCTGTTGCAAAGCGGTGAGATCGGCGACATGGTGGCGCTGCTTGAAGTACTGCTAACCCCGGATAACAATCTCTCGCTGGCGACGGTCCTGCGTAGCCCGCTGTTCGACTGCAGTGATGATGACCTGATGCGTCTGGCGCAATTCGAGCGGGGCACCTGGTACGAACGTTTGCTTTCGCTGGCCCCGCAACTTGAGAACGACACACCTTTAGCGCAGGCGGCGACAATGCTGCCCGCATGGCACCAGCTCACGGGCCATATACCGATCCACGACCTGCTGGATCGCATTTACAACGAAAGCGATCTGCTGCGTCGCTATCGCGCCGCCTATCCCGCACATCTGAGTTCCCGGGTGGTCGCCAACCTCAACCGCTTTCTCGAACTGGCACTGGAGATCGATAGTGGCCGCTATCCCAGCCTGGGCCATTTCCTTGCCCGCCTGGGTGAGATCGGTAGTAGCGATGACGATGCACCCGATCAGGCAACCGGCGCGGCCAGTAGTGATCGAGTCAGACTACTCACTATCCACGCGGCCAAGGGTCTTGAGGCACCTGTGGTCTTCCTCGCCGATAGCGCACAGAACGACGGTGCTGCCAAACCTTTCCATACCCTGCTGGAGTGGCCGCCTGAGGAAGCACGCCCAAAAAGTTTCCTTCTGGTGGGCAAAAAGGAGCAACAGCCCGAGGCGATACGCCTACGCCTGGAACGGGAACAAAAAGAACAGCAACGGGAATCGGCAAACCTGCTCTACGTCGCCCTCACTCGTGCCCGTCAGTGGCTTTTCATCAGTGGCGCATGCCCGGCGGGTAAGGATGAAAGCGGCTGGTATTTTGCCCTGCGTCGGGCGCTGGACCCGGGGCAAACCATCGATAGCGATAAGGCGTTAACCCTGTCTCATGGGAGAACACCATCCGTCACTGAAGTAGCGCCGGACAAACCATCTGGATCGGGGGCGATGGATATCGACCCACGCCTGGCACAGCCTTTAAAGATTCAACATGCGCTAAAAGAGATCGCACCCAGCTACTCAGCAGGAACGGAAAATGCCGTTGTGGCTGGAGACGAAGATGGACGACTGCGTGGCCTGTTGATTCATCGCCTTTTGCAGTTGATGACAGAGTCGCCAGCCGAGCAGTTGCCAAATGCATTAGTTACCGTGGCTGCAGAATTTGCTCTGGATCAGAACGACGCCCCGGTACGGCAGTGTCATGCGGAATGTCTGGCACTTATTGAAGAGAAACAGCTGGCGACTATTTTCCAGCCTGACAGTGAAACCACCGCGCTCAATGAGGTGCCGCTCATTTATCGCCTAAACGGCAGAGCGGTTCATGGGATTATCGACCGGCTGCTAATCGGCCAGAATGAGGCGTGGATTATCGACTACAAAAGCCACCACCATGCCACAGGAAGTAATGTATATGCTTTAGCAAGGGGCTATCAGGAACAACTTGGCTATTACGCCGACGGGATACAGAAACTGTGGCCTGAATTGAAAATGCGCTGCTTCCTTGTTTTCACCGCGCCGCGTTTGTTGCTGGAGATCGACCCCAACGGGATCGATCTCCAATAAGTGAATCTATTTTTTTCCCTTGCTATCCAGCAAAGCAAGCAAACGATCCGGCGGCGCATAACCAGGCATCAGGTGCCCATCTTCCAGTAAGATGGATGGTGTGCTATTAACCCCCAGTTTCTGTCCCAGCATAAAATCGCTTGCTACGGGTGAGTTATCACATTTCTTTGGCGTAATTTTGTTCTCATTCTTCGCCTGGTCCATCGCCTTGTTGCGATCTTCAGCACACCAGACGCTCACAGCCTTGTCGTATGAAGGAGAACCGATACCGGCACGTGGGAAGGCCAGATAGCGCACGGTAATACCAAGCTTGTTCATTTCCGCCATACCTGAATGGAGCTTACGGCAGTAAACACAATCGATATCGGTAAACACGGTAATGACGTGCTTCTCCTTGCCCTTGGCCTTGTAGATGATCATCGAAGACTCATCCACATTTTTGAGCATATCCTTGCGCAGCCCGGAGAGACGCTGCTCAGTAAGATTGCTCTGCGAACTGAGATCGAACATTGAGCCACTGACCAGATAGCGACCATCGGGAGTGACGTAGTAGACGTCGGTACCGTAAATCACCTCTTTCAGGCCATCGACTGCCGACGGGGCGATCTGGTCCGGGGCTCGACCAAATGCCTTCAGCAGTACCGATTTCAGTGCGTCCTCTTCGGCATGCAGGGGGGAGATCGCCAGCAATGCCAGCGCACAGGTTAACAGCAAGGATTTGAAATTCATGGTTACCCCAACAGTGATTGGTTACAGCAATGACCCGCAAGTCTACCCAGTTCAGAGCAGGAACAGAAGGCAGGCGGTAGCAGTTTGGATCATCTGTTCCGACCGAAGTTCCCGTCGATAACACTACGTAAATAGTGGTTATCCGCGTGGGTGGTGCTGCGCATGGATGTTTTTTAGTCGCTCACGGGCCACATGGGTATAGATTTGGGTGGTGGACAAGGTGCTATGCCCCAACAGCAACTGCACCACTCGCAGGTCGGCACCATGATTGAGCAGGTGGGTGGCAAAAGCGTGACGCAGGGTATGCGGCGAGAGATGCTTGCGGATATCCGCCACCACTGCATAGCGCTTGATTAGCTGCCAGAAGGCC
>JBNKVM010000061.1:0-48077 GCA_050299175.1 Thiohalomonadaceae bacterium
CCCGTGTATCGCAACAGACCACATGAAAGGTATGTTTTGCCAAATCCAGGCCGATTGTCATAGGCTTGTCCATGGTCTCCTCCTTCTTTTTGATGGTTGCTTGGATCTCCATCATGGCGCATTGCGACGCCGATAACTAAGAGGGAGGAGACCATCTCATCGGCGTTATTACCGGGTGGATGGAAGCTCAACGCAAAGCGGCCCCGACGTCATTGAGACAGAAGGGCCGCCAGTCACACAACGATGTTGTATACTCCATGCAGCCCTAAGTCTGCGCATTCAGTTCTTAGGGTTAGCCGGGTGGATGGTGTACCAGCACCTCCATCCGGTGCTTTACGGAACCTTGAATGAGTTGCTGCGCGGGCGATCTGCTGTGTTGCGTGGTGCTCGCTTCCTCGCCTATCTACCTGATATGTCTCGGTCGCTGCGCTCCGTGCGCCTTGCATCTCATCCCGCTCGCATACTCCTTCAGAGGTTCCTTAATTGAGCGGTGTTGCACTGTCCAAACTAAGGAGAAAGGGAGGGGGAGTCAAGGGGGAAGTACGGGGGGATTGCAAAGAATTATTACATAAAAACTTCGCGAAATTCGGTATCAAAAAGTGTTCACTAAAGTGGTGCTAGAACAGTCTCGCACATAACGACTTGTTATGTTTTACTATTACCATTAGATATTTCAGATGGCTCATTGTAATTGTTGATTTCACTATTTGTGTTATTGGTTTCATGAATGCCACGCTTGATATACCAAGGAACACCAAAAAGCAAAAGCAAACATAAACCAATATAAATCGCTAGTGGTATATAACCAGTCCAGATACTTATAAAAATAAGGCCCCACGTTAAACCTGCATATTCTTTTAGAAAAGTAGCATTTATGTAGCAATTGCTGACATGGCCAGTAGCTTCTGACCAGCTAGTGCAATTCAATACTGACAGTATAGGGAGTACAACCATAAGTAAAATGATTACTGCCCTGGATATGTTAATAAACACATTCATGTGTGCTTTTCCTTTGAAATATAACGTTCCGCACAGGGGTAGACAAAAAAGCGCAGCATTTTTTGGCTGTCCCAGCGACCAACGGGAGCGATTACTGCGGTTTGTTAGCCTTATTTCGCGCGGTGAAATACCGCCCCGCTAATACTAGCTCTTTGCCCGCAACTAATTACTTGACACCGGTTACTTTCGTCAATAAGAACCACAGCATCACCAACAGTAATTATGGAAAGAGAGCAGAATACATTCTTTTTATTCCTCTGCTCAACGAGTCCATATTTATAGGTTTCATTGTCTCTGGACGTCGCAACTCCAGTCATGTGGCATTGGTGGTAATTACCTCCTACGGTTCGGAACCAAAACTTTAACTTTTCAGGTGTTCTTTCGCCAAGGATAAGCTCACCACCAAATGAATCAGTGTATTTAATTGTTTCTCCTGAAAACTGTGGAATTGGTATTTCATCTGCATGAGAAAGACTGAACAACATGAGAAAAAATAAATAAAGTACTTTTTTAAAAATCACGATAATTCCTTGTGAGGCTAACGTTTGAGTTGTGGGGCCGGAGCGAAGCGACGGTCCCGCACGAACGACTTGTTAGCATGCTAGTTAAGAATAGTGCCATAAATATAGAAGCATACAATGACCGATATTCCAAAGATTATTGGCATAATTGATAACAACATGGATTTTTCGTATTTGCCATGCCTATAGCTCATCGCAGACGCTATACAGAATGTTCCAGCCCAAATTGGATAAGACCAGACAAAACCTACTAATAACCACGGACCTATACGATTTTCTGAGCCAGGAGAATCAAATGCCATTATTGATATGGCGGAAATTCCAAGCCATGGAAATAATGCCAATATATAAATAATCAGAAAGAGTGTATTCCATACCTTAACGCCAAGACTATGGCTTTCTGATTCCGCTATAGGTAGATCGGAAGCAGAAATTTCGGGATTTGATTGGGTGTCTTTACTATTTGAGTGCATTTCACAAAGTACATGCTGTGAGTTTCCCCAATTAATATGGATTTCTCGATGGCAGATTTCACATTTCATGTTGTTTATGGTGCTAACGTTTCGCGTAACCGGATGCCAAAAGTTGCATAGCGAAGCGGCGCAGCTTTTGGCATCCGGTTACGCGCTTGTTAGCCCGCCAGTTCATGTTGGCTTACCTAGATGAAAATTTACAAGCCGAACAGCTAAGATGATTGCAGGCAACAAGAATAACACTGGTAATAAGAAACCCGCCCAGGGCACAATACTTATAGGCCCGGTTGCCAAGCCTAAAATAGGAATAGACTTGTGAAGCCTTTTATTATGTGCCCAGCCAATACCCATAACTACCAATACTAACCATGCAATAGGTGCTAGCAAGATTGATATGCCTGCTAGTGGTTGCATGAGCCAGTTCATTGTTCCCCAGTGTCCACCCATAAGCAAGTTCGGCATAGTGACGATGGCAGCACCAAGAAATGGTAGTGTGGCCGTTAATAACACAGTTATATAACGTAGAATTGTATATCTTGTTTTCATTGAGGCTAACGCCTTGCTAAGGGGCAGCCGAAGCGTAGCGTAGGCTGTCCCACGGAGGGCGCGCTTTTTGCGCCCGTAGTGTACTTGAGCAACATGTTATGTATTACTGAACGCAGCCAGCACATCCCGTTTCAATTTTGTTGATATATACTGATCGTTCTTCCCGAAGTTTATCTATACATATATTGAAAACTTCAGTGTAAGCATTATACGGTTTTGATGATGCTTCTGATGCCTTTGCTTCAAATTTACACTGTAAGTTAGAAAACTCTTCCCATTTTTCTTGTGCTTTCACCAGCCCCTCTCTATCTCGAACTAACTTAGAAAGCAGTTTTTCATAGCTACTGTTAAGTTTGTTTAGGGATAGATTTTTGAAGTGTTTTTGACAAACTGCAAGTATTGGACTACTTGTGCCAAGTCCGTAACACTCTTCACTATTTGACGCCTCAAATCTGTAACCTCCATCCTCGTATACATATGGTTCAGAATACGAGGCCGAAGAACAAACAAACAGAATAAAGATACTTGCTAATTTTTTCATATTTCTCCTTAAATACATAACTATAATTCCACGTCGGAAGTGACGTAATGTAATACGCCGATATTGATGGATAAAATTCCACTACAGCCATAAGTTACTGAATTTTCTGATAGCGATATGGAGAAACACGTCAGTAACAGATTTTGGGAATACGTCGTCATCCTTTAGCGGTCAGGTGGGATATTTTGCGGCTTCCCTTCTCGCTGTTTTTCTTTTTGTACTCTGGTGAGTCGGTATTGGCAAGTATCAAAGCTAAGTGAATAGTTAAACGAAGGGGTTTTCAGGCCCGTCAATTACGCCGAGTCGCGCAGTGGAGGGAGGAATAGCCCTTTAGGGTTGCGCACAGGAGGTGCGCAACGTTGCAGTCAGGCCATGGACGGCCTGTCTGCAACGCCCGACTGGAGCGAGCAACGAGGGCACCCCGAAGGGGCGAGAATTCCGGGAGCGCTTTTTGGGTACTTTTTCTCGCCAGAAAAAGTACCTCGACCCGCGGGGGCGAGTCCCCGCTTTCCACTGCCGTTATTAGTCGCGAAGCGACTCATCCAAATTCCGGCGAATGCCGGAATAACAAACAACTGTCGCGTAGCGACACCCCATCAATTCAATGGTATCGACTCCCACAACGCCTCATCCTCCTTCTTCTTCAATTCGTCCGCCGTCGGCGGAAACGCCTTCTTCACCAATTCATGTGCCGCCGCATCGACCATATCGAGGGTCGCACCTTCAATCGGGGTGTTGTTGAACAGGCTGAGCAGGCCGGGGAGTCTCAGGTGTCCGCCGTTGGCAGAAAAAATCCCTGCCATGGCGACACCGAATTTGCGCGCACTGCCTTCGACCGCGGTGGTGGCGACGACCCGGCCGCTGGCAACATCGACCAGGCGCAGGTCCATCGCCACGTGGGCGCTGCGCATCTCCACATCGAGGATGCCGATGTCACCGTTGTCATTGAGTTTGATCGGGATCGGAAAGGCGAAGCCCCCTGATGCGCCCATGTCGAACGCAGTGACGGCGGAGAGTAGCAACAGTTCCGCGCCTTCCAGTTTGCGTTTCAGTTCGCTCGGTAGCGTACGGTTGCCTTCCTGGAAGGTCTGTTCGGCGATCACTTCGTCCAGTCCTTCCCGCTCCAGCAGGATGAAGCGATCGGTATTGAACAGCGCGGTGGTTAGCAGGTCGCGAATACCGCTGAGGATATCGCTGGCCTTCGCGTTGCGGCTATCGCGTGTCAGCAGCGCCAGCTGGCGGGTGATGTCGCTGCCGTTTTTTCCGCCGGTATGATCGAGCACCGCGGCCACGGCGATCCGCTTGAGCGGACCGTCATAGGGTTCGCCCTGAATCTCACCGATCCGTCGTCCGTCTCCCTGGACGACGCTGGCGCCGCCGCTACAGCCAGCAAGTAGCGCCAGCAACAGGAGCAGAAGTGGCCTCAGAAATGCTGTGCTTGGTGATACGGTGTTAAAAATGGACTCAAAATGCTCATTTACTATTTGTAAACTCCGCTTTTTCGTCCATTTTTGCCTTGTCTCACCTGCGCTCGCTATTCCTGAGACCACTTCTATTAAAACTCTCGACATAAACTAGAGCTTGGTCTCGACGATATGGCGTACCGCGGTTTCGATGCAGTTGCGCAGGGCGGTCTCCATCGGCGTCTTCGACCAGGCACCAAGACCAACCGGTAGCGGCGCGGAGGTGAAGATCAGGCCGATGCCCGCCGCGCCCGAGGTACCCTCGACGGTGGTGCTGTTGACGATACGTCCGGTAGTGGCGTCGATGATGCGCAGATTGATGGTGACGCAAGCCTCCTTGGCACCGACCAGCAGCAGCGAACCACCGCGGCATGAGGGTTCGAACTGGGTGATGGAACCGCGGATCAGCAGTTCGGCCCCCTCCAGTTGTCCCTTGGGCGCCACGGTCTCCTGGCGGAAGCGACCGCTGTCGACCATGTCCTGTTCCTTGATCACATCCTTGAGGCGTTCGCGCTCCAACACGATGAAGCGGTTGGTGTTAAACAGGGAGTCGGCCAGCATGTCGGTAACGCCGCGCCCGAGATTGCCGCTGTGGGTCGCCTTGTCCTCGAAGGAGCTGATGGCGACGCGTTTCTTCGGTCCGTTATAGGGTTCGTACTGTGCCTGTTGAATGGTCGGGCCACCGCTGCTGCTGACCACGGTGGCCGAGGTGCAAGCGCCCAGGGTCAGTACTGCGGTAAGCAGGGATAAAATTCGTAGGGTCTTGGGCATGGGTAACTCCCTGTCAGTGGGTAGTGATGTTCGAGTGATGTCGGTAACATACGTTACCTCTGAATATAACAGTAAATCCATAGTCTCTACCGTGCCGCTTTCTCACCAGCAACTTCTCACCCAGCTCGACCAATGTATGGCCGCCGATCGGCAGCGTTTGGGCAAGCGTCTGCACGGGTTGCAACGGCGGCAGCAACAGGGCAAGCCGATCGACCGTGGACTGGCCGAGGTGGCGCGAGAGATAGAGGCATCGTCACAGCGTCTGGCACAGCGCACGGCGCTGGTGCCGCGCATCGACTATCCGGCAGAGTTGCCGGTCAGTGAGCGGCGCCAGGAGATCGCCGAGGCGATCAGCAAACATCAGGTAGTGATCGTCGCCGGGGAGACCGGTTCCGGTAAAACCACCCAGTTGCCGAAGATCTGCCTGGAACTGGGGCGCGGTCGAACCGCCTCCATTGGTCATACTCAACCGCGACGTATCGCCGCCCGCAGCGTTGCCAACCGTATCGCCGAAGAGCTGCATACCGAACTGGGACAACTGGTCGGCTTTAAAATTCGTTTCAGCGAACGTTCCGGTGGCAGCAGCCTGATCAAGCTGATGACCGACGGTATCCTGCTGGCGGAGATCCAGAGCGATCCACTACTGGAGCAGTACGATACCCTGATTATCGACGAGGCCCACGAACGCAGCCTCAATATCGATTTCCTGCTCGGTTATCTCAAACAGCTGTTGCCAAAGCGGCCCGATCTGAAACTGATCATCACCTCGGCAACCATCAACACCGAACGCTTTGCCGAATTCTTTAACGATGCGCCGGTGGTGGAGGTCTCGGGCCGTACCTATCCTGTGGAGGTGCGTTACCGCCCGCTGTTGGAAGTGTTGGAAGAAGGCAAACGCGAGGCCGATCCGTTGCAGGGATTGATCGATGCGGTGGATGAAGTGGCGCGACTCGACCCGTTGGGCGATGTGTTGATCTTCCTCGCCGGGGAGCGTGATATCCGTGAAGCCGCCGAGGCGTTGGGTAAACATCGCATGCGCGATACTGAGGTGGTGCCGCTCTTCTCCCGTCTCTCCGCCAGCGAACAGGATCGGGTCTTCCGCCGTCACGGCGGTCGACGCATCGTGCTGGCGACCAATGTCGCTGAGACCTCACTCACGGTGCCCGGTATTCGTTTTGTGATCGATACCGGCCTGGCGCGGATCAGTCGTTACAGTCATCGCACCAAAGTCCAACGGCTGCCTATCGAACCGGTTTCTCAGGCTTCGGCCAACCAACGTGCTGGACGTTGTGGTCGGGTCAGTGCCGGGGTCTGTGTTCGTCTCTACAGTGAAGAAGATTTTCTCTCGCGTCCCGAATACACCGAGCCGGAGATCCGGCGCACCAACCTCGCCAGCGTCATTCTGCAGATGATGTTGCTTGGCCTTGGCGATATCGAACAGTTTCCCTTCATCGACCCGCCGGACCGTCGCTATATCAACGACGGTTTCCGACTGTTGCATGAACTGGGCGCGGTAGATCGAAATAACCGCATTACCAACGATGGTCGCCAACTGGCACGCCTGCCGGTCGATCCCCGTATCGGTCGTATGCTGCTCTCCGCCGTAAAAGAGAAGGCACTACATGAGGTGTTGATCATCGCCTCGGCGCTGAGTGTTCAGGACCCGCGTGAACGTCCGCTGGAGGCGCAACAGGCGGCGGATGAGAAACACGCCCGCTTCAGTGATGAGAAATCGGACTTCATTGCCTATCTGAATCTGTGGGACTACTTCCACGAGCAGTCGCGTCATTTGAGTCAGAGTAAACTGCGCAAACTCTGTCGCAGTGAGTTCATCAATTACCTGCGCATGCGCGAATGGCACGACATCCATGGCCAGTTGCTGGGACGACTACGTGAACTGAAACTGCCAATTAATGAACAGCCCGCGGATTACGATGCCATTCATAAAGCACTGCTTGCCGGTCTGCTAGGCAATATCGCCCTCAAGGACGAACGCGATGCGGATAGCTCGAACAAAAAACGTAAACCGCTGGTGGAGTATCTCGGTGCGCGTAACATTCGCCTGACCATCTTCCCCGGTTCTTCACTGGCAAAGAAAACGCCCAAGTGGATCATGGCTGCGGAACTGGTGGAAACCTCACGACTGTTTGCCCGCGATGTTGCCGCCATCGACCCGGCCTGGATCGAACCGCTGGCCAAAGAACTGGTGAAACGCAGTTATCTGGAGCCGCACTGGGAAAAACGTAATGCCCGGGTGAGCGCTTTCGAGCAGGTGACCCTGTTTGGTTTGTTGATCGTGGCGCGGCGTAAGGTTCATTACGGTCCCATCGATCCGAAACTTAGTCGTGAACTGTTTATTCGTCATGCCCTGGTACGTGGCGAGTACGATTGTAAGGCGCCGTTCTTTCAGCATAATCGCGACCTGCTGGAAGAGGTTTCGCTGCTGGAGGCCAAGTCGCGCCGTCGCGACATTATGGTCGATGAGCAGACCCTGTTCGATTTTTACGACCAGCACCTTCCGCAGGATATCTATAGCGGCAAGGCCTTTGAACGCTGGCGGGAAAAGGCTGAAGCCGATGCGCCGCGCCTGCTCTATCTGGAGCGCGAGTTCCTGATGCAGCACAGTGCTGCAGATGTAACCGGTGAACAGTTCCCGGCCGAGCTCAATTATCAGGGCATGTCACTACCCCTCGATTACCACTTCGAACCGGGTCATCCCGCGGATGGTGTGACCGTCATCGTGCCGCTGGCGGCGCTTGCCCAACTGAGCAGCGAACCCTTCGACTGGTTGGTGCCGGGATTGCTGAAGGAAAAACTGATCGCCCTGATCAAGGCGATGCCGAAACCGGTACGACGTAATTATGTTCCCGCGATTAACTTTGCCGAGGCGGCACTTTCCGTCATCGTGATGCGCGAAGGTAATCTGTTGGCGGTGTTTGCCCGCCAGTTGCATCGTATCAGTGGCTCCTCCGTTCCCGATGATGCCTGGCATCCGGAAAATCTGCCGCCGCATCTGAGCATGAATTATCGAGTTATCGGTAATAAAGGCAAAGTGCTTGCTGAAGGTCGTGACCTTGTCGCGTTACAGCAGCAGATGGCGGGCAAGGTAAGACAAAGTTTGCGTAACGAAGAAACCAGCAGTGAATGGGAACGCAACGGCATCGTTGAGTGGGATGTGGATGAATTACCACAAAACATTACCCTGCAGCGACATGGCATGGAGATTAAAGCCTTTCCTGCCTATTGCGATGAAGGCAACAGTGTCGCAGTAAAACTTTGCGAAAGTGCGGAGGCTGCGGAAGCGGTGCAACGCAAGGGCGTGATGCGTCTGTTTATGTTGGCCAATCGCGACAAATTGAAATACCTGGAGAAAAATTTGCCAGGGATCAAGGAGAGCTGCCTGCGTTATGTCCCTGTCGGTCGCTGCGACGAACTGGTTAACGATATTGTTAGTGCTGCCGTTGAACAATCGTTGTTAGGTGAGGGGGTTGCACCGAGAGATCGAACGTTCTTTTTGCAGCAGGCGGAGAGTGCACGTCATGCTCTGATTGATAAGGGTAACCGTATCGCCGTCAGTGTCGGTGAGATTCTGGCGGCACAGCAACGTATTAACAAAGCGCTCAAAGGCAACGTGCAGCCGCAATGGCTTAATAGTATTGCCGATATCCGTGAGCAACTGGACCACCTGTTAGCAAAAGGTTTTGTCGCCCGCACACCATTATCGCGATTGCAGGATCTGCCCCGCTATTTGCAGGCGATTGAGAAACGCCTGGAAAAGTTGCGCAGTGATCCCGAACGGGATCGCCGCCTGATGCTGGAGCTGCAACCGCTGTGGCAACGCTACTGGCAACGTTGTGGTGATGGTGACATTTGTGTCGAGCCATCTTGGCAACGCTTCCGCTGGTTGCTGGAGGAGCTACGGGTGTCATTGTTTGCCCAGGAGTTGGGAACCAGTGAAACGGTCTCGGCGCCACGATTGGAGAAGGAGTGGAAGGCGTTAAGCTCCCAGGTTTGAATTTTGAGGCTACCACTTTTGGCTAGGTGAGACCTTCCTTCAGGTTGTCTTCAGGCGTTCGACTATACTTTGCCTAAAATAGTAATCTCCCCCTCGGAGGCTGATGTAATGGGTCTCAACAATGTAATTTCTTTGCAGCAGTTGCTGTCCCAGCCGCGGGCAGACCGGTTGGCGGAGGCGGCATTGCTGGTGGCACATGAAGTCGATCCTGCGGTTGATGTTGGCGAATATCTGCAGCGTTTGCAGTTCTATGCGGAGAAGGTGAGTGAGCAGTTACCCCCCTCTGTTCGGCTTGGCGACGCCCTGTTCCAACTGAATGACTATCTGTTCAACGACCGCGGTTTTGTCAGCATATGCTCCAGTCGTTGCCCTCCTGAAAATCTGTTTCTCGATCGTGTCATCGATAATCGCCGCGGTTCACCGTTAAGCATTGCATTGATCTATCTCACTGTCGGGCGCCTGCTAGGGCTGCACCTTGAGGCGGTATCCTTTCCTGGAAGGATTTTGATACGTTATAGCGATGCCGAAGGGGATGTGGTGATTGACCCCAGTGATGGCGGTATGCCTTTGCAGGAAGATGATTTGGCACTGATTCTTTCTGGTACCTATGCACTGCGTAAACGACCGTCGTATCGTCTCGGTCGCTTCCTTTCCGAAACTGACGACAAGACCCTGATGGTGCGTATGTTGCGCCACCTGAAGCAGGGCTATCTGTTGCGTGGTGATCCGCAAAGTGCTTTATGGGCACTGGAGAAAATTTTGCTTCTCATGCCGGGGATGGCCAGCGGTTTCCGTGAGCGCGGTTATCTCTACGAGCTGCTGGATTGCAGTATTGCTGCCGCAGATGATTATCGTCGTTATCTGGAGTTGCTACCCGATGCCAGCGATGCTGAGATACTGCGTGCGCGCTTGCCCGAGCTGTTGCAGAGTGGCGTGACCTTCCACTAGAAGTGTTCTCACTGTGTCTTCAGACACGAATCCATGTTTGAGTCGCTTCTGAATTTTTCAGAGTCCTATTTGTTCGCCGTACAGGATGTTTCCAGCAGGCGGAAATGTGCCTACATACTCTTTCTTTCCTTGTTCCTCACGCTTTCCCGTCATACTCTATTGTTATTAATAGTGGCAGACAGGCGAGGGAGCGATGCAAAGTCCCCACAGTGTATATCTCCAGGCGAAAGAGTTTCTGTTAAATGAATTGTGGCGTGCGGATCTGGATTCGCTGCCCTGGCTGACGCGTTATCTCTATCGGACCCTGCGCCTGCTGTTTGTTCTGATCCGTGAGTTTGCCAACGGCCAGCTTAATCTGCGTGCCATGAGTCTGGTGTACACCACGTTATTGTCGATGGTACCGCTGTTGGCGGTCAGTTTCTCCGTGCTTAAGGCCTTCGGCGTGCACAACCAGATCGAACCGCTGTTACTCAATCTGGTGCAACCTCTTGGCGAAAAGGGTAATGAAGTCGTAGTGAATATTCTCGGTTTTGTCGAGAATATGAAGGTCGGGGTACTCGGTTCTCTCGGTCTGGCACTACTGCTCTATACCGTGGTCTCCCTGTTGCAGAAGGTGGAAAACTCTTTCAACTATGTTTGGCACGCCAAGTCGACTCGCTCCCTGTCGCGTCGTTTTAGCGATTATCTCAGTGTCATTCTGGTCGGTCCGGTACTGGTTTTTTCCGCTATCGGTATGACTGCCTCAATGATGAGCAGTGCGCTGGTACAGCAGATCCTCAGCATCGAACCTTTCGGCAGTCTGGTGGTGTTGTTGACCAACATGATGCCGTTTTTCCTGATTACCATTGCCTTTACCTTCGTCTACATGTTCGTGCCCAACACCAAGGTGAAATTTCAGTCCGCCCTGGTAGGGGCCGCCGTTGGCGGTATTCTGTGGCAGACAACCGGACTGATCTTTGCTGAGTTTGCCGCCTCTTCCACCAAGTACGCGGCCATCTATTCCGGCTTTGCTATCCTGATCCTGTTTATGATCTGGCTCTACCTGAGCTGGTTGATCCTGTTGCTCGGTTCCCAGGTGGCCTACTATCATCAGTACCCCGAACAGATTCGATTGAGTAACCAACGCCTGCCGTTAAGCGGTCGCTTTCGTGAACAGATGGGTCTACTGGTGATGTACTGGATTGCCCATCGCTTCGTGCACAATGGTAAGCCGTTGTCAGTGGAGAAACTGTCTCAGTTATTGCAGATGCCTGGCGATCGCATTGGCGAGGTTCTGCAACTGTTACAGGATCGAGGGCTGTTGCTGGAGAGTGGCAATGAACCGCCTGAATATCTGTTGATGCACGATCCGGCAACGCTGACTATTGCTGAGTTGCTGGGGCAGATGCGGCGGCCCGATGAAGAGCAGGCGCTGATGGAAAATCGCGTCGCTTCGGTCAGGACCGTCGATAGTCTACTGGAAGATATGGAGCAAGGTGTTCGTCAACACCTGCAGGAACTGACTTTGCGTGAATTGGTGTTGCGGGATATTCAAGCGGTCTAGAGTGTCCCGAGTTAAACCTTTTCATCGATGTGAGGTGGAGCATCATTCTCTTTGTCGGCGCGCTCTTCGTTCAGCCGATCTTCCATGCGTCTGGCCGACTGGCGTCGCTCGATGCCGCTACGGGTATCAAAAGGGGTCTCCTCTTCCTGGCGACGTCGCTGACCATGTCGCCGTTCATGCTGGCGTCTTTCTTCTGCAGGTTTGACGCCTGCCTCGTGGTGGGTTTCGCTCGATTCGATGGCCGGATAGGGGCTAATACGATCCGTCTGTTTCACCGAATCGTTACGGTTGGCCTCTTTCAGGCGCTGGATTCCCTGATCGCTTTTGGGTGGGGTGATGTCCATCTACATCGCTCCCGTGTTTTGCCTATTCGTCAAGTATAGGATGGTTATTTAGAATACGTCCTGCGTCTCTTATCGGCCTGTGTCATAATTTGTTTAGAATAAACGACAAGCAAATTTAGTCTTAACAGGCCCTGGTATGACCAACGATCCGATCCTCTTTTCTCTTTTTCTCGTGTTTACCGGTGCGGCACTGATCGTCACTCTGGCGCTGTTTGCCCGTCAGTCGATGCTGGTTAGTTATATCCTGTTGGGGGTGTTACTCGGGCCCTGGGGAACCGGGATGGTAGAGGAACCAGCCTTGATCGCTGCCATCGCCCACATTGGCGTGATCTTCCTGCTGTTTTTGTTGGGACTGAACTTGCACCCGCAGGAACTTGTGCGTCTGCTGCGTAAGACGACCTTGGTCACACTGGGTACCTCGTTGCTGTTTGCTGTGGTGGGTTTCGCCACGGCTTTGGCTTTCGGTTTCAACAATATCGACTCCCTACTGGTGGGCGTGGCCGCTATGTTCTCCAGCACCATTATCGGTCTGAAACTGTTGCCCACTACCACACTGCATCAGCAACACACAGGGGAAGTGATGATCAGTATCCTGCTGCTGCAGGATATTTTGGCGATCTTCGCCTTGCTGGCACTTCAAGCCTATGGCGGTGAAGGGGAACTGCTGCTGGAACTGGGTAAGGTATCGCTGATGCTACCGCTATTAATGCTGGCATCACTGCTGGCGGCACGCTATATCCTGGCGCCGCTGTTCATGCGTTTCGATACCATCCAGGAGTATGTTTTTCTGGTCGCCATCGGCTGGTGTCTCGGCTTCGCAGAACTGTCGGCGATGGCAGGCTTGTCGGCAGAGATTGGCGCCTTTATCGCCGGGGTAGCATTGGCCACCAGTCCAATCAGTACCTTTATCGCCGAAAGCCTTAAACCGTTGCGTGATTTTTTCCTGATTCTGTTTTTCTTCTCCCTCGGTGCGCAGTTCGATCCGTCGATGCTGCAGGAACTGTTGATTCCTTCATTAGTGCTCGGTGTCTTGCTGGTAGTGATAAAACCTCCCGTGTTTCGCCGTTTTCTGTTGCGCACTGGAGAGAGCGATCGCTTTTCCCGGGAAGTGGGTGTGCGTCTGGGGCAGATCAGCGAATTTTCCCTGTTTATTGCCATGCTGGCAGAACAGAGCACGGTGATCTCGATGCGTGCCTCTGCTCTAATCCAGCTCACCACCATGGTCACTTTTATCGTCTCCTCCTACTGGATCATGTTGCGTTACCCAACACCTATCGCCGTTTCGGCGCGTCTTCGCAGGGACTAGGAAGGAGCGAACCTATCTATGCCGAGTCTTGCGGATCTCAGTCTGGCCGGGAGTTTCATCGGGGGTATCGGCCTGTTCCTGCTGGGAATGAAGATGATGACCGACGGCCTGAAGATGGCCGCGGGCGAGGCGTTGAAACACATCCTTTCCGAGTGGACCAGTACCCCGCTGCGCGGCTTTCTTTCCGGAGTGATGATCACCTCACTGGTGCAGTCTTCCAGCGCGGTGACCGTCGCGGTGATCGGTTTTGTCAACGCGGGTCTGCTGGATATCCTCAAGACGGTCTATGTGATCTACGGTACCAACATCGGCACCACTATGACCAGCTGGTTGGTGGCCATTGTCGGTTTTAAGCTGCATGTGCAGGCGCTGGCGTTGCCGCTGATCGGTTTAGGGATGTTCCTGCGGGTGGTGAGTGGCACCACACGGCGCGGTGCGTTGGGCGACGCCCTGGCGGGTTTTGGTCTGTTCTTCCTCGGTATCGCCATCCTCAAGGATGCCTTTGCCGATATCGGTAACACGATTTCCCTGGACGGTTTCGAGCAGGATGCACTCGGTTTACTGGTATTTACTGGTCTCGGTTTCATCCTGACCTTCCTGATGCAGTCCTCCAGTGCGGCGATGGCGGTAACCCTGACCGCGGCAGCAGGCGGCCTGCTAACGATGGAGGCGGCGGCGGCCACGGTAATCGGCGCCAATGTCGGCACCACGTCCACCGCGGCACTGGCGGTTATCGGTGCCACCGCCAATGCCCAACGTATCGCCGCCATACATGTCCTGTTCAATTTAATCACTGGTGCTATCGCCTTGCTGATCCTTTCTCCGTTACTGGCATTAATCGAGCAGGTACGGCAGGTACTTGGCATGGACCCCTCAATGTTGACTTCGCTGGCGCTGTTCCACACCCTGTTCAACATTTTCGGAGTACTGTTGCTGTGGTGGTTTACCCCCGCTCTGGTGAGCTGGTTGGTTCAGCTTTTGCGCAGTGTGGAAGAGGATCTCGGGCGACCGGTCTATCTCGACATGAACGTGGTTGCCACACCTTCGCTGGCCTTTAATGCGCTGGTGATGGAACTGGGGCGGATGGGGGATTTTGCCGGCAAGATGCTGCGCGACGCCTTCAGTACCGAGCGCCATACCAGCGCACAGTTACACAAGGATCAGACGGTGATGGAGAGGTTGGCAGACGCGGTCGATCATTTTAGTGTGCAGATGCAGAAGGCTAACCTGCCGGGAGAAATCGTCGAGAACCTGCCGCTGGCGCTGCGGGTTTCGCGTTATTATCAGGAGGCGGCATTGGTGGCAGTGCAGATGTCTCAGGTTCAGGAGAATCTGCCCTATCTGGATGATACGGAGCTACAGGCCAGTCTCGATCAGTTTCGCCTCGATTGCGTCAAGCTGCTGGAACTGGCGGACCCGCTGTCGGAAAGTTTTGCGCCACAGGCGGCGTTGGAGTCGCTGGATGAGCTGGAAAAGAAGTACGCCCGGCTTAAGGCGCAACTGCTCAATGCCGGGGCCAGGGAGACGATCCGCCTGCGGCAGATGGTGGCGCAACTGGACCTGTTCAGTAGCGTCCGGCGGGCGATGGAGCAGACCGTCAAAGGGGCGAGCTACTTTAGTGGGTTACAGCAACTGGCGCGGGATCTCGGCGAAAAACGTGATGAGCCGGAAATTTCCGACGATTAAGACAGGTTTAAGCTTGCTCGTCTAATCTCACACTCGACCCTTAGGAACCTATCGGAGGGTCAAGCGGGTTTTCACTGACCCGTAGTGATAGTTCGAAGTTGTTAACTTCGCTCTCCTTGTCACGTTTTTGGGACTGGTGTTCGGTCCCTTTTATCACGAGGCCGGTTTTTTCCGGCCTTTTTTTCATCTGTTTCTCCCGGCATGGATTTGGCCGGATACAGTGCGGTTCCCGCTGTATCCGGTCTAGCCGATTTGTAGATAATCCTTGCCCTGTCGATATCCCATCCCTTCCAGTTCCGTGGCAATCAACTCGCGTGCACCGTGATTGTTGACGTAATTGAGCACCAGCGGTCGCTCCTCTTTCCGCAGCCAGTCGGGGGCGACAACGGGGATGCCATCGATATGGTTGCCGATCTTGCGCGGGTCGATGTCGATCCAGGCGATGTGTCTGAAACCCTTCTCCAGCAGCAGTGCCGCACGTTTGCGGCTTTTGCGTCCTGCCCCCCACAACGCCAACGGCCTGCCGCTATGCAGTCGCGGGTCATCAGATAGATATGTTGTACGGATGCGATCGAAGGCTTCGCGGGAATAGCGATCATCTGTGCGGGTCAACCTGCCGCCACTGTCACGCCACTGCAGCAGGGTTTCTGGCAGTTTTGCCATCCGCTCACCACGACTGTGCAGCCGTAGCAACAGTTCATAATCCTCGGGAAAATCACCGTCGCGATAGGCTCCCGCAGCCATTACCGCCTCGCGGCGAAACATCAATGAGGGGTGGGCGATGGGTAGCTCTACATAGATATTGTCGGCAATCTGTTGCGAACTGAGGCAGTCGTTCTGCCAGCGGATGTACTCCTGTAGGCCGTCGCTGAGCGGTGAGTCGGCAAACATTTCGACACGGCTTCCCAGCAGGGTAATCTCCGGATGTGCCTGTAAGTAGACGCGCTGCAATGCCAGCCGTCGCGCATCCATCACATCGTCCGCATCCATACGTGCCACCAGCGGGCTACGGCACACCTTCAGGGCGCTGTTCATCGCTCCGACCACGCCCTGTCTTCCTGGCTGTAGCAGATGAATCCGCGGGTCGTCGTGCATTCGCTGGCGGACGATCTCGGCGGAATCATCCTCGGAACCGTCGTCGACCGCGATAACGGTGAAGTCGTGCAGGGTCTGGCGCTGAATGGAGTCGAGAGTTTCGCCCAGAGTTTTTGCCGCGTTATGAAACGGCAGCAATACAGCGACTTCTGCCTGTGGGATGGTTCCACTCATGTTTGATTAACCGCCGTAGAAAATAGCTATGCTGCCTGCGGCGATGGCGAGGAGGAAGACCAGCATGACCTTTAACGCCATTTCGCGCCCGCAGATCGCCATGACCATAACGCCCTTGACCAGGGTATTAACGCTGGCGGCGATGAAGATTGCTTCGCTGGCCACTCTTGCGGGCAGCCCTTCACCGGCAAGACGAGAGAGGGAGAGGGTAATGGCATCCACATCGCTGATCCCCGAGATCGCCGCTACGGCAAAAATCCCCGCATCGCCAAACCATTGCTGGAACAGTTTTGCCAGTAACAACACCGCCACCAGCAGCAGTCCAAATTTAAGCGCGGGCATCAGTTCGAATGGGTTGCTGATGGTAACCGACTTGATGCCGTGCTCCTGTTGGCGAGAGAACAGCAGCAGCGGTACGCTCAGGTAGCTGATTAGCATCATGGCCAGCAATGGTGTGGTCAGTTCAGGCAGCAGGGACCGATTGATCACCGAGACTTCGAGCAACATGCGAGGAAACATGGTGCCCGCCGCCAGGATCACTCCTGCCGCCAGTAACGAGTGGGCACCGGGATTGGTGCGGCCGAGCCGGGCAAAGCTGAGGGTGACCGCCGTGGAAGAGGCGAGACCGCCGAACAGTCCGGTGATCACCAGGCCTCGCCGGTGTCCTGCCGCTTTCACGGCAAAGTATCCGGCAAAAGATATCCCGGCGATGAGGACCACCATCCACCATATCTCAAAGGGGTTCAGCGCCTGCCAGGGACCGTAACCCTGATTCGGCAGGATTGGCAGCAGTACCACGGAGATGAACAGCATCTTGAATATGGCATAGAGTTCCTGCTGCTCCATTTGTGCCAGCCATTTGTGCAGAATGGGTTTAAGGCCCAGCAAGGAGGCAGCGATTACCGCCACCGCGCCAGCAATGGCCAGGTGGCCGCGGGCGGCCATGGCGCCAAGGGCAAAGGTGAGCATTGCCGCGACGGGGGTGGTCATGCCGAAATCCTCGTCGTTTCGGGATTCCTGCAAGTGGGCGGCAATCACCAGTGCAGCAAAGGCGACGAACGAAGCACCAAGTAGCAGTTCGCCCAGCTCTTCGGAGAGCAGCCCCCACACCGCACCGAGCAGGCCGATAATGCCGAAGGTGCGTAGTCCGGCGATGCGGCTTCCCTCCGGGGCGCTGCGTTCGTGCCAGCCGCGCTCGATACCGATCAGCAGCCCCAGCGCCAGCGCGACGAGCAGTCGTTGAAATAGATCCATAAGGCAAGTGTACTGTGTTGTTCGTGTGGGTGCATGGCGCGGGAGTTCAGGGCGACTGGCAGGTAGAATGGCGGCATGAAAGATTGGTTTGCACGTATGCGCAAGGCGTTGCCGAAACTGTTGCTGGAGTTGCTGCTCCTGCTGCTGATCGTGTTGGCGCTGGAGGTATTTCTCACCCGTAATGCGGCTAGTGGTGATGCGCCCCAGTTCGCGGCAACGACCATTCAGGGAGAACATTTCGATCTGCGTTCCTTACAGGGGCGGCCGTCTCTGATCCACTTCTGGGCTACATGGTGCACGATCTGCGCACTGGAGCAGGGGAGTATCGACGGCCTGGCGAAGGATGTCCCTTTTATTAGTGTGGCGATGCAGTCTGGCAGCGCCGATGAGGTGATCGACTACCTGCGGCAGGAGGATGTGGCCTATCCGGTGGTTAACGATCCAGAGGGTGCGCTCTCAAAACGTTACGGCGTCAGCGCTGTGCCGGCGACCTTCGTTGTCGATGCCAGCGGCAGGGTGCGCTTTGTCACCCGCGGCTATACCAGTGCAATGGGGTTGCGCCTGCGTCTCTGGCTGGCCGGGTTCTGACACGCGCTTGGATAGCTTGCCGTTTTAAGTCACACTGACTATTCATTCCGATAACGACAACAGAAACGGAGCCCCAGCATGAAACCGGAAACCATCGCTTTGCACGCGGGTTACACCAGCGAGCCCACCACCAAGGCAGCGACAACCCCGATCTACCAGACCACCTCTTACACTTTCGACAATACCCAGCACGGTGCCGATTTGTTCAATCTGGCGGTACCCGGCAATATTTACACCCGCATCATGAATCCGACCACGGCGGTGCTCGAAGCGCGCATGGCGGAACTGGAGGGGGGAATTGGTGCCCTTGGTCTGGCTTCAGGGATGGCGGCGATCACTTACGCCATTCAGTGCATCACCCGTGTCGGCGATAACATTGTCAGCACCAGCCAGCTTTACGGCGGTACCTACAACCTGTTTGCCCATACGTTGCCGAACCAGGGTGTGGAAGTACGCTTCGCCTCATCCGATGATCTGGCGGCGCTGGAAGCAAAGATCGACGATAAAACCAAAGCACTGTTTTGCGAATCGATCGGTAATCCCGCGGGTAACGTGGTCGATATCGAGGCGATGGCGAAGATTGCCCACAAGCATGGTGTGCCGTTAATGGTCGACAATACTGTGGCGACACCGATGCTTTGCCGTGTCTTCGATCACGGCGCAGATATTGCGATCCACTCCTTGACCAAATATGTCGGTGGCCATGGCACTTCCGTCGGCGGTGTGATTGTCGATTCCGGCAGGTTCGACTGGGCGGTGAATAAAGAACGTTTCCCCATGCTCAACCAGCCCGACCCTTCCTATCACGGCGTGGTCTACACCGAAGCGCTCGGCCCCGCCGCTTTTATCGGTCGCTGTCGTGTAGTGCCGTTGCGCAACACCGGTGCCGCGTTGTCACCGTTCAATGCTTTTACCATTATGCAGGGGCTGGAGACCTTGGCGCTGCGCATGGAACGTCACTGCGAAAATGCACTGGCTGTAGCGCGTTATCTCGAAGAGCATCCGCAGGTGGAGTGGGTGAAATATGCCGGGCTGAAGTCCAGCCCCCACCATGCTGTGTGTAACAGGATCACCGGCGGCAAGGCATCCGGCATTCTCAGTTTCGGCATTAAAGGTGGCGAAACGGCGGGTGCGAAGTTTATTGATGCACTGCAACTGATCCTGCGTTTGGTGAATATCGGTGATGCCAAATCGCTGGCCTGTCACCCGGCCAGTACCACACACCGTCAGTTAAGTCCCGAAGAGCTGGCGACTGCGGGTGTGAGTCTGGAGATGGTGCGGCTGTCGATCGGTATCGAACATGTCGACGATATCATCGCCGATATCGAGCAGGCGCTGGCCGCAGCGAAGTAGTTTTCACTGATGACAGAAACGGAACTTCAGGACTACCTGCACGCCCATATTCCACTCTCTGTGGCGATGCAGGTGACAGTGAAATCGCTAAGTGAGCGTGAGGTCATCCTCGAAGCGCCGTTGGCGCCAAACATTAACCACCGCGAGACACTGTTTGGCGGCAGTGCCTCGGCGGTGGCGATCCTCGCAGCCTGGTCGCTGTTACATGTACGTACCCGTGCGGAAGGTATCGATAGTCGCCTGGTGATTCAGCGTAATAATATGGAGTATCTGTTGCCCGTTGCAGGAAGCTTTTCTGCGCGGGCATTTCTTTCTGATGAGCACGGATGGCAGAGCTTCCTGAAAATCTTCAGGCGTCGTGGTAGAGCGCGTATCTCAGTCTTATCGGAACTGGAATACGCAGGAGAAATCACTGGGCGCCTGGAAGGCGAGTTTGTCGCGCTGGGTAAATCGTAAGTTACGCCGCATACCAGTAAACGGCGAAATAGTGACAAGTCGTTCCTGCGATGACGAACAGATGCCAAATGGTATGGCCGTATTTCAGTCTCGCATCGAAGACGTAAAACAGAACCCCAATGGTGTAGGCGAGTCCGCCTGCCAGAATCCACAACAGTCCTTCCGTTGGAACCAGTTCCAGCATCGGTTTGATCGCTACTACGATGGTCCAGCCCATCAACAGATAGAGCGCCACATAGATAAAACCGTGTGCGCCCTTGAAGATAATCTTTAGTGCGATACCCAGCAGTGTCAGTCCCCAGATGATACCGAAGATCGACCAGCCCCAGCCGCCGTTGAGAACACCCAGAGTGAAGGGAGTGTAGGTACCGGCAATCAGCAAAAATATCGCCGAGTGTTCGATTGCGCGAAAAACTTTTTTGGCCGTTCCATGGGGGAAGGCATGGTAGAGGGTGGAGGCGAGATAGAGCACGATAATGGTTGCCGCAAAAATGCTGGCGCCGACGATAAAACTGACATCACCGACTCTCGCCGCATGTTGCAGCAGGAATGGAATACTCACCAGTGCAGCAGCCAGACCGAGACCGTGGGTCACGCTGTTTGCGATCTCTTCTCCTGTCGTTTGCTCACGATCCGGAAAGGAAAAAGGGTTGCGCATAGCAGCTCCTGTGCACGGTTGTTGTTACAGAAGCCTATTACTTTACCTGCAATGAGTAAAGCCGTGGTATGGCCGTATTCCTCATGAATATTTTGTTACATTTTGGCGCTATACACTTATTTTCCTGTAGTGCGTCCCCGCATCTGAGGCCAACGCATCACTCAGGGCAAAACCGATCACGTTATTGTTCTGCGCGGTGATCTCGAAGTGATAACCCTGCTGGTTATGTTCGATCATCTGCCATACATCTGCACCGTTGACGCTACGTGGACGGCAGACGCTGATCGGCATACTCAGCGTTTTGACCTTGACCATCGGCGGGATCGGCATGAAGCGCTCATGTTCACCCATCAGACTGGCGGCGATCGCTTCGGCCTGGCGGCGGATCGGTTCGATGTAGGCGAAGAGTTGGCCTTCGAGTGAGGCACAATCGCCCAGCGAGTAGATATCTGGGTCTGAGGTCTGCATGTCGTTGTTGACGACAATGCCTGCGTCGGCCTGCAGGCCGCTCTTCTCCGCCAGTGCGATGTTGGCAACCAGGCCCGCGGCAGAGATCACCAGATCGGTCTGCAGTGACGAACCATCGGACAGCGTGGCAGCCATGTTGTTATCGCCTTTGCTGAGTTCCGACATGGTGGTACCAAAACGCCACTGCACACCGTTATCCGCTAGCCTTTTCTGCAGTTCCATCGCCATCGCTTCCGGCAATAGTTCGGCAAGCGGCTTTTTGCCGGGATCGACGACTGTGACTTCATAACCGGCACGATTCAGATCATCGGCAAACTCGCAACCGATTAATCCTGCACCGAGAATGGTGACCTTACGTACGTCCTGTGCCAGACGCTGTTGCATCTGATTGAAGGTGGCAAGGTCGTTGACTCGCAAAATGGTATCGGCTGCGTTACCGCCGATGGCCAGTTCACGCTGACTGGCTCCCAGCGCCAGGATCAGTTTGCCGTAGGTAATGCCGCCCTTGGCAGTAGTCAAACGTTTGCGATCACGATCAATCTTTAAGACACGAGTCAGTGTCTGTACTTCGATACCGAGTTCGGCGGCACGGGTCATGGCATCGGTATCGACCAGATCATTGGCGCTGCGTCCCTGTGAAGTGGCGAGGGAGATCGCCGGTTTGGGATAGATCAATCCGGCGCAGGCGCTGAGTAGCAGAATAGGCACTTCCGCATCGCGGCGGCGGATCGCTTCGGCTACCGACCAGCCTGCATAACCGGCACCGACGATGACGACATAATCCTCACCGCCTTTTGCCTTGGATGAAACTTTAGCCGGTGTTTGCCGAGTTACAGCTGTAACGGCTGGCGCTTCCGGCAACAGACGCAGGTCGCGTTTGGTCAGGCCGCAGAGCGGACACTGCCAGTCATTCGGAATATCCTGGTAGCGGGTACCCGGTTCCAGACCGGAGTCAGGGTCGCCCTTGGCTTCATCGTAGATGTAACCGCAGGCATCGCATATCCAGCGTTGAAAGGCAGTGGCGTTCATGGTTTATACCTCCGGTACTGAGCCCAGAATGGCGTTGAAGATCGCATCCAGTTCCTTGCCGACTTCCATCAGTTCAGCGGAACCGAACGGGGCGAATACTTCTGTAGGCAAGCGGCAGGCAACCTGGGTCGCGCCGTCTGCTTCGTAAACATGAATTCGTAACGGAATATCGTGGCCCGCTGGTTTGCACGCGTTCCAGACGCGAATCGCAAAGTCGGGACGGAACACTTCCAGGATCTGATCGGCAGGGACTTCTTTGCCCATTTTTGCCGCATTGGCCTGGCCGTTGATGTGGGCAACGATGCGCATGTTTGCCGCTTCGATACCGCCAAGCAGTTTTTCGATCGCTTCGTTTGTACTCAAGGGGGTGGTAAATGTTTTCATCTCATCCTCGTCAACGGTAAAGGACGGGGAGGAAAACCTCCCCGTCGATTGCACACATCAAGCAGCCTGTGCGAGTCGGTCCAACTCTTTACGCAGGTGTTTGATTGCCGGTGTCACAATGGCGATGAAGTAGGACTCGCGCAGTTTGCGTTGCGCGGGTGCCGCTTTCAGGTAGCCCTTGGCACCGGTATGCAGCATCGCCGATTGCGATGCACGCAGTGCCAGTTCACCTGCACCGAGACGCAGTTGCAGGATCTCGTGGAAGAATTCGTCCGAGGATTCGAACGGATCTTCCGCCAGCGCCAGTACCGCATCGACCGCATCGTCCAGATCCGCCTGCAGTTCATCCGGACGATCGTCCAGGTAACCGTTGACGTGGCCGAGCAGCGGCTCGACTTCGCGGCTGATATCGATGCAGGACTGGATGTTGCCGACGCCCATACCGAATTGCAGCAGCACGATTCCGGCGCGGGTACGCTTGAGGAAAGCGGCACCGTCGTCGTCGATGATCATCTCGTCGGGAATGAAGACATTCTCGAAGATGCAGGCGAAGGTGCGGGTGCCTTCCAGTGCGGTGAAGTGTGCCGACTGTCGCAGGGTGAAACCTTCGCTGGCGCAGTCGACCAGTGCCATCACTGAACGACCGGGTTTGTCTTCCAGACCGAAGAGGGTGCCGAACACATGGTTGTCTCCGAGGTTGGAAACCCACGGCAGGGTGCCGTTGACCACATAACCACCGTCGACACGCTTGCCGCTCAGACGCAACTCCTCGATACCGGCAAAGGCCTTCATGGTGTTGGACATGCCGGTACCGGCAAGCACTTCACCGCTGGCAACCTTGTGCAGCCAGTTGTCGCGCACTGTGGGATTGGCGGCGTTCTGCAGATACCAGCCGCAGGTGTCCTGACACCAGACGGTAAAGCCGGTGGACATGCACTCGTATGACACCGCACCCATGGTCTGGATGGTGGCCGCCATATCAGCCACGCCGTCGGCGCGGGTCGCCGGCAGGTGGTGATGGAAGGCACCGATAGGACCGAGCTTGTGCAACACCTCTTCAGGGTAGTAACCCTCGAGGTCGATCTTCACGGTAAGCGGTTTCAGATCCTGATCTACGATCGCTTTGGTCTTGCTCAGCAGCTCGTCCAGCGGTAGCGGATTGAGGTAGTTGGACATGTTAAGCACTCCTCTTCAGTGTTGTGCGATCAGGCCGGAACGACTTCCAGGGCAACGTTGTTACGCAGGGTGTTGGCGACCGGGGACCAGACATTGGAGTGGGCGATGATCTCGTCCATCTCTTCCTTGCTGCAGGTCCCTTCGGCATCGATTTTTACGCGTACCGCGGAGAAGCCGAGGGTCTTGGCTTCGCTCAGATCGCCGGTACCCCAAACAGCGGTAACGTTGATGTCGCCTTCCAGTTGCAGCTCCAGCTTGGAGATCTTGTGGCCGCGGGCAACGACGTTGGCGTGTACGCCGACGGCGAGGCAGGCACCCAGGGCAGCCAGTACCGCTTCAGAGGGGTTCGGCGCATTGTCTTCACCCAGCAGGTGCGGCGGCTCGTCGATCAGCATCGGCGCCAGGTCGCGGACATAGGTCTGCATACGGAACTGACCTTCGCAGACGGTTTTGGCTTTCAGGGTGACGACGGAATCCGGGTTGGCTTTGCCTTTTTCGCCGAGTGCTGACAGGCCATCGCTGTCGAGGGAGCGCAGGCAGCTCATGGATTTGGCAACGGTTTGGGCTGTAGTGGTCATTGAATCGTTCTCCAGTGTTGTGGATGAAAATGGGTTACGACTGGATAAGAGCAAAGCCTGTGCCAGAGTTGAAAATGCATTAATTTCAACTGGTTGTAACGTCGCGTGATTTTGCTTCGGGGAAGGGCTGAGATTGTCAGGTCTGCTTTGTCGACAATGTCGATCAATGTCCTGACAATTTGTCCGCGTCACCCATCCCTGGGTTGTGCGGATCAGGATCAATCGGGGATGTTGAGGATCTTCATACGGTAGCGCAGCTGGCGCGGGGTGAGGCCGAGACTGAGTGCGGCGCGGGTTTTGTTGCCGTGGTTCAGTTTCAGGGCGCTGAGGATCTGTTCCACCTCATCTTCGCGAACCCGGGCATAGGGACGTACACCATGCGGCATGTGCGACATGCCGCCGAAACCATAGTGGCGATCCATCGGGGATTCCATCGCAGGCGGTGGTACGGGTTGTGGCTCGGGCATACTTTTCTGTCCGGGTGAAACAACGCCATCCTCTTCGGCCAGGATCTGTTCGATCAACTCCCTGCCGATCAGGGTATCCATACAGAGCAGTACCGAGCGTTTCACCAGGTTCTCCAACTGACGGATGTTGCCCGGCCAGGGGTAGTGTTCCAGCAGTTCCAGACTGCCGGGGCCGAAGACCACGTTGCGCCCGTACTCCTCGTTGGCGGCATTGAGGAAGTGACGCGCCAGGATCGGCACATCGGTGTGCCGCGCGCGTAACGGCGGAAGCCGAATGGGGAAAACGTTCAGTCGGTAAAAGAGATCGAGACGAAAACGGTTTTCGTTCACCGCCTCCTGCAGGTTCTGGTGGGTGGCGGCGACGATACGCACGTTCACCGGGATCCCCTTGGTGCTGCCGATGCGCTGGATCTCGCGATCCTCCAATACCTTCAGCAATTTAGTTTGCAGGTCGAGATCGAGATCGCCGATCTCGTCGAGGAACAGGGTACCGTTGTGCGCCAGTTCGATCTTGCCCTTCTTCGCCGCGGTGGCACCGGTGAAGGCGCCCTTCTCGTGGCCGAACAGTTCCGACTCGATCAGCGTTGCCGGGATCGCCGCGCAGTTGATGGCGATGAACGGGCCGGCCGCACGATCGCTGGCCATGTGCTGCATGCGTGAAAAGCGCTCCTTGCCGGTACCCGATTCGCCCAGCAGCAATACCGTGGTATCGGTGCGCGCCACCTGCAGTGCCTGTTCGATGGCGCGCTGCAATGCGTGGCTTTCTCCGATGATGCCGTACTGTGCGCCCTTGCTCTCCAGCTTGTTGCGTAGCAATTTGTTTTCCGACAACAGATGCGCGGTGCGCTCGGTCACCAGTTCCTTAACCCGCAACACCTGACCGATCAGCGTGGCGATCACCTGTAGCAATGAAAGGTCATGCTGAAACTGGCGCTCGCGGTTACGCAGACGATGTACCGCCAGTACGCCGATCGGTTGTTCGTCGAGGATGATCGGTACCGCCAGGTAGGCGACCGTTTCGTTCGGCAGACTGGTGCGTTGCACCGCACGGGTCAGGTAGGTGGGCTCCCTGTCGATGTCCTGAATCAGGGCCATCTGTCCGGTCTGGAAAACACGCCCGGTAACCCCTTCACCGATGAGATAGCTGCCTTTGCGCCGTTCATCGCCGGTCAGGCCATAGGCGTAACGGATCTCCAGCCGTTTGCTGCTTCTGTTGGGCAGTACCACCCGTCCTCGGTTGAGCCCCAGCAGTTGCGACAGCAGTCGTAGTATCCCCTGAATCGCCGGTTCCGGATCGGCGGAGTGAGCAATGAGGCGCGCGCCTTGCTGGACCAGCAGTAGTTCCGAGTAGAACGCTGCTTCACTAAACTCTTTTGTCATATCCCCTCTCCGACATTGTCGACAGATTGCTCTATGCAAAACCGTTGCCAACCTGACAATTCAGATCGAATCAGGTGCAAACGGGGATTTTCTGACTGTTTCGCACGGGAATTATCCGTAGACTTTACAGGGACCTGCACGTAAACGGTGCGGGCGATGCTTTTCTGTGCGGGTGATGCTTTTCTGTGCGGGAAGGTTGGGGCATCCATGCCCCGGATGAGCGCTTGAATTACTCGTAGTGCCAGCTGAAACGTTTGATCAGGCTGACGCAGACCGCGTCGAGGATGAAACCGATGATGCCGATTACCACCACCATGGCGGCGAGGGTGTCGTACTCCAGTGTGTCGCGGGCATCGTTGATCGCATAACCGAGGCCGCTGGTGACGCCGAGGTATTCGGCCGGGACCAGCACGATCCAGGCGACACCGACGGCGAGGCGGATACCGGCGAAGATGTCCTGACCGATGGCAGGCAGGATGATACGACGCAGCATCTGGAACGGATCGGCACCGAGATTCTTGGCCACCTTGAACCACAGTGGATCGATACGGCGAACGCCCTGCGCAGTGGAGAAGAGGATCGGCCATACCGCGGCAACAGTAATAAGGAAAACGATCGCCCCGTCCCAACTGGCGAAGGCCAGTACCGCGATCGGCATCCACGCCAGTGGGCTGATCATCCGCAGGAACTGAAACGGTACATGGGTGACTTCACGCAGACTGGCGGAGAGACCAATAGCAACGCCGATCGGCACGCCGATCAATACCGCCCAGAACAGGCCCAGGCCGATACGTGCCAGACTGGGCATTATCGCTTTGAGTACCGCGCCGTTTTCGGTCAACTCGATCAGGCGAGCGAAGGCCGGTCCCGGAGCGAAGGCAGAAAATGATTCGGTATCCGGGTTATTGGCAATGAGCCAGCCGCCGAACCACCAGGCGATTAACAGGCCAACGATGCCGATCAACGGATAGCCGGCGAAGGTGAGCAGCGGTTTCAACAGGTCGCGTTTGGACCTGCCACCCTCCGTGGTGGCAAACATCGCTGTGGGCAGTGTCTGTTCGTTACTCATATCTTGATCACCTCAGTGCGTTCGTACGGATTGGCCGGATCAACACCGGGTGCTTTTTCCCAACCTTTGTACTTATCCATCGCTGCCTTGACGTGTTTGTAATCGACCAGATCCTGGGCGACGAACTTCGGATCGAGTTTTTCGAGGAAGGTCTTCTCGCCGCCGACCAGAGTATTGTTCATCGCCTCAACAATCATTTCTGTTGCTGACGGATAAGGATACGGTGCGAAATCGATACGGCCGTTGCCGAACTCTTTCTGATGACGAATCGCATCGGGTTGAGAGTAGGCGGCTTCGTCGTAGTAGGTCATGGCGCGTACCACGGCTTTGCCCGGCATCGGCAGGTAACGCTTACCGTCTTTGGAAAGCATCATCGCCACTTCGGCCTTGTTCTCCTGGGCGTAGATCTCGGCGCGGACGATGGCGTTCATGACTTTCTGGGTCCATTCCGGCTTGGCCTTGACGGTGTCTTCGTTCATGCAGACTACGCAGCAGGGATGGTTCTTCCAGATATCGCCGGTGAAGCGCAGCATCTTGCCGCCCGCTTTCAGTTCACCGAAGGCGTTAAACGGCTCGGCAACGATGAAGGCGTCGATCTTTTTCGCGGCCAGCGCAGGCGGCATATCCGGCGGTGGCATGATCATCAGGTTAACTTCATCGGCAGCCAAAGGTGCTGTTTGATCTTTAATTACCGGTTTCAGTCCGGCATTGCGTAGTGCCATCTGCAGCACGATGTTGTGCATCGAATACCAGTAAGGAACAGCGACCTGTTTGCCAGCGAGATCCTTAAAGTCGTTGGCTTTGATATGTTTACCAACCACCACGGCGGAGCCGTTGATGTGTGCCCAGGACATGATCTTGACCGGGAAGTTGTTGTTGTAACGCATCCAGACCGGGATCGGCTTGAGCAGGTGAACCAGATTAAACTTGCCTGCCGCAAAACCTTCGACCAACGGTGACCAGCCGCGGATCAGGGTCGGCTTTTCTGCCTTGAGTCCTTCGTCTTCGAAGAAGCCCATGGCATGTGCGACCAGCAGCGCGGTGGCATCGGTGATCGGCAGGTAACCGATACGTACGACTTCGTCATCGGGCGGTGTCATGTTAGCCAGGCTCATGCCGGGCAGAGTCATACCAGCCGCCAGCCCTCCCATGGCCAGCATGTCGAGCATGAAGTCACGACGACTCATCTCGTGCTTGTTCAGGTATTCCAGTTCATCATCTTTATACTTGCTCATGGTCGTTACCTTCTCAGTTGTCTGCATTGCAGGGAGGGTGTGTGTTTCAGGCGGCTTCCTGTTTCAGGTTGTCGCTCTTGTTGTTTTGTTCTTGCTCGCTGGCGGCATTGCCGACCAGTTGATCGAATTTCTTCATCAGTTTTTCCCGCTCATGACTGAACTCGGTCGAGGCGCGGTCGCGCGGGAAGGGCAGGGAGACGCGATGCTCGCCGACGATGCGGCCGGGGTTGGCCGACATGATCAGAATCCGGTCGGCCATTGCCGCGGCTTCGTCGATATCGTGGGTGACGATTACCAGGGTCAGCTTTGCCTGATCGGCAATGTGGATCACCTCGTCCTGCAGTGAGGAGCGGGTAAAGGCGTCCAGTGCAGAGAAGGGTTCATCGAGTAAAAGCAGTTCGGGTGAAGTAGCCAGTGAGCGTGCCAGGGCAACGCGTTGTTGCTGGCCACCAGAGAGGCTTTGCACGTTGGCATCCATCTTTTCCTCCAGGCCAACCATTTCCAGCAGGTGATCGACCTTACTCTCATCTTTCTCGCCGGCCAGCGTCAGGCCCAGCGCAGCGTTCTGGCGCACGTTCATCCACGGATAGAGAGAAGGCTTCTGGAACATCATGTTCCACTTGGCGCTGGGGCGGGTGACCTGATGACTGTTGATACGTACACAGCCTTCGCTGGGCAGCAGCAGGCCGGCCAGCATGTGCAGCAGGGTCGATTTGCCACAACCGCTGCGGCCGATCAATGCCACTTTCTCACCGGGGGCAATGGTCAATTCAATATTGGACAGGGTAGGAGCCGTCTGTCCCTTGAAAGTGTGGGTGATATAGTCGACGCTGATATTTGCACTCATGGGTATTGCCTCAAGTTGAATTCAGTTGAGGCAATGCAGTGATCGTGCCAGCACGCGAAATGCCTGTATTTTCAGGCCGAAACGCACTTTTTCCCCTTCCGTCCACTTTGTCAGCTCAAGCATTGACGACAATGTCGGACAATTCAGACAAAAACAGACAGTCTTGCTTGGTTATTACGGTGCAGTAAGCCTGTAATCACGTCGCCGTGCACCATTTCAGGATCTGGCATCACTATTGCTGTGGAGATAGCAGGGTTATCCCGACTATGTTCCACACCATCCTGAATGAGGTCTGTGTCATGAAAAAGAGTGAAATGAAAGAAGTGATTCTTGAAGCAAAGAAAGAGAAGGGATTGACCTGGGCTGCACTGGCCGAGAAAGCCGGTCTTTCTGCCGAGTACACCTGCTCCTCCTGTCTGGGCATGAACCATCTGGACAAAGGTCCGGCCGATGCCGTTGCGGCGGCACTGGGTATGGGCGCCGAACTTTCTACCGCGCTGCAGGAATTTCCGCACAAATCATGGGACCAACTGGTACCGACAGATCCGGTTATCTACCGTTGGTACGAGATCGTTGGTGTTTACGGCGAGACCATCAAGGAATTGATTCACGAGAAGTTCGGCGACGGCATTATGAGCGCCATCGATTTCTCCATGAATATCGATAAGGAAGAGAATCCAGCGGGTGATCGCGTTGTGGTAACGCTTAACGGGAAGTTCCTGCCGTATAAAAGCTGGTAACGGAAGCGGCCTCAAAATGGTCTTCGTGCCCTGATACGGTGTTGCAAAGCCTGCTGCGGTGCTCATTTACTACCGGTAAACTGTGCTCCTCGCAGGCTTTGCGCCGTGTCTCCGGGCACGAATCCAAATTTTGAGACCACTCCGTACGGACTGTAGTTGTGCAGATGTCCTGACGGACATCGGGTCGATCCTTTAATCCTTGAGTGCAGCTTCCAATCGCTCACATACCGTCTTCAGCGCCTTGATCCGGGCGTAACGTTTGTCGTTGCCTTCGATCAATGTCCACGGCGCGTACTCGGTACTGGTACGTTCAACCATGTCGTTGACCGCCAGTTCGTAATCGTCCCAGCGTTCCCGATTGCGGTAATCCTCTTCCGTGATTTTGTACTGCTTGTAAGTGATCTTTTCCCGTTCCTTGAAGCGGCGCAGTTGTTCATCCTTGTCTATGTGCAGCCAGAACTTGAGCAGCACAGTACCGTGCTCAGTGAGCTGTTCTTCGAAATCGGCGATTTCGGTATAGGCACGCATCCATTGATCATGGTTGGCGTAGCCTTCCACCCGTTCTACCAGTACCCGGCCATACCAACTACGATCATAAATGGTTATCTGTCCGGCACGTGGAAGGTGGCGCCAGAAACGCCACAGGTAATGGTGTGCCCGCTCTTCGTCGGTGGGGGCTGCGATGGGAATGATCTGGTATTTACGCGCATCCAGCGGATTGATGATGCGGCGAATGATGCCGCCCTTGCCACCGGCATCCCAGCCTTCGAGAACGATGATGGTGGAGATTTTCTTTTCATAGGCAGTGCGGGCCAGCAGGTGTAGTTTGCCCTGATATTTCTCCAGCTGTTTACGGTAATCTTTTTTATCCAGCGATTTTTTCATATCCAGGTGACTTAGCAGAGTCGTAGCATGGTTGAGTACCGGCATTACCTCGCTGTGTAGTGGTGCCAGATGGTCGACATGTTTTTCTTCTTTCTGCAGGCGATGGTGGATACGGTCTAGGATGTGCTGGCCGATAGTGATACCACGATAGTAGGGATCGCTACCTTCGACAATAATCCATGGTGCCTCACCCGTGCTGGTGTCGCGCAGGGTGCGTTCGGCAATGCTGCGGAACTCGTTATATTTTTTCAGGTGCTCCCGATCCACGTCGGTGACTCGCCAGGCTGTTTTGGGATCACTTTCCAGTTTTTTCAGGCGCGCTTTTTGTGCATCCCTGGAGAGGTGTAGCCAGAATTTGATGATCAATGCGCCATCGTCGAACAGCTCTTTTTCGAAAGTTTTGATACGTAACAGGTGTCCGTCGAGTTCGGCGTCATTGAATTCGCCGTTAAGGCGTTGGGCAATAGGATGGCTGTACCAGGAACCGACATAGAGACCAATGCGTCCCTTCTGCGGCAGGGCAAGCCAGAAACGCCAGAATTCGGGACGCTCGCGCTCTTCATCGCTCGATTCACCAAAGGCAAAGGTGCGTACATAACGGGGGTCGAACCATTCGTTGAGCAGATTGACGGTGGCGCCTTTGCCGGCCCCGTCGACACCGGAGACAAGAATGATGACCGGGAAGTCTGCGAGCTTCAGTGCTTCCTGCGCCTGCAATAGTTCAGTACGCAATGTAGGAACAAGTGCATCGTACTCTTTCTTTTCCAGCTTATGGCCCAACTCAGCGACTTCGAACATCGGTTACCTCCCACTAGCAGCTATATAACCATAGCTGCCATGGGTGAAACAGTCATGGACGAAATTATTTTCCCCGTGGTTTGAACGCGGTAATGGCCTTGACCACCTCAGCCAATGGTAAGTCATCGAGACTACCGCGATCTCTAACTGCCTGTTCCAGTAGGGCGTTGATGTCTTTCACCGTTTCAATGGAGGAGTGGTTAACCTGTAGCGCCTGTTGTAGACCGAGTAGGCCACCGCACTGTACTTTTAGCTCTTTGCCGTGGGGTAACAACTGTTCGGGATGAGAGAGGTGCAGGGCGAACATCGCTTTTTCGTGCAGTTGTGTCAGTATTTCGCTGCAGCGCTGGTGGGCACCGGGGGATTTGCAAGCGACCGCCTCGCGTTCGGCAATAAACAGTTTCTCCGAGCGGGAGCAGCCGGCACAGCGACGTAGGATCGCCTTGGCGAATACGCACGGCGAACCGTTGACATCGCGGAAGGTTTTCTTGAATTCGGTTTCGTCCATCGGCTCAGGCGTAGTTAGTGTTGATGTCGTTTTATCGATTCGATGGCTTCGGCTGCGATCTCGCGTACTTCGCCGTTGTCGTCTTCAAGTCGTGGCTCGAGTACCGTCAACGCCTCAGGGTGATGGCTGAGACCGAGAAAATAACAGGCATCGTTACGCAGACGATGGTCACTGTTACGACTCATTTCAATGAGCACAGGTAATATTGTGTGTAAAGCACTGTCACCTTCCAGCCCTTCGAGTATCGCAGAGACCCCGAGGCGAACCTGGATCGGCGTGTCGGCTTTCTCCAGCAGGCCAAGGAGCAGGGGCAGGTGTTGTGGTGACTTTGCCAGCAGTTCTTCTGCTGCGCCTAACTCACCGTTGGCCAGCAAGTGCTGCAGATAATCGGCCATACCGCCTTCACTGGCGCGTTCTGCCCACTGACGAAGTTGCTGCGGCGTTTGCGCTCCGGTGAGGATGAATTCCCCCAGTTGCAGCCAGGGCACACTGCGTACCCCGTACTGCGCTGCACGGGATGGGTTGTCGGCAATGCTGACGGTTTCGAGCTCGGCAATCACGCCTTCCTGCTGCAGTTTCTCCAGCGCAGCCTTGACTCCGGGACAGTGGGGACAGCCGGGTGCGGTAAAAAGCAGGGCATGGGGCGCGTTAGTGGACATGGACAGGTCTTGCATAATGTCGAATCACCCTCAGTATAACGGTTTTGGGAGGTTTCGGTGTTCTGTTGTAGAATGCGCTTCCCTCACCCGAATCCCTGGAGAGTGTGATGAGCGACAACGAGCATAGTAAAGAAGAGCAGATCCTGATGGCGGTCAAGCGCGTATTGACCGAGATAATCAAGGATACCGCTACCGCTCCAGGCATGAAGCATCCACTTTCTGAGAACACCATTCACGGTCTGCGCGATTGTCTGGTGTTGATCAGTCAACGGGAGCAGGAACTGGCCGAATTGGCTGGTCGCGATATGGACCAGCGACCACGCTTCAAGGATGAGCCGCGTCAGCAGGGGGATGTCGTGGTCTCCATTGACAGCATCAGCCGCAACAAAAAGAAGGACTAGCTAGTTTACTGCGAGTTGTTGATCATCGCTTCCTGCTGTTGGTAGCGTTGTTCCATTGCCGCCCGTGCCTCCTTGGCGCTCTGCATGATCTTGCTGACATCTTCCGCGCTGTAACCCATGAGCGAAGGTGCTTCGTCCTTCTCCCCGGATTGAATGATAGTGGTCGTTTTCTGCGTGTCGGTTTCTTCGTCAGCCTGACGTAATCCCTGAATCAGGTTTGTATCCGGGTTGACGTTAAGCGCCTCGAACTTTGTGTTTTCTGGCGGCTGCGAACCATAGCTCCAGGTGCCGTCCTTGTCGCGCCAGCGGTAGACGGTGACCACTTCGCTTTTATGTTCATTCACTACCGGCAGTTCAGGCAGTTTGCTGCTTAGTGACTTCAATTCTGGCAGGTTAACCCTATCCAGCGTGAGTAGCGGGTGACCCCATGGATAGACGAAGGGAAGAATGCCGCTAAAGATTAACAATAGAAGTAGAAGTTTGATGATCTTGCGCCGTCGACTGGCCATAGGTCTTCCCCGTTTTTCACGCTAGACTGGGATTGTGTTCGGTTATTGGCAAACAGGCAACTGTGAACGAACTGCATTTCTATCTTGATCTCAGCCCGGAACGTTACCTTCGTTACTATCAGGGCGCCGCCAGGGCGGTATCGGTGGTCAGTATCGAAGGCAAGCGGGTTGAATTCCCTGCCGAGCGTTTGCGCCCCTTCGTCAATCACGATGGGGTACGCGGCCTGTTCGCCTTGCAATTCGATAGTAATAATCGTTTTGTCGCATTGCAGCGGCTTGGCGATCTACCGGAATAAGTCGCGGCTTTCGCGCCGGGTAAAAAGCGTTATACTCAAAAGCTCCTTTACTTATCAAACGAGAATACATGTTCCTGCTGCATCCGCGACTGGAGTCCGATTGCATCTATCTTAGTGACCTGCCCCTGTCTCGGTTGCTATTGATGAATGATGCACGTTATCCATGGTGCCTGCTGGTGCCACGACGTTACGATTTGGTCGAACTCTACCAGTTGAGCGATGTGGATCAGCAGCAGTTATGGCGTGAGTCCACTACCCTGGGTGCGGCGTTGATGGAAGCCTTCGGCGGAGACAAGCTCAATATTGCCGCACTGGGTAATCTGGTGCCGCAGTTCCATATGCATCACATCGTTCGTTACCGCGACGATGAGGCGTGGCCCAATCCTGTATGGGGCGTGGGTACACCGCACCCCTATACCGACGAGCAATTGGCCGAGGTGCAGGAGCGATTGCGGGCGGTGCTGCCGAACGAGTGGTTTATTTAATCCTGAAACTGCTTCATCACATGTTTTAACGCCGATTCAGAGCGTTGCACCGATTCATAACCTTCATCGATGGCTTCACCGCCCCGATCAAATTCGAGCAGACCCAGCTGCGCCAGGCTGGGAGAGAGCAACACATCGGGCGGATCCCCGGCCATACGGCTTTTGGTAATGCGATCCTGCATGATGTTGATTGAGCTGGCCATGACTTCAAACAGGCCGGGTACAGGTAACGCGGATTGACGGTCTTTGCGCCAGGCTGCCAGTTTTGACTCCAGTATCCCGTTGTTCAGTTTTTTTAGCAGTTGCGAGAAGAGATCACGTTCATCATTTTTGATCGCCTCTTTTATCTTCTTCTTTCTTGGCTTGAGATGACGACCGACGATGTCGCTGTTGAGGTTGACCGCAATGATGACATCTGCCCCCATGGCACGGCAGAGGGAAACAGGAACTGGATTAGTAAGCCCGCCATCGACTAACCAATGTTCTTCTGCACAAACAGGCGAGAACAGTCCGGGTAGGGCGATAGAGGAGCGTACCGCGGTATCCAGTGGGCCGCTCTGCAGCCATACTTCCCGCCCATTGGCGAGGTCGGTAGCGACGGCAGCAAAGGGTATCGATAGTTTCTCAATCTCAATGCCCTTGAATTTATCGGCGAAGGAGGCCATCAGGCTGGCTCCTTCGATAAGGCCGCCAGACATGCGCACATCCATCAGTTTGACCACATCCCAGAAATCGAGGTCGCGCACCCACTCTTCCAGCGCGTCCAGATTGCCGCCACAGTAGGCGGCGCCAACCAGAGCGCCGATGGAGCAGCCCGCCACCACGTCCGGTTTAATGCCCTGTTCCTCCAGGGCGCGGATGACACCGATGTGGGCCCAACCACGCGCCGAACCACTTCCCAGCGCCAGACCAATCTTCGGTTTTTTCATTTCCGTCTCCATTCCATCAGGGATCGATCGCTACGAATATGGAAAACCTTTACAAGAGGTTACACAACCCATGCCCAATTGGGTACTATCACGTCCATGAAACGTCTGTGCTATCTGATATTGTTATTTATCCTGCCTATTGCAACGGTTCATGCCGTTGATATCCGCGAGGGAGACGCATTGTTTGTCGACGATGCGCCATTGGAACAGCATGTGGAATATCCACCCTGGTTCCGTCTCTCCTTTCTCAATATGCCGGAGGAGTTGCGCGAGATAACCGCTTTCGATAAGCGCGGTGTTATCGTCTATTACGGCCAGGAGTATTGTCCCTATTGCAAGGCTATGCTGGAAACCAATTTTGGCAGTCGCGATATTGAACAATATACCCGTAGCAATTTCGATGTGCTAGCCATTGATATTCATGGCCAGAAGCGGGTGACCGACCTAAAGGGCAGGGAGATGTCGGAAAAGGAGTTTGCCGATCGGGAGAAGGTCAACCTTACGCCGACGCTGGTGTTCTACGATAAGGACGGTATTGAGGCGTTACGTCTGCAAGGTTACTACCCACCTTATAAATTCCGTGCAGCATTGGAATTCGTTGCCGATGGTCACTACCGCGATGAACAGTTCCGGGAGTATCTGCAACGGGCCGATCCGCCGATGGCGTTTGAACTGGGTGGGCTGAATCAGGAAGATTTTTTTCAACCACCTCCCTATGTGCTTGACCGTAGCAAGGTTGCGGCGGCGATGCCATTGCTGGTGTTTTTCGAGCAGGGTAACTGTCATGCCTGCGATGTGCTGCACACTGCACCACTACAGAACGAAGAGATTCGAAAATTGCTGGGGCGCTTCGAAATTGTGCAACTGGATGTGACCAGCGATACGCCGGTGATCACACCGACAGGTGAGCGTACGACCAGCAAACGTTGGGCCGAGTCGTTGGGACTTTTCTACACACCTACGCTGCTGTTTTTCGATGGTCAGGGGCGTTCGGTGATGCGCCTCGATTCAGTTACCGGTTTTTATCGTTTGCGCAAGGTGCTGGAATATGTGCTTGCCGATGATGCCAACAAAGGTGGCCTGTTGCGTTTCCGTCGTAACGACGGGGAAAGCCAGTGAGTCAGAAACGTATCAGTGATCTGATTGCGATAATGGCGGCCTTGCGTGATCCGCAAACGGGTTGCCCTTGGGATCGGGAACAGAACTTTTCCACCATCGCGCCCTATACCATCGAAGAGGCCTATGAAGTGGCCGATGCCATTGCACGTAATGATCTTGACGATCTACGTGGTGAACTGGGCGATCTGCTGTTTCAGGTGGTGTTTCATGCGCGGATGGCGGAGGAACAAAATGCCTTTGATTTTGACGATGTAGTTGATGCCATCGTCGAGAAGATGATTCGTCGCCATCCCCATGTTTTTGGCGACGAAGAGGTCGCCGATGCGGAAGAGCAGACCCAGGCATGGGAAAACCATAAAGCCGCGGAACGCAAACAGAACGAGCAGCATAGTTTGCTCGATGGTGTTGCCCTGGGACTGCCAGCGCTAAGCCGTGCGTATAAATTACAGAAGCGGGTCGCACGGGCTGGCTTCGACTGGCCCGCTGTAGATAGTGTGTTGCATAAAGTGGAAGAAGAGATCGGCGAAATTCGCGCTGAGATCGCCAACGATGACAATGAAGCGTTGCAGCAGGAGATCGGCGATCTGCTGTTTACCTGCGTCAATCTGGCGCGCCATGTCGGTGGCGATGCTGAAGAGCTACTGCGTGCTGCGAATAGTAAATTCGAGCGTCGTTTCCGCTATCTGGAAACGAAACTCAAAAAACAGGGTAAGGAACTGGAAGCGTGCTCGTTGGAAGAGTTGGACACGCTGTGGGAGGTTGCCAAGCGGGAAGGGCTCTAAACCGGTTTCCCCGATCAGTTTTCCTGGCGCTGGATAAACCAGTTAAATATGCCTGCACATAATACATCGCCGTTGCCGTCTTTTATCTCCACTTCAATATCAATTGCCGCACGTCCCTTTCTTTCAAACTGTGTCGTAAATCTGGCAACGTTTTCATCGGTGGTTTTGGTATATGCCGTCACAGAATGATTGGCAGGCTTTCTGAATTTGATTTGCGAATTCCTGAGAACGGGGGCAACTTTTCCAACGAGTGCAGGAAAATGGTGTTGTAGTGCATCGGCGCTGGCAGTTTCAGCCAGGGTAAAGAGCGCACTGGCGTGAAGGGTCTGCAGGTGGTTCAGGAGGGACGGTTCGAAGGTGAGTTCACATTGGCCCGTACTGTTTTTATGAACGCCGACTTTCTTGATAAACGGGATATCTGATATTTCCACTGATGTTCCTTATCCGTGGTCGCCGTCCCTGGCAGCCACAATGTCCTGTTGACTTTGCTGTTACTGAATCGCGTACAACGCTCCATCGGTGCTACCGATATAAAGTGTTCCGTCTGCGATAGTCGGTGAGGCGATAACCACCCCCTGGGTGGTAAACGCCCATTTCTCTTTACCAGTATTGATATCCACCGCGTGCAGTTTTTTATCGTAGGCGCCGAAGTAGGCAAGGCCATCACCGATAATAATACCGCCGCTGATCCATTCGCCGACACGGTATTTCCAGCGTGGACGGTGAGTGTCCAGATTGAGCGCGTAGAGGTGACCGTCGGTGGCGCCGAAGAAGGCGGTGTTGCGGTAGACCGCGGCGGTACTGTTAATCGCCCCTTCGGTGCGATAACGCCACATTTGTTGGCCGGTCTTGATGTCTACTGCGTAGAAGGTTGCATCCTGACTGCCGATCAGCACCATTTCCTCATACAAGGTCGGGTCGGCGTGGATCTTGCCGCCAGTGCTAAAGCGCCAGCGCTCGTTGCCCGTCATGGTATCCACGGCAAAGAGCTTGCCGCTTTCGCTACCGAAAATTGCCAGGTCACCACTCAACACAGGGGAGGAATAGATTGCGGCGCCGCAGTTGAAACGCCAGCGTTCTCGCCCACTGGCGGCTTCAACGGCAAAGAGATCGCCCGCTACGTTGCCGAAATAGATAATGCCATCGCGCATGACCGGAGAGGTGGTAACAGAACCGCTGCTGGAAAACTTCCACACCTGCTGACCGGTGTTGTCGTTAATCGCGTAGAAACTGCCGTCCTGACTACCGATGTAGATGATACCTTCGGATATGGCAGGGGCGCCGCCGATGGGGCCGCCGGTCTTGAAGCGCCATTTTTCGCGACCGTCTTCAACGGTGACGGCGTAGACCACGCCTTCGGCATTACCGAAATAGGCGGTTTCGTTACTGATCACCGTGGTGGTTTTGATGTCGCGCCGGGTGGAGAATTTCCATTTCAGGTTATGCAGGGTGCTCACTCCGTCGCTGAAGACTCCACTATTGGAGGCGTCACCACGATACATGTCCACCTTGCCGCCGCAGCTGGCAAGGATCAGTGTTGAAACAATCACTAACGCCGTTTTGCGCATTCTCTTCCACTCCTAAATGAATATGCTGCGTGCTGTCATCTTACTGACCGCAAAGGGGTTTTACCATAGGCCGACTATGCCACATCTACCCTGATCAGACTATGACGATATATCAAATCGATATATATCTTGACGATATATAAAGGTATAGTTCACCAATGGACGTTAAAACACTCTGTCTCGGCATACTGACACTTGGCGAAGCCAGCGGCTATGAAATCAAGCAAGTTTTTGAAGATGCCTTTAGCCATTTCTATATCGCCGGGTTTGGTTCCATCTATCCCGCACTGGCAGAGTTGACCCGTGCCGGTTATGTCACGGTTAGCAATATCGAACAGGAAAAGCGTCCTGCAAAGAAGGTATACCGTCTGACTGATAGCGGGCGTAAAACGTTCGATGCCGCTCTGGCTGACACCTATCCCCAACATCGGATCCGCTCCGACTTCCTGGTGTTGATGGTCTTTGCCCATCGGCTCTCTCCTGAGCAGCTTGGCCAGATGTTCGATACCCGGCTGGCGGATATTGAGCGGCAGATCGGGGAGATCGAGGCTTGCATCAGTGCGGAAGATTGTGAATGCGACATGCCGCCCGGGGTGGCGTTTACCGCCGGGTATGGCACTGCAGTACTGAAAGCGGGGCGGGATTACATCCGCCAACATCGTGAACAGCTTGTACAGGCACTACAGGAACAACAGGAAAAAATATCGTGAAACGCTCATATATCGTTGCAGCAGGTATCGTGTTGGTGGTGACCCTGTGGATGTTGACCGGGGTCTTTAGCGGTGGTGCTGAAGAAGAGGTCGTAGCGGCCACAACTGAACATAAACTGACCCAGGTGCAGGTGGTGCGTTATCAGGCCAAACCAATGCAACGTGAAGTAATGGTGCAGGGACAGAGCCAGGCCAAACGCGAGGTAGTGGTCAAAGCACAAACCGCGGGCCAGGTGAAAGAGGTGGTTGCCGACAAAGGGGCCGCGGTGAAAACGGGCAATGCAGTTATGCGTCTGGAAGACGATGCTCGCCCTCGCCAACTGGCCGAAGCCAGGGCGTTGGTTGAGCAGCGCCAACTGGAATATGAAGCAGCCAAAAAACTCAAAAGTCAGGGTCTGCAGGCGGAGCGGCAACTGGCAGAGGCGATGACCCTGTTGCGCAGCGCCAAAAGCCTGCTCAAGAGTGCTGAATTGAATGTGGCGTGGCAGAGCATCGCTGCCCCCTTCGACGGTGCGGTCCAGGCCCGTTTCGCAGAAGTGGGGGACTATCTTAAGGTGGGCGATCCGGCCTATACCCTGGTGAGCCTCGACCCGTTGGTGTTCCGCGGCGATGTTTCCGAAAACGAGGTGGATCGGATCAAGGCGGGTCTACCCGCCAATCTTGAGCTGAGTAATGGAGTCACCATGAGCGGCACGATTACTTTTATCGCTCCAGTTGCTGACAGCAACACCCGTACATATGCCCTGGAGGTGGAGGCGGCCAATCCCGAATCGCAGCAGCGTGGCGGGATGAGCGCCACCATTCGCGTGCCGCTCGACACCATGCCCGCGCACAAGGTTTCGCCTGCGCTGCTGTCACTGAACGATGCCGGGGTGCTGGGACTGAAGATCGTCGACAAGGACAGCATTGTTCGCTTCCACAAGGTCGATATCATCAAATCGGAGCGGGATGGTTTGTGGCTGGGCGGTCTGCCCGAGACGATGGATCTGATCACCGTCGGTCAGGGCTTCGTGCGTGACGGCGACAAGGTCGAGATTGCCCGCGAGCAGGACACCCTCTGAGATGAAGAGCATCATTAATGCGGCCTTCGACCGCTCGCGTACGGTTCTGGCCATACTTGTGCTGATCCTGATCAGTGGCACTATCGCCTACGTCACCATCCCCAAGGAATCGGACCCTGATGTGGCGATCCCGATCATCTACGTCTCCATGAGTCACGAAGGCATTTCTCCGGAAGATGCCGAGCGCCTGCTGATCCGACCGATGGAGAAAGAGCTGCAGACCATTGAGGGCGTGAAGGAGATGCGTTCTAACGCCGAGGAGGGGCATGCCTCGGTACTGCTGGAATTCGATGCTGGTTTCGATAGCGATCAGGCGCTGCAGGATGTGCGCGAGAAGGTTGATCTGGCAAAGAGTAAGTTACCAACCGAGACCGACGAGCCGACGGTTAACGAGGTTAACGTTGCCCTGTTCCCTGTGTTGGTGGTGACTTTGGCCGGTAACGTACCGGAGCGTACGCTTTTAACTCTTTCCCGTGACCTTCAGGATAAGATCGAAGGTCTGCGTGAGGTACTGGAAGCGAAGATCGCCGGTGATCGGGAAGAGGTGGTGGAGATCCTGGTCGAACCGCGGGTACTCGATAGTTATGGCATCTCCTATGAAGAACTGATCAACTTCGTCTGGCGCAACAACAAACTGGTGGCCGCCGGTGCGCTGGATACTGGCAAGGGGCGTTTTTCAGTCAAGGTACCCGGCCTGCTGGAGGGGGCTGAGGATGTCTTTTCCCTGCCGGTTAAGGTGGTCGAGGATCGGGTGGTGACCTTTGGCGATGTTGCCACGGTACGTCGTACCTTCAAGGACCCAACCAGTTTTGCCCGGGTAAACGGTCGCCCAGCGATCAGTCTGGAAATTTCCAAGCGGGTCGGCCAGAACATTATCGAAACTATCGACAAGGTGCGTGCCATCGTTGAGAAAGAGCGTGCATCCTGGCCCGATGGCGTGGAAGTCAGTTTCTCTCAGGACAAGTCCAAAGATGTGAAGAACATGCTCACGGACTTGCAGAACAACGTCATCAGTGCGGTGCTACTGGTAATGGTAGTGATCGTTGCCGCGCTAGGTGTGCGTACCGCACTACTTGTGGGTGTGGCGATTCCCGGTTCCTTCCTTACCGGTATCCTGATCATCGATTCGATGGGACTCACCATTAACATCGTGGTGTTGTTTGCCCTGATCATGGCGGTGGGGATGTTGATTGACGGCGCCATCGTGGTCACCGAAATGGCCGACCGCAAGATGATCGAAGGGATGCCCCGTGAAGAGGCTTACTCCTTCGCCGCACGGCGTATGAGCTGGCCGATCACCGCCTCCACTGCCACCACCCTGGCGGCCTTCATGCCGTTGCTGTTCTGGCCCGGTGTGGTGGGTGAGTTTATGAAGTATCTACCGATCACGCTGCTGGCGACGCTGTCGGCGTCGTTGCTGATGGCATTGATCTTCGTTCCTACCCTCGGTGAACTGGTGGGTAAACGCAGTCCGGTGGGAGAGGAGGCGTTAACGAGTCTCGCCGCCGCGGAGACCGGTGAACTACACGAGATTGGTGGCCTGACCGGTTTGTATATCCGTACCCTGGAGAAATTGCTGGCCCATCCGGGCAAGATTCTGGCGGCCTGTTTCGGTTTTTTGTTACTGGTCTATGTGATCTACGGTGTTTTCGGCAAGGGCGTCGAGTTCTTTCCAAAAGTGGAACCGCAACAGGCGGCAGTCAACGTCCTCGCCCGTGGCAATCTTTCCGTTTACGAGCAGGATGCACTGGTACGCAAAGTAGAGCAGCGCATTCTGGGTTTGCAGGGGATTAAAACCCTCTATAGCCATAGCGGCGCGGGTCTTGCCAGCGGCGGTCAGGACGTGCCTCCGGATACCATCGGTGTGATTCAAATGGAGTTCGGTGACTGGGACAAGCGTCAGCCCGCCGATGACATTCTGGCTGAGATCCGTCGTCGCACTGCCGATATTGCTGGTATCCATATCGAAACCCGCAAACAGGAGGGCGGTCCACCTGGCGGTAAGCCGGTGCAACTGCAGATCGGCTCACGCTATCCGCAATTGCTGGAGCCGGCGGTGATGAAGGTTCGCGAACTGATCGACGAGGTCGGTGGTTTTGTCGATGTCGAAGATGACCGTCCGCTTCCCGGGATCGAGTGGCAGATTAATGTCGACCGAACCCAGGCAGCGCGTTTCGGTGCTGATATCACCATCGTCGGTAATGCTGTGCAGATGGTGACTAACGGTATTAAGGTCAGCGATTATCGCCCCGATGACGCCGACGATGAGGTGGACATCATCGTCCGCCTGCCGAAAGAGCAACGAGATCTGGATGCGCTGGATCGGCTGCGAGTACAGACCCAGTACGGTCTGGTGCCGATCACTAACTTCGTCAGTAGTGAACCGGCACCCAAACGCGGCAATATCAGCCGAGTCGATGGCCAACGGGTAATGACAGTAAAGGCTGATGTCCCTGCAGGAATTCTGCCCGCCAACAAGGTGGCGGAGATCCAGCAGTGGCTGGACAAGAACGTGCAGCTGGATTCACGCCTCGATCTGAAGTTCAAGGGCGAGGATGAGGATCAGCGCGAGGCCGAGGCTTTCCTCAGCAAGGCCTTCTTGGTGGCGCTGTTCATTATGGCGATCATCCTGGTGACCCAGTTCAACAGTTTTTACCAGGCGTTCCTGATCCTCACAGCGGTGATCTTCTCCACCGTCGGTGTGCTGCTCGGCCTGCTGACCACGGGCCAACCATTCGGTATCGTCATGAGCGGGGTGGGTGTTATCGCCTTGGCGGGGATCGTGGTGAATAACAACATCGTATTGATCGACACCTACAATATCCTGCGCCAGCAGGGGATGGAGGTGGTGGAAGCGATCCTGCGTACCGCCGCACAACGCCTGCGTCCGGTGTTGCTGACTACCATCACCACCATCCTTGGTCTAATGCCGATGGTGCTGAAGCTTAATGTTGATCTGGTCAATCGCGATGTGACCTACGGCGCTCCTTCCACCCAGTGGTGGGTGCAACTGGCCACCGGGGTGGCGGGCGGTCTTGCCTTCGCCACTATCCTGACCTTGGTGCTCACCCCCTGCATGCTGCTGCTGGGCGAACGCTTAAGCCAGCGTGTCGATCGTTTTCGCCAGCGTAAGAACTGATTAATTGCCCCGTAAAGGGGCAATATTTTTAACAATCGCACTATAGTTGTGCGTTAATTCTCCGCTATTCCCAGAATTGCGCCATTAAGTGCTTGATTTGATTGAAGGCACGAAATTGGTGCGTTTCTTGCACACTAAACGGACATTTTTTGCATAACTACGGGGAACATTAATGGAACAGACCAGCGGTATCGACACACTGTTCGTCCTGCTCGGCGCCATCATGGTGCTGGCGATGCACGCGGGCTTCGCTTTTCTTGAGGTGGGCACGGTGCGGAAAAAGAATCAGGTCAACGCACTGGTAAAGATCATTGCCGACTTTGCCACTTCCACCATCGCCTACTTCTTTATCGGTTATGCGGTGGCCTACGGTATCGGTTTCTTTGAAGATGCCAAGGCGTTGAATGTGAACAACGGCTATGCCCTGGTGAAGTTCTTCTTCCTCCTCACCTTTGCCGCTGCGATCCCTGCCATTATTTCTGGCGGTATCGCCGAGCGTGCCCGTTTCTATCCGCAACTGATGGCCACCTTCCTGCTGGTGGCGCTGATTTACCCCTTCTTCGAGGGAATTACCTGGAACGGAAACTTCGGTGTTCAGGTATGGATCGAGGCAACCTTCGGCGCCCAGTTCCACGACTTCGCCGGTTCCGTGGTGGTCCACGCAGTAGGAGGCTGGATCGCTCTGGCAGCAGTTATCCTGCTGGGCCATCGCAAGGGTCGTTATGGCAAGAACGGCGAGGTGTTTGCCCATCCGCCCTCAAGCATTCCCTTCCTGGCTCTCGGTGCCTGGATCCTCAGCGTCGGCTGGTTCGGCTTTAATGTGATGTCGGCACAGTCCATCGAAGGCATCTCCGGCCTGGTCGCGGTCAACTCGTTGATGGCGATGGTTGGCGGCATCCTGGTGGCGCTGGTAGCCGGCAAGAATGACCCAGGCTTCGTCCACAATGGTCCGTTGGCCGGTCTGGTCGCGGTCTGTGCCGGTTCCGACCTGATGCATCCGCTGGGTGCGCTGATCACCGGCGCCATTGCTGGTGGTCTGTTTGTCTGGACCTTCACCTTGGTGCAGAACAAATGGCGTATCGACGATGTACTCGGTGTCTGGCCGTTACACGGTCTTTGCGGTGCCTGGGGCGGTGTCGCCGCGGGTATTTTCGGTCTTGAGGCGCTGGGCGGTATGGGGGGTGTGACCTTCATGGGGCAGTTGGCCGGCACCGTGCTCGGTCTGGGCATTGCCCTGGCCGGTGGCTTTATTGTCTATGGTGGACTCAAGGCGGTTATCGGACTGCGCCTCTCCGAAGAGGAGGAGTTCGAGGGGGCCGACCTGGCGATCCACAAAATCGCCTCCGAGCCAACCTACGATCGTTAAACTGCGATTTTGCCGCTTACGCAAAGCCGCCGGGAAGGCGGCTTTGTTTTTTCCGGGTCATAAAACGGAAACAGTAGTCACCTAGGCTGTCGGAGCCATTCGCAATATGAAACGGACATGGAACACTCACTGGAGTTCAGCCTCGATACAATCATACGTGAGCGCCAACTCACAGCACTGTTCCAGCCACTGGTCAACAATGCACAGCATTTCGTTTATGGGTACGAGGCCCTTATCCGTGGTCCAGCCAGTGGCCCACTGCTCTCTCCTGTATCGCTGTTCGAAACAGCCGCTCGTTACGGGCGCCTGGTCGATCTGGAACTGGCCTGTCGCGATGTTTTGATTCAGCAGTTCAAACGCCTCAATCTGAGGGGCAAGCTCTTTATCAATGTCAGCCCGGAAACCTTGTTGCAGCCGAACTACCGTTCTGGCTGCACCCTGCAGATGCTGAGTAGTGCCGATCTGTCGCCCGAGCAGGTGGTGATCGAATTGACCGAGCAGTTCCCAATGGATGATTACGATGTGCTGCGCGAGGCCAAAAATCACTACAAAAAAATGGGATTCGAGATCGCCATCGATGATCTGGGTTCAGGATATGCGGGCTTGCGCATGTGGTCTGAGTTGCGCCCGGATTATGTCAAGATCGACCGCCATTTTATGAACGATATCCACCAGGACCCGGTCAAGCAGGAGTTCGTTCGTTCGATCCAGAGTATCGCCCGCGGCCTGAATTGCAGAGTGGTGGCTGAAGGGGTGGAGACAAAGGACGAGTACCGTACCGTGCGCAAAATGGGTATTGAGCTTACCCAGGGCTACTACTTCGAGCGTCCTTCGCAGTCACCGAGTACCAGTTTGCCACCGCATCTATTTCGTACCGAGCCAGAAGACGTTCACTACCAGGCAGAACCGGGTTTTCTCACCAAAACGGTTATGGAACTCCTGCGTCGGGTGCCAGCCATTGTTCCTGATACCAGTGTCGAGGCTGCGGCGCAGGTATTCCAGCACGCACCACAACTAGAGAGTCTGCCAGTAGTGGAGGGAAGCAGGCCGCTGGGGTTGGTGCGGCGCAATCAGTTGATGAGTATGTTTCTTAGCCGCTTTGGCCGGGAATTGCACGGTCGCAAACCAGTGGTGAAATTTATCGATCACAACACCCTGATACTGGAGGCGCACCTGCCCATCGAACAGGCCAGTAATATGGTCAGTGAACAAATGCAGCAGGACAAGGCGCTCGATTTTCTGATTACAGGTGATGGCGATTATCTGGGAATTGGTTCGGTGATCGATCTGCTGAAAACGATTACCGAACTGCAGGTGCGTAATGCTCGTTATGCCAATCCGTTGACCATGTTGCCAGGTAATGTGCCGATCTACGAAGAGCTGGATCGGTTGCTGCGACTGGGACAGAAATTCGTGGTCTGCTATTGTGACCTGGATCACTTCAAACCCTTTAACGACAAGTACGGTTACGAAAAGGGTGATCAGGTGATCAAGATGGTGGCGGAATTGATCACCCGGGAAATGGTGGAGAAGCGCGATTTCGTCGGCCATATAGGCGGGGACGATTTCATCATCATCTTCCGCAGCGACGATTGGCATGCGCGTTGTGAAAGAATACTGCGCGAGTTCGAGGAGAAGGTATTGCAGTTCTATCAACCGGGACATATTCGGGAAGGTGGGATCTGGTCACAGGACCGTAGCGGCAAGCACCGCTTCTTCTCCTTGCTGACACTTTCCATCGGTAGTGTTATCCCCGATGTCAGCGCCTGCCGCAGTCACCACGATGTGGCGGCCCTGGCAGCTGGGGCCAAAAGCGAGGCGAAGAAACAGCCTGGCAACACCTTGTTTGTTGATCGCCGCTGTCGGCCTGAGATCGCCACGGAGGAACTTGGCGATGAACGTCTGCAGCGGGATATGTTCCAGGGTGAGGGACGTACTGGGTAAGGGGTTCTCGCTGGCGTACAGAGAGCCACTGACGTACACTATGCGCCCTTTTTCACACCCATAGAGAAAATGCGCGCGGTTTACATCAAAACCTTCGGTTGTCAGATGAACGAGTATGATTCGGCACGCCTTGCCGACGCACTCGGGGTTGCTTGCGGCCTGGAGTCGGTGGACGACCCTGCTCAGGCCGATGTGCTGCTGCTCAACACCTGCAGCGTGCGTGAGAAGGCGCAGGAGAAGGTCTTCTCCCAACTCGGTATGTGGAAACCGTTGAAGGAGAAGAATCCGAACGTGATTATCGGTGTCGGCGGTTGCGTCGCCAGTCAGGAAGGGGCGGCGATCCGCGAGCGTGCACCCTTTGTCGACGTGGTTTTCGGTCCGCAGACCCTGCATCGTTTGCCACAGATGCTGGGCGAAGTGATCGCTCACCGTCGCGCAGTGGTCGATGTCAGTTTCCCTGAAATTGAGAAGTTCGATTCCCTGCCGGAGCCGCGTGCCGAGGGACCGACCGCCTACGTCTCGATCATGGAAGGCTGCTCCAAATACTGTACTTTCTGCGTTGTGCCTTACACCCGCGGTGAAGAGATCAGTCGGCCCTTTGATGACGTGTTGCTTGAGGTGTCTCAATTGGCCGCGCAGGGTGTACGCGAGGTCAACCTTCTAGGACAGAATGTAAACGCCTATCGCGGCCAGATGCACGATGGCGGTGAGGCTGATCTGGCCCTTCTGATTCGGTATGTTGCAGTGATTGATGGCATCGATCGGGTTCGAGTGGCTCGCCGTTGATCTGGAGCACGGAGCGCTCGATATC
>JBNKVM010000062.1:0-73532 GCA_050299175.1 Thiohalomonadaceae bacterium
GTGTAGTCAGCATGGCCGGGACGGAAGGTGTTAGCGATGTTGCCGTAATCTTTGGAACGCTGGTCGGTATTTTCGATCAACAGGCCGATGGGGGTGCCGGTGGTCTTACCGTCGAAAACGCCGGAGAGAATGCGCACCTGATCTGCTTCGCGTCGCTGGGTGGTGTGACGCGAAGTACCGGGCTTGCGTCGATCCAGATCCGCCTGCAGGTCCGCCTCGCTCAGTTCCAGCCCAGGAGGACAGCCGTCGACGATCGCACCCAGCGCCGGGCCGTGCGACTCGCCGAAAGTAGTGACCGTGAAAAGTTTACCGAATGTGTTTCCAGACATGAGGGCTATGATAGCGTTTTCTTGGGTGAATGTATTTACTTACTGCCAACACACAAACGCCGCCAGACTGGCGGCGTTTGTATCAGTGCAATGATATTTAGATAACCTTGGAGAAGCGCTGGTTCTGCTTTTCCCGCAGGTAGCGGTCAAACACCATGCAGATGTTGCGGATCAGCAGTTTACCTGCCGGGTTGACCTCAATACGGCCCGGCTCCAGTTTGAGCAGGCCGTCCTTTTCCATCCCTTCCAGGTCTTTTAGTTCGTTGGCGAAGTACTCGTTGAAGTTAATGCCGTGGGCCTGCTCCACTACTGACTTTTCCAGCACGAAGTGGCAGATCAGGCGGGTGATTACCTCACGACGTAGCTTGTCGTCAGCACCTAGTTCCACGCCACGGAATACTGCCAACTTGTTGGCATCGATGGCGGCGTAGTAATCGTCCAGCTCTTTCAGGTTCTGCGCGTAGGAGTCGCCTACCATGCCGATGGAGGTGGAACCGATACCGATCAGGTCGCAGTCGGCGTGGGTGGAGTAGCCCTGGAAGTTACGGTAAAGGGTACCGTCGCGCTGGGCCACGGCCAGTTCGTCGTCAGGTTTGGCGAAGTGGTCCATGCCAATATAGACATAACCGGCAGCGGTCAATTTCTCGATAGTCATCTGCAGGATGTCGAGCTTGACCTGCGGCTCAGGCAGATCCGTTTCATTGATTCGGCGCTGCGGCTTGAACAGTTCCGGCAGGTGAGCGTAGTTAAATACCGAGAGGCGGTCCGGGTCGATCTCGATGGCACGATCCAGAGTCTTCTCGAAAGTCTCAACACTCTGCAGCGGCAGGCCGTAGATCAAATCCATGGAGATCGACTTGAAGCCTTCGCGGCGCGCAGCGTCCAGCGCGGCCATAGTCTGCCCGTCGGTCTGGAAGCGATTGACTGCCTTCTGTACCTCGGCATCGAAATCCTGCACACCGAGACTCATACGGTTGAAACCGAGTTCGCGCAGCAGCGCGATAGTGTCGCTCTTTACCTCGCGTGGGTCGATCTCGATGGAGTACTCACCGGTATCATCGTCGTGCAGAGTGAAACACTCGCGGGTCTTATCCATCAGCGCACGCATCTCGTCGTGGCTGATAAAGGTCGGTGTACCGCCGCCCCAGTGAAGCTGGTCTACGGTGCGCGACTTGTCGAACAGCTCGCCCTGCATCTCCAGTTCGCGGAAAACGCGCTGCAGGTAGGGGGCCGCCTTGGTGCGGTCCTTGGTCGCGACCTTGTTGCAGCCGCAATAGAAGCAAACGGTGTCGCAGAACGGAATATGGAAGTAGAGCGACAGTGGGTTGCCGCTGGCGTTACTGTTTTTGGCGTATTCGCGGTATTGCGCTTCGCCGAAACCATCGTGGAATTGTACCGCGGTGGGATAAGAGGTGTAGCGGGGCCCGGATTTGTCGTAACGCTTGATCAGTTCCAGGTCGAATAGGATGTTTTGTGTAGTCATTATAATTGGCCTTCGACGTCTAAATTTCTTGCGGTAGTATCGTTAATCGTTCTTATCATCGCACACTAATGGCTTCGGGGCGTACCAGACGGATCAGCTCATGGTGCTTTTTCACCTGATCGGCGGTAAGCAGGAACACGCCATCCCCGCCACGCTCGAACTCCAGCCAGAGGAACTCCACCTCGGGCAGCAGCTTCTCCAGTGCTTCGCGACTGTTCCCTACCTCGACCACCAGAATGCCGCGGGGTTCCAGGTAGTACATGGCGTGGAACATGATATCGAACACCAGATCGAGTCCGTCCTTACCCGCTTCCAGCGCCTGTTTCGGCTCGTGGCGATACTCCTGCGGCAGGCTGTTCATATCCTGCTCATCCACGTAGGGCGGATTGCTGACGATGATGTCGTAGCGCTTCGGCGGAAGATCCTTGAACAGGTCTGACTGAATCAGACTGACCTGCTCCTCTGCGCCAAAACGCTCGACGTTCACCTTCGCCACCTCCAGCGCATCGGTGGAGAGGTCGCTGCCATCGACGTGCGCTTCCGGGAAAGCGGCGGCACAGGTCAGGGCGATACAGCCGCTGCCGGTGCAGAGGTCAAGGATATTCGCCACCAGATCCGACTCCTTCACCCAGGGGGCGAAGTGGGCCTCGACCAGCTCGATGATCGGTGAACGCGGGATTAGCACCCGCTCGTCGACGTAGAACGGCAGACCACCATACCAGGCCTCGTGGGTCAGGTAGGGTGCTGGCAGGCGCTCTTCGATACGACGGTTGAGGAACTTCACCACCGTGCGTCGTTCGTTGGTGGTCAGGCGGGTGTCGAGATAGGCCTCACCGACCTTCGGAGGCAGGTTGAGGACAAACAGCACCAGATAGGCCGCCTCGTCGAGGGCATTGTCAGTACCGTGGCCAAAGTAGATCCCCGCCTGGTTGAAGCGGCTCATGCCCCAGCGGATAAAGTCGCGGATGGTCTGCAGTTCAGCGACTGCCTGTTCCATGGACATGCACTACTCCTTGGTCTGTTTGGCGTGGGCCGGGCGAAAAGCCTTGCACACCGCTTCGTTGGTTTCGAGAAACGGCCCTTCGATCAGGTCGACACAGTAAGGTACCGCGGGAAATACCGCGTTAAGGCAGTCGGCGATGGCCGAGGGCTTGCCCGGCAAGTTGATGATCAGGCTGTTACCCCGCACTCCTGCGGTCTGCCGCGAGAGGATCGCGGTGGGCACGAACTTGAGCGACTCCTGGCGCATCAGCTCGCCGAAACCGGGCAGCATCTTTTCACACACCGCCTCGGTCGCCTCGGGGGTGATATCGCGGGGCGCCGGACCGGTGCCGCCAGTCGTCACCACCAGGCAACAACCCTCTTTGTCGCACAGCGCCTTGAGCACCGCCTCAACGTGCTCCTGCTCATCGGGCACCAGACGGGCAACCGCCTCCCAGGGGGTGGTCAGCGCCTGCTCCAGCCATTCACGCATGGCCGGGCCGCCTTTGTCCTCGTACTCGCCGCTACTGGCGCGGTCGGAGACGGTCACGATGCCGATACGGACGGGCTGCTCTGTCATTGCTCTACCATGCTCAATTCAAAGGGGCGGGCATTATAGCGCGGCAGGGCGCGGTATGCAGCGCATAGCTGTAGGAGAAACCACCAGAAAAGAGGGGCTTAGCGGGCGAATTCCACCAGACGCACCGCCTGCCGCTTCGGTCCCCAGTTGCCGGGATGCGCTTCGAACACCCCGGCACAGGGGGTACCGCAACGATTGCAGCGCCCCTGTTCGGTCAGATTCCAGTCGCTGAGCACATACCAGTCGCGGCCGATGAGACGCTGACCGCACTGGTGGCAATAGGTACTCTCCCCCGCCTTGTCGTGGACATTTCCCGTATAGGGATAACGCACACCACAACGCAGGGCGATCTCGCGGGCGCGGGTCAATGTGGCGGACGGAGTGGGCGGGATATCGCGCATCTTGAAGTCAGGATGGAAGGCGGTGAAGTGCATCGGCACTTCGGGCCCCAGTTCGCGGACCACCCAGGTGCACATCGCCTCGATCTCCTCGTCCGAGTCGTTCCAGCCGGGGATGAGCAGGGTGGTGGTCTCAAGCCAGACATCGGTCTCGTGCCGAATGTAGCGTAAGGTATCGAGCACCGGTTGCAGGTGGCCGCCGGTCAGCTTGTGATAGAACGCCTCGGTAAACCCCTTCAAATCCACATTGGCCGCATCCATCCACTGATAGAACTCCCGGCGCGGCGCCTCGCTGACGTAACCCGCGGTCACCGCTACCGATTTGATTCCCTTTTCGCGACAGGCTTTGGCCACGTCGATGGCATATTCGTGGAAAATCACCGGGTCATTATAGGTATAGGCGACACTGCGACATCCCAGTTGCTCGGCGGCGCGGGCAATAGTTTCCGGATCAGCAGCATCGGCCAGGGTATCGAACTCACGGGATTTTGAGATATCCCAGTTCTGGCAAAACTTGCAGGCCAGATTGCATCCGGCAGTGCCAAAAGAGAGCACCGGGGTACCGGGCAGGAAATGGTTGAGAGGTTTCTTCTCGATGGGGTCGATACAGTAACCGCTGGAACGGCCGTAGGTGGTGAGGACGATCTTGCCGCCCAGGTTGGCGCGCACGAAGCAGAGACCACGCTGCCCCTCTTTCAGCGAGCAGTCGCGGGGACAGAGAGTACACTGCACCCGACCGTCATCGAGTACACGCCAGTATTTGGTCTCCACCACGGTGCCTTCAGGCAATTCTCCTTCAATTACCGCTTCATCGCCCATAGCTTCATCTCCAGACCGTAGCGACTATTATTCATAAGAAGATAGCACCACGGAGAACCACCATGCCCAGCATTCGCGAACCGGCTGTTGCCGGGATGTTCTATCCTGATGACCCGGCGCTCCTGCGCAAGATGATCGACGACTATCTCGACCGCGCTGAAGCCGCGAATAGCTTACCCCCCAAGGCGCTGATTGTGCCTCACGCCGGCTACATCTATTCCGGGCCGGTGGCGGCCAGCGGCTACGCCCTGCTCCGCCCGTTGCGTGAAAAAATCCGCCGAGTGGTGCTGCTAGGTCCATCCCATCGGGTCGCCTTTGCCGGTTTGGCCGCCAGCAGCGCCATCCGCTTTCGCACTCCGCTGGGGGATGTCCCCCTCGATACCGACGCCATCGAAGGATTAAGCGATCTGCCACAGGTGAAACTGCTGGATCAGGCACATCAGCTGGAACATAGCCTGGAAGTCCACCTCCCCTTTCTGCAGGAGGCATTGCGCCAGTTCCAGTTGATCCCGCTGGTGGTGGGTGACGCCACTGCCGAAGAGGTGGCAGAAGTGTTGGAGCGGCTCTGGGGCGGAGAAGAAACCCTTATCGTCATCAGCTCCGATCTAAGCCACTACCACGACTACGCCACGGCACAACGGCTGGACCGTAAAACCGCCGAGGCCATTGAGGCTCTCAAACCAGAGGCGATTAGCAGCGACGGTGCCTGCGGCAGGAATCCGGTCAAAGGGCTGCTGTTGCTGGCTCGACGCAAGGGTATGCGAGTGGAAACTCTGGACCTGCGTAACTCGGGAGACACCGCTGGTCCCAGGGATCAGGTTGTCGGCTATGGCGCCTGGGCTTTGAATTAAATGGATGATCGTCAGCGACAGCTACTTGAACTTGCAGAGGCTTCGATTCGCCACGGCCTCGACTATGGTCGCCCGCTCCATCCCGCGGCGAAAGATTACCCCGCCATCACCGATGAGTCAGGCGCCTGTTTCGTTACCCTGCATAGCCGAGGTGAACTACGTGGATGTATCGGCTCACTGGAAGCACACCAGTCGCTACTTGAGGATGTGGCGCACAACGCCTTCGCCGCAGCCTTTTCCGATCCCCGCTTTCCACCACTGCGTCAAAGCGAACTGGACGGGCTGGAAATCGAGATATCCCTGCTGACGCCAGCGACGCCAATGTCGTTCACCTCGGAAGTGGATCTGTTGCAACAGATTCGTCAGGGAGTGGACGGGCTGGTAATGGAGGAAGGGAGACGCCGCGGCACATTTCTTCCTTCAGTGTGGGAGCAACTGCCGACACGGGAGCTTTTTTTACGTCACCTGAAACAGAAGGCGGGACTGCTGCCGGACTACTGGTCCGACACACTCAAAGTGAGTCGTTACACCACGGAAAGCTTCGGCCGCAAAGTTGAGATATAAAGGTACCTCAAATAATTCAATCAAGGCGATGAGTGAATTATTAGCCCTTAGCGGCGACCGGGGATACAACGTCCGACTGATTCAGGCATACAGGCGATCTCGTCGTTGAGAATCGCATTCCCCAACTTCGCCCCATCCAGTATCGCCCCTTCTATGTTGGCCCCGGTCAGATCGGCATAGGCGAGATCCGCATTTTGCAGATTGGCCGCCTGTAGATCGGCACGACGCAAGCTGGCACCTGTCAGCACCGCATCACTGAGATTGGCACCACGCAGGTTGGCCTGGGTCAGGTTGGCATAGGCGATATCCGCGCCCTTAAGGTTGGCGGCACGCAATACCGCACTACCAAGATCGCTATTTCGCAGAATCGCACCTTGCAGATCCGCATTACCGAGACGGTTTCCCGGCATGCGGCAATTACTCCAATTCACGCCCGGCGCCGCCGGCGCATCGCACTGTGGCAGTGAAAGTTCCTTGCCGCGCGGCAACATATAGGCCAGCACGCCGACGACTAACGCCAATGCCACAGCAACCGCATAACCGATCACTCTCTGGGCGGAACCGTTTTCCTGGCGCGACGCGTGTGTGGCGCCTTCAAGCATCAATTCCGCTTCGGCGCCACGGGTCTCGTCCAGGGGGATAAACAGGTTGGGATGCTCATCTACCCAGCGCTGGGTGGCTTCAAGCTGCTGCTTCTCCAGTTCACTGACACTGGCAGTGGTCAGCCGCTTGTCTGGCCAGACCTCGGCCACTTCCTTGACATTGTACCAGTGCTCCTTGTCGCGGCTGATTTTGTCGTCCGCCTTCACCCGTTGCAGCAAAAGATAACGAGCGATCTGGACGCTCGGAAACGGTCCCAACGTTTCATCGTGATAACGCAGATACCACTTTTCCGCTTGCGTCTCTGACATGCCTGATTTTCCGAAGGTTTCGCAGCGTTGTCTGCCGTTTGGCATATACTGCAGGATAGGCAAAATCTTAAGTGGAATTAGCTGGCAATACTAGTACTAATCATGCAGATATCCGGTCCGGGCACACCTCCGCAATTACAGCTGCGCCTTCCTGCACAGGCGTTGCAGGGCGTGGTGTTGAAAGATGGCGCAACACTGCAGGCCACAGTGAGCCAGAGCGAGCCATCAGGGAAACTGACGCTGGAGATCAGCGGCAAACTACTGCAGGCCATCTCCAGCCTGCGTCTCGCCGCGGGCACCGTGCTACAACTGCGCGTAGAACGGAGTAACGACGGAGTCATCCTGCATCTGGACGAACCGCAACGACAACGCCTGATGTACCAGCAGGCACTACGCCACAACCTGCCCAGGCAGGAATCGCTACGGCCACTGTTACAGCAACTCGCGCAGTGGCATGGCAGCGCCAGACCTGCCACACAATCCCAAACAACAACGAGCAAACCCGCCACAGCGGAAATTCCGACACCGACGGCAGCAACGCAACCCGCGACGCCAGTCACCAAACCGATCGCCCAGGCAATCGCCCGTCTGCTCGCGATCCTGCCAACCCTGGAGAGTCTGATGAAGGCTGATGGCCTGCAACAGGCAATCGCCCGCTCAGGGCTGTTTCTGGAAAATCATCTATTGCAGGGCGCACGTCCTGCACAGCTGGGTGGCGATGTTAAAACCGCCCTGCTACGTCTGGCGCAAACCATTCGGCAACAACTGGGCGAAGTGAAACCACAACAACAGAGTGCAACCGCGACACGGGAAACCACACAGGAGGGTTTGCAAAACCTGCTACGGCAGATTGAGTCGGGCATTGCCCGCATCCAGTTACACCAGCTCAATGCCCTCAGCGGCAAGCCGGAGAACGAACAGCGACTGAACGTGACCCTGGAACTACCGTTTTACCAACCGGGCAGTAACGAACTGGACACATTGCAAATTCGCATTCGTCGTGATGGCAAAAACCCACAGGATAAAAAATCCGGGGCATGGTCGGTCACTCTGCAGTTCTCGACAGAGGCTTATGGCGAGATCCACGCCGTGGTTACGCTGAGTAACGGCAAGATAACCACCACTTTCTGGTGTGCGGAAGAGGAGACAGTAACGCTGTTCCGAGAGCAGTTACACCAACTACAGGCGCGGTTGAAAAAACAGGGCCTGAAAGACGTGCAGTGCAGCAGCCGTCATGGCACACCTGCGGAAGAACGGTTCGGCTACACCAATCAGGCTAATGGATTGATCGATACACGCGCATGAAAAAGCCTACTCCACCCAAATCCGCCGTCGCCCTGCATTACGACGAAAAGAACGCACCTCGGATCACTGCCAAGGGACGCGGCGAGATCGCTGAAAAGATTATCGCCCTGGCGGAACAACACCATGTGCCATTACACGAAGACCAGGAACTGGTCGCGCTGCTGGCGCAGTTGGATCTGGGCGACGAGATCCCGCGCGAACTCTATATTGCCGTGGCCGAAGTCCTGGCCTTCGCCTACATGCTTACCGGCAAGTTCCCCGGCAACAAAGCCAACAATGGTGACCGTTGAACGCAGACGTTTGCCAACGCTAAGTGCCTTAATCAGCAACCTTTCTCTGCCCAGCGAAAACTTCTGTAGCGCACGCTTTTTTGTGACGTTGTATACATGTTTTTTAGTTGTTAAATCTATTCTAATCCATTAATGTTCCGGCTGGATAAGCCTGACAACCCCGGTTCCAAATACATTTCTTCGGGGCATGCGTTGAGTTGGGCAGGGAAGAGGTAATGAATGGAACGATTAGACCTTTATGGTCACCCTATGTAGCAGGAGTCGTACTAGGGCTAGTACTGATCCTGACCTTTATTCTGGTCGGTAATGGTGTAGGCGCTTCAGGCACCTTTGCCCGTATTGCTGCCGCAATCGGCATGCAGATCGCCCCCGAAACCACCCAGGCAAATCACTACCTCGGCCGCATGGTTGCCAATGGCGCCAATCCCTTCGCCTCCTGGATCGTCCTCGAAGTCGTCGGCATCGCCATCGGCGCACTGCTCGCCGCAGCCAGCGCTGGTCGCTTCCGAATTCAATTGGATGGTGCAAAGAAAATCGGCCGGAACCGTCGTATTGCCCTCGCCCTGGCAGGCGGTGCGCTGGCAGGGTTCGGTTCACGCCTTGCCGCAGGTTGCACCAGTGGTATCGGCCTCTCCGCTACCGCCATGCTCGGAATCAGCGGTTTTGTTTTCCTCCTGGTATTTTTCCTCACAGGTCTCGGTGTCAGTGCCCTGATGCGGAGGGTCTGGTGATGGATTACGGCACAGCGGGTACCGCACTCACTTCAGGCATCCTGTTCGGTTACGTACTGGAGCAGGCTGGCTTCGCCTCACCCTGCAAACTCACCGCCCAGTTCCGCTTTGCCGACTGGTCGGTATTCAAGGTCATGTTCACCGCAATACTGGTCGCGGCCTCCGGCATCCTCCTGCTGCAACTCGACAACAGTTTCGGTTCGACCGGTTTCTATGTTCCGCGCACCGTACTGGGTGCGGTGATTGTTGGCGGCGCTCTCATTGGTGCCGGTTTTGCCATAGGTGGCTACTGTCCTGGGACCTCTGTCGTCGGCGCCATGTCCGGACGCATGGACGGCTTCATTTTTGCGGCGGGGATGATCAGCGGTATCTGGATGTTCTCCGCCGTATACGATGCCGCCTGGTTACAGGCGATCCTGAATGCCGGCAAGGTCGAAGCAAAAACCCTCCCTGATCTGCTTGGTGTCTCACCCTGGTTAATTCTGCTGGCCATGACCACCATGGCCTGGGCTGGCTTCCGTTTCGGCAACAAACTCGAACAACGTAATAACGGCGTCTACGACGCAGAGGCCATCACTCATCGTGATGGTCATCGCGGCGAATAACGCTTCAGCTCTATCTGTGAGGAAAAGCATGCAACACAACAAACGCAATAAATATCGTCGTCTGCTGGCCATCTCTGTTCCAACCTTGGCGGTGGGTATCCTGGGTGTCGCCCCCCTGCCAGCTCCGGTTTCGTCACTGCTGATCCCGGTTGCCATGGCACGTGGTGAGAATCCCTGCGCACCGATGACTCGTGGTGAAAATCCCTGCGCCCCGGCATCGCGCGGCGAGAATCCCTGCGCCCCGGCATCGCGTGGCAAAATCCCTGCGCACCGGCTTCACGTGGCGAGAATCCCTGCGCACCGGCCTCCCGTGGTGGAAACCCCTGCGCCCCAAGCAATCGATAGCAGAAACGGTACGCCGCATGGATTGCCCGGTTGTCGATTATCCGCAGTGGCTCAGATCCCTCGATGACGACGCTTTCGAGCTTGTCGCCGATGCAGCCGAACAGCTGTTGGCAATCCACAAGTCTTTAACCAACGATAACCTGACAGTACAAGGCGAGCTGTTCAGAGATCGTGTGGATGCGCCTATACATGCCTGGGCGCACTATCCGGCGGACGACTTTCGCGATCCAGAGAGCGGTGCCATGTTCTATTACCATGCACACGACCCTGAGGATTGGTCGCTCGATGAACACGGTCATTTCCACCTCTTTGTCCGTCCGAGCGCAAACGCCGATTTCACTCATGTTGCAGCCATCTCAATGAACGCCCATGGCATACCGCAAACGTTGTTTGCCACCAATGGCTGGGTGACCGATGAAAAAATGTTGCCTGTCGCTGAAGTGTTGCAGCTAGTGGAGAGTCGTTGGGAGATCCACCGCGCCCGTCCTTCATGGCTGGTTGTGCAGTGGCTGAATGCAATGCTCGAACTGATCCGTCCTTATATCCGCACGCTGCTGCAACGACGCGATCAACTGCTGCAATGGACAGCAGGAAAAGAAGCTAACGCCACGATACTGGATGATCGCAACACCCACATTTTGAGTGAGCTGGCATTCGATTTTACAACCGTTTTAGAGACTGTACAGAAAGAAGCTATCGCCAGGATGGGATAGCGAACCAGAGTGTCTCACCACCTTATCATTGGTTTTGTTTAGTGAGTAGTACCATCAAAAGGAGTAGGAAATGAAGTACAGAAAGGCACTTGTATCACTGTTTGCACTGGGCGCGGTATTGGCACAAAGCGCACAGGCATCTGAAAAACTCTCCCCGGTAGTTGATGCGACATGGCTGAATGCCCACAAAAATGAAGTCATCATTCTCCAGGTCAGCGGTCCTGTTGAATCTTTTACCAAAGCACCTGTTGTCGAAAAGAAAGATGGCAAGCTGGTAGTAAAAAGTGTTTCCGGTCACGTCCCCGGCGCTAACTTCGTTGATTTCGGCAAGGTACGCGTCAATCGCGAAGTTAACGGTAAAATGGTCAAGAAGTTGATCCCGCTGAAAGCCGACTTCGAAAAACTGGCTCAGTCCTGGGGAGTTAACAAAAACTCCACCATCATCTTCGTCCCCGCAGGTCTGAACACCGCCGATGTCGATGAAGCAACCCGCCTTTACTGGCAGTTTAAATACTACGGTCAGCAAAACATGGCCATTCTTAACGGTGGTATGGCTGCCTGGTTGGCCGCAGGTTATCCGGCTGACACCAGCGCACCCAAGAACAAAAAAGGTAACTGGGTTGCCACCGCTGAAGACAAAAGCATCATGGCTACCTATGCCGAAATCAAGGACGCGCTGAAAAAGAAAAATATTCAGCTGGCTGATGCCCGCCCGCAAAACCAGTACATGGGCGTATTCACCAAGAAAGGTGAACTCTCCGGTCACCTCGATGGTGCTAAAGACATTTCACCGGATCTGATCACCACCGCAGATGGCGCTTCTGCCGACTTCCTGCCTTCAGACAGCTATAAGTCAATCATGGCGGCAAAAGGTCTGAATAGCGGTGCCGAAACCATTGCCTACTGCAACACCGGGCACCTGGCTTCAGGTCTGTGGTTTGTTTCCCACGAAATCGTCGGTAACAAGAAAGCCAAGCTGTATGACGGTTCACTGGTGGAATACAGCCTGCTTGGTGGTGAGACCGTTAACCCTGCCAAATTGAACTAAGCAACGACTAGCGTTTGCTGCATTCAGCATAAAAAAGCCCGGGGTCACCCGGGCTTTTTTCATTACAACAGCCGTTCTTTATTCGCTACCAAGACGGTGCATCATCGCCACCAGTTCTGCCTCACCGCGTGACAGATCACAGACATCCATGATCTCTTCGATGGAGCTACCCTTTTGTGCCAGTTTGATCGCGTGGTCGAAAACACGCTCTTCCGGTTCCACATAGGCCATCTGGTCCTGGCGCACACCCAGTTCCTGTTGCCGCTGTTGTAGTTGCCCCTGACCGCGCTCCAAACGGATCACTCGCTCGCCCACATGGACTGCTGCGTTACACAGCGCTCGTAGATCGTTTTTCACTGTATCCAGTTGCTTTGCCTGCTTCTCTACTTGTCGCCGCGCTCGCATCGCAGCCAGCATCCAGAATACGGCAAGGATCGCCAGGCCAATCGCCACCAGAGATAGATCTATCGTTGTGCCAAACATTTTTATGCCCCGTTCTCAGGCATAGTAATCGATGCCACCATCGCCGTTGTCCTCGTCGTTATCTTTCTCATCGTCGTACGGATGTTCCTGTTTTTCATCACGATGCTGTTTCTTTCCTCTTTCCTCTATCGCCCTGTCCTGTGGCACAGGTGGAATGACCGGATTCGGCGGGATGCGGTTGATATCCGCCATTGTCCTGCGGCTATTCCGCCGCCTCTCCGGTCAGTTCTTCGTGAGTAAACATCTTTTCCATATCCAGCAGAATCAGCAACTCGTCATTCTGATTGGAGACACCGTGAATATACTTTGAACTTTCATCGTTACCGACATTGGGCGCATATTCGATTTCCGATTCACGCAGATCGGCCACCTGGGCCACACTGTCGACGACGATGCCCAATACCTGCTCGTCCATCTCAATGACCACGATACGGGTTGACTCATCGGTTTCCTTCTCACCGAGCCCAAGCCGCTTACGTGTATCGACCACGGTCACCACATTACCGCGTAAATTGATAATGCCCAACACGTAGTCCGGGGCACCCGGGACAGGAGCAATCTCGGTATTCTTGAGCACTTCCCGAACCAGCAGCACATTGACCCCATATTTCTCATCTTCGAGAAAAAAGGTGACCCATTCGCTAACCGGTTCGTTGCTGAGTGTGTCTTCTTCTTGCATGGTTTGACCTCTGTCTATGTGTCGCGCCCAATTCAGGCGCTACCCTCATCCTGAGGTATATCTTCCAGTCCAGTCGCCAGCATATCGGCAAAGGCTGGCGGATCGATGATTGCGCACATGTGTTCGATTACCGTGCCAGCCAACCAACGACGCTTAGTTCGACTACTGCGCCACTTCACCTGATCATGATTGAGGGTAATCACCTGATCGACGCTATCGCAGGCCAATCCCCATTGTCCACCACCGATGAACACAATACGGTTGAGCCGTTCGTGCTGATCATCACTTAAATGTGTCAGACGATCTTCCGGCAATACCAGTTGCGCGGTATCGATAATCGGCACACTGCGCTCCCGATATGTCATTAACCCAAGATACCAGTCGATGTGTCCCGGCATTGGTGTCACTTTCTCACTATGCCAAACCTGAATACCGCTTAATTCTGAAAGCGGAACCGCCAGGGTCAGACCGGCGGTAGTAAATAACAGTGCCTGGAATTCATTCTCTGCCCACTCGGGCTTACCATCGCTGCGTACCTGTGTGTCCTGTTGCAGTGGTTGCTCGATCACATCGGGCACTTCCAGCGGAACGACCATGGTCGGTGCAATCACTGGCGCTTCGATGATCGGTTCTGCCACAACATTAACTTTGCTTACAGATTCCTGCGCTTGCTGTTGTATTTCTGGCTCGTCATTGAGCAATGCCTCAAAGTAGGCACTCAGTGCTTCGTTCTGTTCGATGACAGATGCACGCTTACCGTTCATTTCTGCTGTACCGCTGCAACATTGGTTTCCGCCTGTGGTTGTCCGGTCAGTGTATCCAGCAGTTCCGCATAGGCGATCGATCCACGAGTATGGGCATTGAGATAACTCAGTGGCATACCCTGCCGACTCGCTTCACGAAACTGGGTATCGACCGGGATCACCCCCTTCCAGGTTTCGTCAGGATGCTCTTCGCGCAGGTTACGCAAACTTTCAAGGGACGCACGGGTACGCCGATCAAACATGGTCGGCACGATTGTATAGTCCAGCGGTTGCTTGCGGGCACGCAGAATCATACTCAGCGTGTGCAACATCCGCTCCAGTCCTTTCAGTGCCAGAAATTCCGTCTGTACCGGGATCAAAAGGCGATTACTGGCGGCCAGGGCATTGACCATTAACACACCGAGTACCGGTGGGCAGTCAATAAAGACATGATCGTAACCACCGGCCAGTTTCAGGATCGCACGGGCCAGCACCAGCCCCATGCCTTCACGACTACCGAGCTGACGATCCAGTGTTGCCAGTGCAGTGGAAGCCGGCATAAGGAAAAGGTTCTCGACCCTTGTAGCTACCACCACGTCCTCTGGCGCAACCTGCTGCCCGGCATTATTCAGAAACAGGGAGTAGACACTGGTTTCGATGTTATCCGGATCTAAACCGAAATAGGTGGTCAATGAGCCATGCGGATCGAGATCAACCATCAGCACCTTTTCTCCGCGCTGCGTCAGCAGCCCGGAGAGGGTAACCGCGGTGGTTGTCTTGCCGACACCGCCCTTCTGATTGGCTATCGACCAGATCTGCATTATCCAGCCTCCCTCAGTGAGGGATCGACCTGATCCCTATCCTGCGAATGCTTGCCACGATCATCCTTGCGAATCACCAACACCACGCGACGGTTTTTGCGCCGTCCTTCCGGTGTAGCGTTATCGGCAACAGGACGATACTCGCCGTAGCCGATCGCGGCCATTCGTTCTGGCTGCACATCGGCATTCATAAACAGGTGCACCACACTGGCAGCACGCGCCGCCGACAACTCCCAGTTGGAGGGGTAAAGTTGATTGTTGATCGGCAGATTGTCGGTAAAGCCTTCGACCTGGATCGGATTGGAATAACGTTTCAGGGTTGCCGCCAGACGACGCAAAACCGGGACGGCATCATCTTCCAGCTCAGCGCTACCGATATCGAACAGCAGGCTGGTGTTGATCTCGATTTCGATCCAGTTGTCATTGCGGGTAATGTTGATCAGATCCTTGTCGATCATCGGCTGCAGCTGTTTCTCGAAATCGTCAGCGATCTCGCCCAGCGTGGCATCGTTGGTTCCAGTCTTGGGCAAATCCACCACACTCTGCGGCCCACTCGAGGGATTTTCCGGCTTAATCAATGCGGTGGGATCACCGGTTACCGTGGCATTAGGCAGTTGAATCGGTTGCAACACCTTGGGCTGCTCATTGAATGCCTGCACCAGAGTATCGGAAAGAACGCGATATTTGCCTTCATTGACTGAGGAGATGGCGTACATGACCACGAAAAAAGCGAACAGCAGGGTAATGAAATCCGCATAGGAGATCATCCAGCGTTCCAGATTTTCGTGATCCATTTGTTTCCGCTTGCGCGCCATGTTTTACACTCGCCACGTTGCCGAACTTAATGCAGGAAACCCTGCAACTTGGTTTCGATATTGCGCGGATTGTCTCCCTCGGCAATAGAGACAATGCCTTCAATCAGCATGTAGCGGAACTGGCTTTGTGCCTGCGCCAAACTTTTCAATTTATTACCGATCGGCAGCAGGATCAGGTTGGCCAGACCGACACCGTAAATGGTAGCGACAAAGGCCACCGCAATTCCGTGTCCCAGCTTGGACGGATCGGTTAGATTCTCCATCACCTGAATCAAGCCCAATACCGCACCGATGATCCCCAGTGTCGGGGTATAACCGCCCATGCTGTCATAGAGACGCGCCGCACTCATATCATGGTGCTCGCGAGTGTCGGCATCCACCTCAAGGATGTTGCGCATCACTTCCGGCTCGTTGCCATCCACCAGCAGTTGAAGCCCTTTGCGGGCAAAATCGTCCTCTTCCGTATCGGAGGCGGCTTCCAGTCCCAGCAGCCCTTCCTTGCGGGCGATGTTGCTCCAACTGACGATCTTGCCGATGGCCTCATCGGAGAGCAGGCGTGGCGGTCTGAATACCCAATAAAGCATACGTATCGCATGCATAAAGATGGTAATCGGCGACTGCAACATGATCGCACCAAGGGAACCACCGGCGACGATGATCAATGCCGGTCCGTTGATTAACGAACTGGCGTGCCCCCCCTCGAGAAATTGCCCGCCAAGGATGGCGGCAATACCGAGAAACGCGCCGATGAGGCTGAGGAAATCCATGATTACACCCTGGCCAGGGTCGGCCCGACCTCAGTGAGTCCCAGCACGCCATCGCTCAGTCCAGCATCGGCGACCGCGGCGGGCATACCGTAAACCACGCAACTGGCCTCATCCTGCGACCAGATAGTAGAACCACCCTGCTTCAGGGCACGGCAACCTTCGCGCCCATCGGCCCCCATGCCAGTAAGAATGATCGCCAGAGTCTGTGCCGGATAGACCTGGGCAATGGACTTGAATGTGATATCGACACTCGGCTTATAGGTTTGTGCCGCATCGCTTTCGATAACACGGACGCAAGTACGACCGCCACGGGATTCGAGCATCATCTGTTTGCCGCCCGGCGCCAGCAACGCGGTCCCCGGAATCAGCGGATCGCCATCGGCAGCCTCTTTAACCGTAATCGCACAAAGCTGGTTAAGACGCTGAGCAAATGCCGGGGTAAAACTGCCGGGCATATGCTGCACCAGCAGCAACGGATATGGATAGCTACCGGGCAGTTTGGTCAAAACCTCCTGCAGGGCCACCGGGCCACCGGTGGAGGTACCGATAGCAACCAACTTGAGTGAACCGTGTGCAGGCATCTTGGCGCTTTTTGGAGGCACTGCGTGGATAGTTGCTGGTCGAGCGACCTGCGCAGTCTCGCGCATCCCCAGCGTTGCCGGACGTGAAGGAGCTGCTGCGGGAGCAGGCGTTGGTCGCGACGTTCGCCGCCCGCGGGTGGCAATGGTATAGACCCGTTCACACAGTGCACGGGTCGCCTCCTCGCGATTCTTGGAAATATCCTCGAATTTTTTCGGCAGGTAGTCGACCGCGCCAGCATCCAGTGCATCAAGGGTCGCCTGGGCGCCGTCAGTGGTCAGAGAGGAGAACATTAGGATCGGCCGCGGGGTACTGCGCATGATGCGGCGGGTAGCAGTGATACCGTCCATCACTGGCATCTCAATATCCATGGTGATGACATCCGGGCGTAGTTTAGCCGCCATTGCCACCGCCTCGGCGCCGTCTGCGGCTTCGCCGATTACCTCCAGACGGGCATCACCCTCCAGCATCGCCTTAACCCGGCGGCGAAAGAATCCTGAATCGTCGACCACCAACACCCGTATGGGCATGTACACACTCCTTGACGCTTGTTGCCGTTAAGACCGTTCACTCACGTTAACGCTATCAGGCATAGGCCTTCAACAGACTGGGGATGTCCAGGATCAACGCGATACGTCCATCCCCGGTTATCGTTGCCCCAGCCATGCCCTGGGTACCGTGCAGTAATGCACCCAACGGTTTGATTACCACCTCTTCCTGACCGATCAACTGATCGACCACGAAACCGATTTGCTGGGTGCCGACATGCACCACCACCACATGCCCTTCGGCAGGTAGTTTTTGCGAACAGCTCGCCACCAGCCAACCCGAAAGATAGTAGAGCGGCAGGGCGTGGTCGCGGATCATGATCACCCGACGACCGTCCACCACGTTGGTTTTGGTCAGGTCGAGATGGAATATCTCACTAACATTGACCAGCGGCAGGGCGAAGGTCTGCTGCGCCAGTTTGATCATCAGCGTTGGCATGATCGCCAGGGTCAACGGCACCTTGATCAATACCCGTGTGCCCTTCCCCATTTCCGACTGGATCTCGACACTGCCGTTAAGTTGAGTGATACGGGTCTTGACCACGTCCATACCGACCCCGCGGCCGGAAACATCGGATATCTTCTCCTTGGTGGAGAAGCCTGGAGCAAAGATCAGCATGAAGGCTTCACGGTCATCAAGCCGCGCCGCCGCATCTTCGTCCATCATGCCCTTTTTCACCGCGATACTGCGCAGCTTGTCCGGGTCCATCCCCGCGCCATCGTCGTCGATGGTCAGCAGAATATGATCGCCCTCCTGTTCTGCAGCCAGACGTACCGTACCGATACGCGGCTTGCCTTTCTTCTCCCGCTCATCGGGCATCTCGACACCGTGGTCCACCGAGTTGCGCACCAGGTGTACCAGCGGATCGGCCAGAGCCTCGACCAGATTCTTATCCAGGTCGGTATCTTCACCGACCAGTTCCAAATTGACCTCTTTCTTCAGGTTACGCGCCAGGTCGCGCACCACCCGCGGGAAACGACCAAAGACCTTTTTGATCGGTTGCATGCGGGTCTTCATGACCGACATCTGCAGATCGCCGGTCACCAAATCGAGGTTGGAGACTGCCTTGGTCATCTCTTCTGAGTGCGCCAGAGAATTTTCCCCATTGGTCAGGTTCCACAAGCGATTACGCACCAGCACCAGTTCGCCCACCATATTCATAATGTCATCGAGACGCTTAGTATCGACACGCACGGTGGTCTCGGCCTGCGGCGCTTCAGGTTTCTTCTTCGGTGGCTCGGGTTTCTTCTCCGCCGCCTTGGGCACGACGTCCGCCGTGGCCTTCTTAATCGTGGTAGCTTCTTCCCCTTTCGGCGCGACAACCTCAGGGTTGAATTTGCCCTTACCGTGGAGTTGATCGAGCAGGGCATCGAACTCTTCTTCAGTAATGTCCTCGTTGCCACCACTCGCTGCAGCACCAGCGGCAGGTTGCGGCGCCGCTTCGGCAGGGGCCTGCTCCTGCGGCAAGGCCTCAGGGCTAAATTTGCCTTTGCCGTGGAGTTGATCGAGCAGCGCCTCGAACTCTTCCTCGGTAATATCCTCATCACCGCCGGGGGCGGCGGGTGCAGCTTCCGCCGATTTCTGTTGCGGCGACTTGCCGTCAATGGCATCAAGCAGTGCTTCGAACTCTTCGTCTGTGATGTCGCCTTCTGCAGGCGGCGCAGTTACCGGCGCAGCTTCTACTACGGGCTCGGGCGGTGCTTCAGCGGCAGGTGCCGCGGCCGGGGAATCCTCGCCATCATCGTCGTTACCCGGATGATTCATTCGCTCCAGTGACTGCAACAACTCAGGACTGGCTTCGTCTGGCTCTTCCATGGCGCGCAAATTCTCGAACTGGGCATTGAGCACATCCAGCACTTCGAGAAACACGTCCATCATCGGTGTGGTAAGACTCTTCTCACCGTTACGCAGCAGGTTAAAGATATCTTCGGAACGGTGGCAAACATTAACCAGCGCGTCGAGACCAAGAAAACCTGCCCCGCCCTTTATAGTATGAAAACCGCGGAACACCGCGTTAAGCAGTTCCTTGTCCTCGGGCGAATGTTCGAGATCGACCAGTTGCTCGTTCAACTGTTCAAGAATCTCGCTGGCCTCGACCAGGAAGTCCTGCAGGATTTCGTCGTCTGCATCCAGAGCCATCGCTTACACCCTCAAAAACCCAGACTCGATAACAGGTCGTCCACTTCGTCCTGTCCCGAAACCAGATTCTCGGTATCATCAACACCCGGCACACTGGGCCCGGTCGCCTTGGTTTTGTCCGCTTCATCGCCCTTACCGCGCAACGCCTCGCTGGCGGCAAGGTTCTGCCCGGAGATCCGTACCAGCTCCACCAGGCTGTCTTCCATCTCATCCACCAACTGAATCACCCGTTCGATGATCTGTCCGGTCAGATCCTGGAAGTCCTGCGCCATCACCACTTCGTTGAGATTTTCTTTCAATGCCGTACTGTCGGCACCTAGCTCATCGAAGAAGCCGCTTAAGTCGTTGCTCAGGTTACGAAACTCATCGGCACTCATTTCGCGCCGGGTAAAACGCTGCCACTGCTCCTTAAGATGTGCAGCGTGGCTTGCGATCTGTTCGCACAACGGCGTTGAGTTCTCCGCCGCCGTCAGGCTGCGATCCGCCGCCTGTGCGGTCATGGTCACCACGTAACGCAGACGCTCACGTGCATCGGGAAAGTCCTTTTCAGCATATTGCGCAATACGTGAATCGAGGCGGAAGTTGTTCAACGATTCATGGAACTGACGAGTCAACTTGCCCAGTTCCTGAAACAGACTGGTCTCGCGCATTTTGGCGATCTGATCCAGCAGGCGATCTGCCTCTGCCTCATTGCCCTCTTCCACGTAACGCGCCAATTCGCGCACTTGCTCGATGAAATCGGTGGTCAGGGTTGTCGGTATTTTTGCCATCAGGTAGTTCTCTTCTCGCTGTTGCCGCAGCCGTTACAGCCTTTATGCGTTGATACGCTCGTAGATCTTTTCCAGTTTTTCCTTGAGGGTGGCGGCAGTAAACGGCTTGACGATATAACCGTTAACCCCTGCCTGAGCGGCCTCGATGATTTGCGCCTTTTTCTGTTCGGCGGTCACCATCAGCACTGGCATAGAGGAGAGTTTTGGATCGGCGCGCACAGCGCGCAGCAGATCGATACCCTGCATTCCCGGCATGTTCCAGTCGGTGATCAGCAGGTCGTAACTGCCTGTCTGCAACATCGGCAGCGCGGTGGTGCCATCATCCGCCTCATCGGCATTGTTAAAGCCGAGATCCCGCAGCAGATTCTTGATGATCCGTCGCATGGTGGAAAAATCGTCAACCACCAGTATTTTGATGTTCTTGTCCAATTGTGCCTCCGAAACTGCTACGCCACGCCGCTATCCTGCGTCACGTACATTCCCCTGTCTGTTAATGCTGCTGATGCGGTTACTCAATCAATTATTGGGCATCCGCAGGATTCATGCGAGCTCGTATCCGCACCAGTGCCTGGCTGTGGATCTGACATACCCGCGACTCGGTCACGCCAAGCACCTCACCAATCTCCTTCAGATTCAACTCGTCGCCGTAGTAGAGCGACATCACCAGACGCTCGCGCTCGGGCAACGCCGCTACTGCGGCGGTCAACCTGGCGCTGCGCTGTTCGCACAACAACTCGTCGTCCGGCTCAGCTTCCCCGGAAGCAAGCAGGTCATCCACGCCACGTCCCTCATAACCCATCTCCTCGAAACTGATCACCCTGGAGGTGGTGCTATCCTGCAGCATGCGATAGTACTCTTCCATGCCGACACCCATCTCCTCGGCGATCTCGCTATCCTGGGCATCACGCCCCTCGCGCGCCTCGATCTGGCGAATGGTCTCGGCGATCTGTCGCGCGTTACGGTGTACCGAGCGCGGTGTCCAGTCACTGCGCCGCACCTCGTCGAGCATCGCACCGCGAATGCGAATCCCGGCATAAGTTTCGAAACTGGCACCGTGACCCTGTTCGAAATTCCGTACCGCCTCCAGCAGGCCAATCATGCCGCTCTGGATCAGGTCATCCACCTGCACCGTGTCCGGCAACCGCGCCAGCAGGTGATAAGCAATGCGCTTGACCAACGGCGCGTGGCGGCTAATCAGCTCTTCCTGATTCTCCGCATAGGCCGCCAGTTTGAGCGCAACGCTGTTCATGCCAGCCCGTCCATCAACTGGCCGCTCTGCACCAGCCGCTCGACAAAGAACTCCAGACTGCCTGCTGCAGAACTGGGCATAGGCCATTTATCGGCACGTTTGGCTATCTCCTTGAATGCGCTTGATATCTTGCTGCCGGGATAGGCATCGACCACCGGCCGCTGCATCTTCACCGCCTTACGCAGATATTCGTCGTAGGGAACGCTGCCCATGAAATCGAGCATCACGTCATCCAGGAAGCGCTCGGTCACCTTGACCAGCTTGGCAAACAGCTCACGCCCTTCGTTCTCACTATGGGCCATATTGGCCAGGACGCGGAAACGGCGGATGGCGTGGTCACGGTTAAGAAGCTTAATAAGGGCATAGGCATCGGTAATCGAGGCAGGCTCATCGCAAACGACGACGATCACCTCTTGCGCTGCCTTGGAGAAACTGACCACGCTGTCGGATATCCCGGCCGCGGTGTCGACGATGAGAATATCCACATCGGTATTCAGTTCGCTGAAGGCATGAATCAGCCCCGCGTGCTCCGCCGGGCTCAGTTCCGCCATATTCTGGAGCCCCGAGGAGGCGGGAATCACCTGAATATTGCCGGGGGCTTCGAGGATGATCTCCTCGAGAGTGCATTCCCCTTTAATCACATGGGAAAGGTTGCGTGAAGGCTGCAGGCCAAGCATCACGTCAACATTAGCAAGGCCCAGGTCCGCGTCCATAATCATGACCTTTCTGCCCAGCTGACTGAAGGCGGTTGCGAGGTTGACCGAAACGTTGGTCTTGCCCACTCCCCCCTTGCCGCTGGCCACAGCGATCACTCGGACCGGTTTCGGTTTAGCCATACGTCGTAACCCCTCTGCTTGATCGGTCATTGGCTACCTCTGCCGAATTCAGCCCGCCAGGCGTCCGAATTCCATCACCAGACGCTCTTCTGCAGGCTTCTCCGGAAGCTGTTGCAGTTGCTGGACACACCGATTCACCAGATTATTGCTGCGCCCTGGGTGGAGATCTTCCGGCACACGTTGACCGTCACTGACGTAGGCCACCGGCAACCGGTTCTGCACCACCACTGAGAGCGCCTCTCCCGGCACCATGGTCTCGTCCATCTTGGTCAGAATAGCACCTTCGAGCTTGACCTTGCCAAAGCCACGTAAAACCTCTTCCAAAGTGCTGCGCTGACTCGACGCGGAGAGTACTGCATAACTGCGGATCGGCAAACCACTACCACGCAACATGTCGAACTGTTCGCTGAGTCGAATATCGCGCTGACTCATCCCCGCAGTGTCGATCAACACCAGCTGTTTATCGCGCAGGGTCAGCAGGATTTTGCGTAGTTCGTCGCCGTCTTTAGCCACGTGGACCGGGGCACCGAGGATCTGGCCGTAGGTACGCAGTTGCTGGTGTGCGCCGATGCGATAGCTATCGGTGGTCACCAGTGCCACTCGATTGGGGCCATGACGCAGGGTATAGCGCGCCGCCAGTTTGGCTACACTGGTGGTCTTGCCCGCGCCCTCAGGGCCGAGCAGCGCGACGATACCGACGCGATTGAGAATGTCGTCGTTGGTCACCTGCACCCGGGTCGCCAGCAGAGTCAGGGCGCGGCGCCAGTTCTGATTCATGTCCTGGGTATAGGGTACTTTCTCGGCAATGCTGCGGCAGAGATTGGGATGCAACCCCATCTGCAACAGGCGCTCCAGCAGCCTGGCCTGCTGCGGGTGTTTCTCTTTCATGTTCTTCCAGCCGATGCCGTTGAGCTGGCTCTCGATCACCCCGCGCAACATATTGATCTCATCGCGCATCGCCACCAGCGCCGGGTCCTGTGACCACTCGATCTGCGGCGCCTTGGCCGGGGCTTTCTCCGTCGCAGCGGTATCGCTGCCGCCACTGAGGCTGCGATACATCTTTTCGTCGTAGTCGACGGCGGCGACGATCTCGACCCCGCCGTCGACCCGGCGATTGGAGAGGATCACCGCATCGGGCCCCTGCGCATCGCGCACCATCTGAATGGCCTGACGCATATCGGTAGCAAAGTAGCGTTTGATTTTCATGCCTTTAACCCTCACTCAGCCCGGTGTTCCGGGCACCCGGTCAGCCCGTCTGTTTGCCTACGGTCGCCACGATCTTGAGCTGCTTGTCGTCCGGGATCTCGTTGTACGAGAGCACGTGCAGTCCTGAAATCGTGTGCCTGGTAAATCTTGCCAACAGTTCTCGTACCGGCGGCGCCACCAGCAATACCGCCGGCTTGCCCGACGCCTCCTGTTTCTGCGCACTGTCGGCCAGTCCCTGATGCAGGCGCTCTGCCAGCATCGGCTCGATACCACCGCCACCTTCGGCGGAGGCCTGAACACTCTCAAGCAATATGCGTTCCAGCTCGGGAGACAGGGTGATGACCTCCAATTGGTTACGCAAGCCGTTGATTTTCTGGACAATCATCCGCCCCAGGGCGACCCGTGCCAGGGCAGTCAAATTCCCGGCATCCTTGACCCGAATGGCGCTCTCCGCCAAGGTTTCGGCGATGGTGCGAATGTCGCGGATCGGTATGCCTTCGGAGAGGAGGTTCTGCAGCACCTTGACCACGGTACCGAGCGGCAAATTGCCGGGGACCAGATCCTCAACCAGCTTGGGTGCGCTCTTGCCCAACTGCTCCAGCAGCTTTTGCACCTCTTCATGGCCCAGCAGTTCGTGGGCGTGATCCTGCAACGCCTGACTCAGGTGGGTAGCGACCACGGTATTGGGATCGACCACGGTATAACCCAGTCCCTGGGCGTGCTCGCGCTGATTCTGGGTGATCCAGACCGCATCGAGACCGAAGGCCGGGTCCTTGGCATTAATCCCTTCCAGGCTACCGAAGACCTGTCCGGGATTTATCGCCATCTCTCGATCCGGGTGGATCTCCGCCTCGCCGACGTTGACCCCCATCATGCTGAGTCGGTAGGAGTTAGGTGGCAGATCGAGATTGTCGCGGATGTGTACCGGCGGAATGAGGAAACCGAGTTCCTGGGAAAGTTTGCGCCGTACCCCTTTGATACGCGCCATCAGCTCACCGCCCTGGGACTTGTCTACCAGCGGGATCAGGCGGTAGCCCACCTCAAGACCGATGGGATCGACCATCGGCACATCGTCCCAGCTCAGATCGCGGCTTTCCGACGGTGTCGGTTCATGCGCCTGCTGTTCCTGTTGCTGTTGCTGCGCCTCCAGCAGCGCCCGCTCCCGGATCTGTTTGGTCTTCCACCAGGCGGCCCCCCCGGTCGCAGTGGCCAGCAGCAGGAACGGCACATTGGGCATGCCCGGGATAGTACCCAGCAACCCCAGCACCCCGGCAGTCACACCCAGCACCTTGGGATTGCTCAGCAGCTGGCCCATCACCTGCTCGCTCATGTTGCCGGAAGCGGTGACCCGGGTAACGATGATGCCCGCAGCGGTGGAGAGCACCAGCGAAGGAATCTGTGCCACCAAACCGTCACCGATGGTCAGCAGGGCGTAAACCTGGGCCGCGTCGGTGAAGTTCATACCGTGCTGTACCACACCGATGGCCAGACCGCCGATGATGTTAATCAGGGTGATCAGAATCCCCGCTACCGCATCGCCACGAACGAATTTGCTGGCACCGTCCATGGAACCGTAGAAGTCGGCCTCGGCGGCCACCTCGGTACGACGGCGACGCGCCTCGTCCTGATCGATGAGGCCGGAGTTGAGATCGGCATCGATGGCCATCTGCTTGCCGGGCATGGCATCCAGGGTGAAGCGGGCGCTCACCTCGGAGATCCGTCCTGCACCCTTGGTCACTACCACGAAGTTGATAATGACTAGGATAACGAAGACCACTAGGCCGACCGCGTAGTTACCACCGACCACAAAATCACCAAAGGACTGGATCACCTGACCCGCCGCACCGGAACCGGTGTGGCCGTTGAGCAGTACCACCCGGGTCGAGGCAACGTTAAGCGCCAGACGCAACAGGGTGGCGATCAACAGAATGGTGGGGAAGACCGCGAAATCCATTGGACGCAACGCATAGACCGTCACCAACAGAATGATCAGCGACAGGGTGATGTTAAAGGTGAAAAAGATGTCGAGCAGAAACGGCGGCAGCGGCAGCACCACCATCGCCAACAGTAACACCACGATCAGCGGAGCGCCGAGACCGCTACGGGTCATCTGCCCCAGAGTCGGTCCGAGACGGTTTGCTTCGGCCATTATGCGTCACCCCCTTCATCGTCTTCGGTCGGATCGCGACGCAGATCATCCGGGATCGGCAGGTCATGCATTTCGTGCATCTCTTCGCGACGATAGATCGGGCTCTGCTTGAGCTGATAGACATAGGCCAGCACCTGGGCCACGGCACGGTAGAGCCCTTCCGGGATCGGCATATTCAATTCAGTGCTGAAGTAGAGTGCGCGAGCCAGTGGAGGAGCGGAGAGAATCGGCACATCGTTCTCACCGGCCACGCTACGGATGCGTCCGGCCAGCAGTTCGCTACCTTTGGCCACCACGATCGGCGCACTCATTTTGGTCGGCTGGTAACGCAGCGCTACGGCAAAGTGGGTCGGGTTGGTGACCACCACATCCGCCTTGGGCACCTCTTCCATCATGCGCCGCTGCGCCATCTCCTGCTGCAGACGGCGCTGGCGTCCCTTGATCTCGGGACTACCTTCAGTTTGTTTGAACTCTTCCTTGATCTCCTGGCGGGTCATCTTCAATTGACGGCGGTAGTCCCACAGTTGAAACGGCACATCGATAGCCGCCACCAGTAACAAAACGGCACTGAGAAACAGAAACGCCCATGCCAGCAGATCACCGGCGTGACTCATCGCCTGTTGCAGCGGTTCAGCGCCAAGACCGAGGAACTGCTCACCCTGCAGCCTGAGCAGCAGCAGCGCCACGGCTGCCACCAAAGTGAATTTGGCCAACCCCTTGAGCATCTCCATCACTCCGCGCCAGGCGAAGACCCGGCCCAGCCCTTTGACCGGATCGAGTTTCTCCCACTTAAAGGCCATCGCCTGAGTGGAAAAACTCCAACCGCCGAGGGCCATCGAAGCGCCCATCACTGCGAGCAAAATGAGGATGAAAAAGGGCAGAAAGATCCACAATGCCTCGAGGATCGAATCGCTCAACGCAGAGGTCATTGCGCCATCGTCGAAGGCCATGCTGCGCGGAATAATGAAGTCGTTGTGCAACAGATCAGCCATACCGCGAATCAAATTGTCACCCATACCGATAAATGCGGTCGCCGCCATCATTAAAGCCACCACGGTATTGAGTTCACGGGAACGGGCGATCTGCCCTTTCTCCCGCGCCTCGCGCAGACGTTTGGGGGTCGCCTCTTCCGTGCGTTCCTGGCCGTCGCTATTTTCTGCCATTAGCGCGTACCTCCCAGCAACAGATATTGAATCAGGTCAAAGCCGCGTTCGAGGATCTGGGCGAACTGCGGTACCACACTCGGCAGGGTGTAGAGGATCACCACAAAGCCCATGATCATTGCCACCGGGAAACCGATAGCGAAAATATTCAGCTGCGGTGCGGAACGGGCCATCACGCCGAAGGCGATATTCACCACCAGCAGCGAGGCCATTGCCGGCAGCGCCAGCCACAGGGCACCGGCAAACATCTGCGTGCCCCAGGCAGCGATGGCATGAAAGCCGTCAGCATCAATACCGGTCTCACCGATCGGCAATAACTGGAAGCTCTCAGCTAATAGGCGAATTAAAATCAGATGCCCATTCATGCCGAGGAACAGCAGCGTGGTCATGAGAATGTAGAGTTGGCTCAGTACCGGCACCTGGGTACCGTTCTGCGGGTCAACCATGGAAGCGAAACCGAGCCCCATCTGCATCGCGATCAACTGGCCGCCGGTGACGATGGCGGAGAAAACCAGCATCAGGGAAAACCCCATCGCCGCACCAATCAGCAGTTGCTGCAGGACGATGGCAATGGCCGACCAGGAGAAAGGTGTGACCTGCGGTACCGAAGGGATCAGGGGCATCACCAGCAGGGTCACCGCCAACGCCAGCATCAAACGTACCCGCACCGGGATATTGCTGGAGCCAGTCACCGGCGCCACCATGAACAGGGTACCAATACGGAAAAACGGCCAGAGAAAACTGCCGACCCAAGCTGTGATTTCCGCCATTGTCAGGTGCATGGTCATCAACCTATCAACGTCGGTACGTTATCGAACAGGCGCTGGGTAAAATCGAGCAGGGCCTGCAACATCCACGGCCCGGCCAGCATCAGCACCACCAGGGTGACCAGCAGCTTGGGAATAAAACTGAGGGTCATTTCGTTAATCTGGGTCGCCGCCTGGAACATCGCTACCAGCAAACCGACAAACAGCGCGGGTAACAGCACGATGAGGATCAGCACCACCAGTAACTCCAGGGTCTGCTGAAAAACACTCATCACGGTTTCCGGGCTCATGACCGTTCTCCCCTACTGCGTCACGTAAAAACTGGAGGCCAGAGTATTCATCACCAGCGACCAGCCATCGACCAGGACGAACAACATAATCTTGAACGGCAGGGAGATAATCATTGGCGAGAGCATCATCATACCCATCGACATCAATACACTGGCGACCACCAAATCGATCACCAGAAAAGGAATAAACAGCAGAAAACCGATCTGAAAGGCGGTCTTCAATTCGCTGGTGACAAAGGCAGGAACCAACACCGTTAGCGGTACATCGTCGGGGGTCTCATAACCCTTTTCGTTCCCCGACATGCCTGCAAACAGCTCCAGATCCGGTTCGCGTACCTGATTCATCATGAACTGATGCAACGGCTTGCTCGCTGCCTTGAGTGCATCATTCATCTGCAGCTTTTCACTGAAGTAGGGCTGGATCGCCTCGCTGTTAATGCGTTCGAACACTGGAGCCATGACGAAGAAGGTCAGAAACAGCGACAGACCAACCAACACCTGACCGGACGGTGCCTGCATCAAACCGATCGCCTGGCGCAGGATCGCCAGCACGATGATGATGCGGGTAAACGAAGTCATCATCATCACCGCCGCCGGGATGAAGGTGAGCAGGGTCATCAACAGCAACAGTTGGATGCTGAGACTGTAGCTCTGCTCGCCGTTGGCCGCGGTAGTAACGGTTACCGCCTCCAGCCCCGGTTGGGCAATGGCGGCGATGGGAAAGAGAAGAACGAGGATGGAGAAGAGGCGCTTCATTGCTGCCCTCCGCCGCGCTTTTTCAGTACCGCGGCCAGGCGCTCGGAAAAATTTTCTGCGCCAGCAGCACTGTTGTTAGCAGGTTGCATCACCGGGCTATCGAAAACATGCAGGGTGCGGACATTGCCCTGCGCGACACCCAACAGGATTTGGGTCTCACCCGCCTGTACCAATACCACCCGCTCACGTTGACCGACGGAAACCGAGGCGAGTAGACGCAACGCGCCCTGTCCGGCGAAGTTGCCGAAACTCATGTGGCGAAACAGCCATGCGGCGACACCGATTAACAATAAAACGAAAAGCAGCGCGAAGAAGACCTGCAATACATCGCCCGCGCCCAGCGGTTCACTCAAACGCGCCGCCGCTTTCGGCAACTTCTCCGCCTCTGCCGCGTAGAGTGCAGGCGACAGGAGAGAGAGCAGCAGGGAAAACAGCAGTCGTTTGATCATTGGCTGACACCATTATTTAAGTTTCTTGACCCGTTCAGCAGGGCTGATTACGTCAGTCAGGCGGATACCGTATTTCTCGTTGACCACCACCACCTCACCGTGGGCGATAAGCGTGCCGTTGACCATCACATCCAGCGGTTCACCCGCCAGGCGATCCAGTTCAACCACCGAGCCCTGGTTAAGTTGCAACAGGTTGCGGATGTTGATCTTGGTACGGCCAATCTCCATCGAAATGGTCACCGGGATGTCGAGAATGACATCGAGGTTGACGTCTTCCGAACCGGGGCCGGCCGCATCGTCCAGCAGTTCCTGCATCGGTGCAGGCTGTGCGTCGGTGGTAGCCTGCTCGGCCATCGCTTCTGCCCACTCGTCGCCGACTGCCTCTTCGTCTGTCGTGGTTTCGTCGTTCATCACTCAACTCCTCTTAACGACCGGGCTGAAAACGCTCGGCCGGTTTTACTACCTTGATCGCCAACTGTTTATTGGAAACACCCAACTTGCCGCGGAACACAGGGATATCTTCTGCGCGCAGACTAACCAGTGCGGGCATCTCAATAGGAATAATGTCGCCTGCCTTGAGCCGGAGCACATCGCGCAGACTCAGGGTGGTTTCCGCCAAGGTGCTGCTCAATTCCACTTCAGCATTCTTTACCTCAGCACGCATCGCGCCGAGCCAACGATCATCGATATCAGTGCGATCGCTCTGTACCCCGGCATCAAGGATGTCGCGGATCGGCTCCAGCATCGAATAGGGCATGGTGACGTGGATATCGCCGCCACCGCCTTCCAGTTCCACATGGATCTTGGAAACCACCACTACCTCGGTGGGGCTAACGATGTTGGCAAACTGGGGGTTAACCTCACGGTTGATGTACTCGAAATGGACGTTCATCACCGGCGCCCAGGCGTCGTGCAGATCCTTGAACGCCAGTTCCATCAGGATCTGGATTACACGCTGTTCGGTCGGGGTAAATTCACGCCCCTCGATCTTGGCGTGGAAGCGACCATCACCGCCAAAGAAGTTGTCCACCAGCATGTAGACCAGCTTCGGTTCGAACACCAGCAACGCGGTACCGCGCAGCGGCTTAATTTTGATCATGTTGAGACTGGTGGGAACGTAGAGGGTGTGGATGTACTCGGAGAATTTGAGCATATCGACGCCGCCGACGGAGAGTTCCGCGGAACGACGCAGCATATTGAACAGGCTGATACGGAATGAACGGGAGAAACGCTCGTTGACCATCTCCAGCGTGGGCATACGCCCACGGACAATACGATCCTCGCTGGCGAAGTCATAACGACGCGCCTCTTCCGACGGCATCCCCGCGTCGCTTTCGGTATCGACGTCGCCGCCGTTTACCCCGTGCAGCAGCGCGTCAATTTCGTCCTGGGAGAGAAGATCGGGATTGGCCATGGCGCACTCACTGCATCACAAAGCTGGTGAAATAGATCGCCTGAACCTTTCCCTTGATTCCGGCATGCCTTTTCAGAATTCCGTTAACCGCGCCGACGATCTGCCCGCGCAGCGCCTCCTTTCCTTCGCGACTATTGATGCCGTCGTAGCTCTGGCTGCCCAACAGCACCAGAATGTCGTTGCGCACCACAGGCATATTCTCTTCCACCGCGATCAACACCGCAGGATCGTAAGCCATCAATTGCAAATCCACCTGCAGGTACTTGGCCGGCTTGGGATCGGCAAAATTGACCACCATGGTCTCCAGCGGCAGGTAGAGCGGCTTCTTCGGCATATCCTTGGCCTCGCTCTCGCTCGCTTCAGTCTCGGTAGCTTCGCCTTCAGGCGTAGAGGACGTGCCGCTGATGAAAAACAGGGTGGCGCCAACGCTGGCCCCGATCAGCAGCACACCGACCAACGCCATGATAATGATGGTCTTTTTGCTGCCTGAGGCAGGTTTAACGTCCAGATCCAGATCTTCGTTCTCTTCAGCCATGAGTCGGTCCTTTTTCAGGTTATTGGGAGAAATGCAAACTGTGTGCCACAGAAATTGGCCGCATGAATTCGCTTTGAATTCATTAAGTTATAGCGCAGATGCGGAAGCAACGGCGACACTGCAGGGAAAAAGCGGTTATAGCGCCAAAAAGCCGTCACCGCCGCCGCTACGGAGGAAATGTTCACGGTAGTGTCGCAACTCGTCGATCGACTCGCGGATATCGTCCAGTGCCAGGTGGGCACCACTTTTCTTGAAGCTGCTGTAAACGTCAGGGCGCCAACGACGTGCCAGTTCCTTGAGGGTACTGACATCGAGGTTACGATAGTGGAAGAAGGCCTCCAGTTCAGGCATGCCACGGGCCAGGAAACGGCGATCCTGGCAGATAGTGTTGCCACACATGGGAGACTGGCGCGGATCGACATAGCGGGAGAGGAATTCGATGGTCTGTGCCTGGGCCTCCGCCTCATCGATCCGGCTCTCGCGCACTCGCTGCCACAGACCCGAAGCACCGTGATGATCACGATTCCATTGATCCATTCCCTCCATCACCTCTTCAGGCTGGTGGATCGCCAGGCTGGGCCCTTCGGCAAGGAGATTAAGGTTGGCATCGGTAACGATGGTGGCAATCTCAATGATTCGATCGCTGTCCGGATCGAGGCCTGTCATCTCCAGATCGATCCAGACGAGGTTATCCGGGTGTTTTTCCATCGTTAGACTCCGCTATATATCGCACTTACTTGCCAAGCATTCTAGCAAAAGCTAACCTGCTGCGACGCCCACAAAAACTATTCATCATGCATCTATTTACCCTGCTGTTCCTCACCATGCTGTTGTTGTCGACCGTGGTGGAACTGTGGCTGCTACGTCGCCAGATACAAACCGTTGCCGCGAATCGTGATCAGGTCCCCGCCGCCTTTGCGGAACAGATATCGCCCAGCGCCCACCGCAAGGCAGCCGATTACACCCTGAGCAAGGCACGCTTGCATCGCATCACGCTGATTTTCGACGCCTTGATTCTGCTGGCACTGACAGTCGGTGGTGGCCTGCAACTTCTCGATTCGTTGACCCACGATTTGCCTTGGCCAGCAATTGCCGAAGGAACCATCTTCATCCTCGGCTTTCTCCTGCTCAGCTATCTGCTGGAGTTGCCGTTTGCTATCTATCGCACCTTCCGTATCGAACAGCAATTCGGTTTTAACCACACCACACCACGATTGTTTTTCTTTGACATGCTTAAACAACTGTTGCTGATGCTGGCGCTGATCACTCCGCTGATCGCATTGGTGCTGTGGCTGATGGAGAGCGCGGGCGAATGGTGGTGGCTCTATGTCTGGCTGGTATGGAGTGGATTTTCGCTGCTAATGATGTGGGCCTATCCCGCGATCATCGCCCCGCTGTTCAACAAGTTCTCCCCGCTGGAGGACGAAAACCTGCGCCAGCGTATCGACGACCTGTTGCAACGCTGCGGCTTCAAATCGAACGGTATTTTCGTCATGGATGGCTCGCGTCGATCCAGCCACGGCAATGCCTATTTCTCCGGCATGGGCGGCAACAAACGTATCGTCTTCTTCGATACCCTGCTGGAGAGCCTCAACGACAACGAGATCGAGGCAGTACTGGCCCATGAACTGGGCCATTTCCGTAACAAACATATCCGCAACCGCCTGCTGTTGAGCATGGCGCTCAGCCTCGCTGGTCTCGCACTGCTGGGCTGGTTGATCGAGCAACCCTGGTTCTTTACCTCACTGGGTATCGACACCCCGTCGGCCCACGCAGCACTGGTGCTGTTTATGCTGACGCTCCCGGTGTTTACCTTCTTCATCAAACCGCTCTCCTCTTTCGCCATGCGCAAACAGGAGTTCGAGGCCGACGACTTCGCCGCCGAGCAGTCCGACGCCCGGACCATGATCGGGGCACTGGTAAAACTGTATGAAGAGAACGCCAGCACCCTGACGCCGGACCCACTCTACTCTTCGTTCCACGACAGCCATCCTCCAGCACCGGTGCGTATCGCCAGATTGTCCGCTAAACTCGAAACAGGTTGATATTCACGGAGTCGCCCATGAAAACGGCCCTGCAATTAACGTTGTTATTTTCTCTTGCTATCCTGCCCTTCACCGCCAACGCGGATATCAAGCGAGGTATGAAACTGCATGAAGAAAACTGTATTGCCTGCCATAGCTCGCGCTACGGCAATGACGGCACCGAGATATACACTCGCCCCAACCACCGCATAAAAAATCTCGCTGCGCTGGAGACACAGGTTCGTCGCTGCAAAGACAATATTGGCCTGACCTGGTTCGACGATGAGGTGGACGACGTGGTCAATTACCTCAACAAGACCTTCTATCAGTTCAAATAAGATGTCTGAACTGAGCCAACAGCACTGTATCGACAAGGAACAGGGACTGCGCCTGCTGGATAAAGGCGAGAGCGATAATTATCTGGCGCAACTCGAAGGCTGGCAGCTCATCGACAGCGGCAATGTGTTGCAGAAGGAGTTCCGTTTCAAGGATTATTACCAGACCATCGCTTTCGTTAATGTGATCGCCTGGATCGCCAACCGGGAAAATCACCATCCCGATCTGGAAGTAGGTTACAACCGTTGCCAGGTCAACTACACCACCCATGAGGTTAATGGCCTCTCGATCAACGATTTCATCTGCGCCGCCAGAATCGATGCGCTCGATTCATGATCGGCCATTACCGCGTCACTCGATCATTCATACCTTATGGCGAAACGTAAGTTAAATCGTCGCCAGCAGTGGCGTATCGAAAAAATTCAGCAGGAACGACAGCAGCGCGCCGAACGCAAAGCGGCACGGCAAAGTATCGATGAGGATGCCACCCGCTCACTGGGTGTGGAACAGGAAGGATTACTGGTTGCCAACTACGGCGCCAGTGTGGAAATCGAAGACAACAACGGCACGAGCCATCGCTGTCTGTTGCGACAAAACCTGCCATCACTGGTCACTGGCGATCGAGTGGTGTGGCAAGCCGCCAGCGAGGGTGGTGTGGTCAGTGCCCTGATACCTCGCCGCTCGGTACTCAGCCGCCCTGATCAGCTCGGTGAACAGAAACCGGTTGCCGCCAACATCGATCAAATTCTGGTGGTGGCAGCAGCAGCTCCTGAATTCAGTCCTGAACTCATCGATCAGTATCTCGCCGCAGCAGAATTGACTGGTATCAGACCCGTGCTAGTGTTCAATAAAATCGATCTGGTGGATGAGGAAAAACGTGCCGCGATAGAGGAACTGCTGCAACGCTATCGCCGCATCGGCTACGACATTGTTGAAACCAGCACCAAAGCGAGCCACGGTCTGGACAGCCTGCGGCAACAACTTCAGGGCAAGACCAGTGTGTTTGTTGGCCAGTCGGGGGTAGGTAAGTCTTCACTGGTCAAGGCATTACTGCCCGATCGTGATATCGTAGTGGGAGAACTCTCCCAACAAAGCGGACTGGGCCAGCACACCACCAGCACCGCGCGGCTTTACCACCTGCCCGATGGCGGCGCATTAATCGATTCGCCGGGAGTACGGGAATTCCGCCTCTGGCCGATGAGCCGCATGGAACTGGCCCACGGCTTTCGCGAGTTCACACCCTATCTCGGAAAATGTCGCTTCCGCGACTGCCAGCACGAAACGGAACCACAGTGTGCACTGCGTGAAGCGATAGAGAAGGGGGAAATCAATGCGCGCAGGCTGGAGAGTTATCGACGGCTTTGCCAGCAACAGGAATCCAGTTAGACAGAAGAGCAGCACTACTCCGTGCTGACGCCGCCAGCATCATTGCCCTTGCTATCGGTAAGACCGATGGCCTTCTCCGTCGATTTGTTCAACACCACAATACTGATACGCCGATTAACCGGCGCAGCGGGATCACTTTTATCCAGTAATACGGACGAAGCCAGTCCAACCACCCGACCAAATTTGTCCGGACTCAGACCACCTGCAATCAGGGCACGACGGGCTGCATTTGCACGATCCGCAGACAATTCCCAGTTCGTGTAGTTGGGACGCACACCGACAAACGGCGTCGCATCGGTATGGCCGCTGATACTGATGTGGTTGGGAACCATGCTGATGGTTTTGGCCAGTTCGTGAAGGATCTCCACAGTGTAGTCTTTGAGTACCGCGCTACCCAGGGCAAACATTGGCCGATTTTTCTTATCGATGATCTGGATGCGCAGACCTTCGCTGGTGATATCCAGCGGTAACTGATCCTTGAATTCAGCCAGTGCCGGTGTCTCTTCGATCTGCTTTTTGATCTCCTGCATCAGATCGTCCAGTTTGGCAGCTTCCTGCACATCCTGCGCCAATTCTTCCGGCGTCAACTTACGCATTGGCTCACCCTCACCACGCGGCACTTCCATTGCACCACCAAGTTTAATCATGCTGGTGCTGGCACCACCCGCCCCCTGTACTGCGCTGGGATTCTTGAAGAAGTCGGAGATAGATTGGCGATCTTCGGCCCCCGTAGAGCCGAGCAACCACATCAGCAGGAAGAATGCCATCATCGCGGTGACGAAGTCGGCATAGGCCACCTTCCAGGCACCACCATGATGACCGCCGTCGCTTTTCTTGATCCGTTTGACGACTATCGGCTGCTTTTTTTCGTCGATGGCCATGGCTTAGTGCGCTAACGGCTACTTCTTGATGTTCTTGATGTACTCCTCCAACTCGGCAAAGCCGGGGCGTACATGACTGTAGAGGGCCTTGCGACCGAACTCCACTGCAACCTGCGGAGTATAGCCGTTAAGTGTGGCGAGAATGCAGACCTTAATACATTCGAGGTACTTCCCCTCTTCACGACTGACATGACCGATAAAAGTCCCTATCGGGTTGACGTAACCGTAGGAAAGCAGGATACCGAGAAAGGTGCCGACCAGCGCGGCAGCAATGTGCTGACCCAGCACGTCGGGCGGATCGTTGATCGCCCCCATGGTAATGACCACACCCAGTACCGCAGCAACGATACCGAAGGCAGGCAGACCATCAGCCATGCTGGCAACCGCGTGACTCGGCAGATGGGTCTCGTCATGGTGTGTATCCAACTCAACATCCATCAGGTTTTCCAGCTCCATCGGATTCATGCTGCCGCCGACCATCAGGCGCAGATAATCACAAATGAACTCGAGCGCGTGGTGATCCTTGAGGACCTTGGGATAGCGCTTGAATATCTCACTCTCGTCCGGCTCCTCGACATCGTTCTCCAACGCCATCAGGCCTTCCTTGCGAGCCTTGGCAAACAACTCGAACATCAGGGCCAGCAGATCCATATAGCTCTGCTTGTTGTATTTGCTGCCGCGCAGCAATGCGGGAATATTGCTCAGCACACCCTTAATCACGGTGCCGGGATTGGAAGCGACAAAGGCACCGACTGCAGCGCCGAAGATGATCATGAACTCATACGGCTGCATCAGGATTTCGAAAGGACCGTGCGACAGCAGGAAGCCGCCAAACACACATCCCGTCACAATCAGCAAGCCGATGATGAATTTCATCTGGGTAATGATCCTCTGCTGGACTGTCGGTCCATTTCCGATAGCCCTTATATCGTTCGTATACGAGGTTTACTTTAACAGCAAACTCAGACAAATCTTCGCACTGCACATCTAACGTTGCAAGTCTTGCCAACTAGCATCATAGTTAGCGAAGTTACCGTTGTCATCCTGGGCTGCGTGCCATGGACTACAATACAAAAACACCAACCGTACTGATGCAAGGGATTTCCGATGAGTGACGCCCTGGCGGCCTGGGTACGCAAATTCGATCAGACTTGCCTCCCCGCGCTTCAGGCCAATATTGAACAGCTGCGCCAACTGGCTGCCAGTGACCAGGCGGACATTGGCCAGATGACGGATATCATCGAAGCTGATCCCGGCCTTACCCTGCGCCTGATGCGTTACATCAACAATCTGCGCCGCAAACACCTGCGTTCAGAAATCTCCACTGTCCGCCATGCACTAATGATGCTCGGCATCGACCATGTCCAACAGATACCCGAAGAACTCACCGCTGTCGAAGCACAATCTGAAGAGGTGCAACAACGACTGCGCCACCATTTCAATCGCAGCTTCCATGCCGCATGGCAGGCCCGTAGCTGGGCCACCATTATCCGTGACTCTGTTGTCGATGAACTTTATACCGCAGCATTACTGCGCAATATCGGCGAAATGCTGATGGACTGGTATGAACCCGCGGAGATGGACCGTGTGCGCGAAATGATGCGCACAAAGAAAATGAGCGCCGACGAAGCTGAATACGTGGTGTTCGGTTTCAGCCTGGACCACCTGACCCTGGAGTTGGCAAAACTCTGGCAGCTACCTAGCGTTCTGATCGACACACTGCAGAGCGAAAACGCGCAGAGCAACAGGATACTGAACGTCATGCTGGCGGCACGCCTGGCGGAAAAAGTGGAAGAAGGTTGGTACAACTCAGCCACTACTGAAGTCATCGAACAGATCGCCGATTTCATGATGGCCGACGTCGCCAGCGCCGCTACCATGGTACACAAAACTGCCGTCGAAGCGGCACGCCTTTCCGCACAATATCAGGTACCGCATCCGGCAATCACCCTGCTCTATCCGCCTGAAGGTGAAACAGAAGAGAGCACAGAGCAAGAGAATGTCAAAGCGAAACCACTAGAGGAAACGTCGGACGGCGAATTCTGCCTGATGCCGCAACGTCAGGTGTATGTGCGGATAATGAAGGCACTGGCACAGACCACTGCTGAAATACCGCTAAAAGAGATCATCGCCCTGGCGTTGGAAGGAATGCACTCAGGTCTCGGCCTGAACCGGGTGGTCTTTGCCATGATCACCCCGGACAAAGGGCAACTGAAAGCACGCAGCATTCTGGGCAGTGACAAGGATCCCCATTTCAGCAGATTCGTGATCGACCTGAGCAATCACAATCTGTTTGCCCGGTTGCTGGAGAAACCGCAATCACTCTGGCTCAACGACGACAATCGCGGCAAATTCTTCAATCTGATCCCGATAGAGTTCAACAAACTGACGAAGAACGAACACTTCTTCATCATGTCGTTGTTCGTGCGTAACAAAGCAGTGGGAATGTTCTATGCGGATCGCCCACGGGCCTGCCATCTGGACGAAGAGACCTATAAACACTTTAAACAGATTGTGGCACAGGTTTCACATACCCTGGGCCGAATTTCTAAATAGCGTTAGATCTCTCTGCGGCCATTAAAGGCATGGGACAGCGTGCCGCCATCGACATATTCCAGCTCCCCCCCCAACGGCACACCGTGGGCAATGCGGGTCACACGAATACCGCGGCTGCGCACCATTTCACTGATGTAGTGGGCGGTCGCCTCACCTTCCACTGTAGGATTGGTGGCAAGGATCACCTCGCTGACACCCTCTTCATCCAGCTGTTGCGCCAACATATCCAAACCGATCTCATCAGGACCGATACCGTCCAGCGGTGAGAGATGTCCCATCAAAACGAAGTAACGTCCCTTGAACCCCGTAGAGTGCTCCAACGCCTCAACATCGGAAGGAGACTCCACCACACAAATGACACTCTGATCCCGTTGGCTACTGGCACAGACAGGACAGAGCTCACCTTCACTGAAGGTACGACAACGTGTACAGTTACCGACCTTATCCACCGCCTCCTGTAGCGCACCGGCCAGCACCAGCGCTCCCTGTCGATCGCGCTCCAGCAGTTGATAGGCCATGCGCTGCGCCGACTTCGGCCCGACGCCGGGAAGACAACGCAGCGCCTCGATCAGGCGGCCAATGACAGGGGTGGTCATAATTGATTAAAACGGTAACTTCATGCCGCCGGGCAGATTCAAACCGGCAGTTAATCCAGACATCCGCTCTTTGGAAACCTCTTCCAACTGGCGCACCGCATCGTTCACCGCCGCAGCGATCAGATCTTCCAGCATCTCCTTGTCGTCGCCCATCAAGCTGTCGTCGATGCTGACGCGCTTGAGATCATGGCGTCCGGTCATCACCACCTTGACCATGCCGCCACCTGCCTGACCCGAGATCTCCATGTTGGCCAGTTCTTCCTGCGCACGCTGCATATCTTCCTGCATCTTCTGCGCCTGCTTCATCAGATTGCCGAGTCCACCTTTCATGTTCTACCTCTTCACAATATCTGTTGTTCTAAAAGTGTTATTCCACGGGACGCACACTGCCCTGCTCGACTTCGCCATCGAAGTGATCGAGCAGTGATTGCAGCGCGGGATCATTACTGATCGACTGCTCCGCTTCCTGTTGCCGTGCCGACTGCTGCTCCTCGCGTAACTGCTGCGGGGTCGCGGTGGGCACAGTTTCCGATTTAATACTGAGTTTCACCGACTTGCCGAAATACATATCCAGCGCCTGTTGCAGACCCTGTTCCCATTTAGGATTGAGCAGGTTATCGAAACCGGGCGCCAGCGCCAGCTCCAGTGTATTTCCTTCATGACGAACCAAAGCGGCATGTTCTGCCAGTTGCCGAGTCATGCCGGTCAGCGGCAACTTCGCCACCAGCGAAGCCCAGGCCGCAGCATCATTGATGCTACTGACCTGCGGCGCAGCGGCCTCCTGCTGCAGCGGCGGCGCATCATGAGCCACGGGTTGCGCTGGCTGTGGTGCGGATTCGGTTACGGGCACCTCGTTTTGCTGTGGCGCCGCCTGCTTTGCCGATGATGCTGTAGCGGTACTCTTACGCTGCACGGCAGGCGCTGAAACATGTTCGCCACCGGCAGGTTGGAAGGCCAGCATGCGCAACAGCACCATTTCGAAACCGCTGCGTGGTTCCGGGGCCAGGGGCAGATCGCGCCGTCCCATAATTCCGATCTGGTACCAGAGCTGGACCTGTTCGGGAGTTAACTGTGCAGCTAAGGCCATCAGCACCTCGCGATCGCCCAGGCTATCATCGATGGCCTGCGGTACCCGCTGTGCCAGGGCGACCCGATGCAGCAACGCATTCAACTCTTCCAGCACGCTGGCAAAGTCGGGAGATTGCTCCGCCAGTTGCGCCACCTCATTCATCAAGCCTTCGCCGTCTCCACTGGCCAGATGGCCCAGCAGCTTGTTCACCCGATCGCGATCGATGCTACCCAGCATCTCGCGCACTTCGGCCTGTGTCACCTTGCCGCCGCCATAGGCGATGGCCTGATCCAGCAGACTGAGGGCGTCGCGCATCGAACCGTCTGCGGCACGGGACAATTCGGTCAGCGCCGCGGCCTCCGCCTCGATCCCCTCCTCTTTCAGGATATGCGCCAGATGGTCACGGATCTGCTCCAGCGGCAAGCGCTTGAGATTGAACTGCAGACAGCGAGAAAGGATAGTGACCGGCAGCTTCTGCGGATCGGTGGTGGCGAGGAGGAATTTCACATGGGGAGGCGGCTCTTCCAGGGTCTTCAACAGGGCGTTGAAGCTGTGACCGGAAAGCATGTGCACCTCGTCGATGAGGTAAACCTTGTAACGACCGCGGGTAGGGGCGTACTGCACATTCTCCAACAGCTCGCGGGTATCCTCCACCTTGGTACGCGAAGCCGCATCTACCTCGATCAGATCGACAAAGCGGCCCTCGTCGATCTCGCGACAGGCACTGCAAACCCCACAGGGGCTGGAGCTCATCCCCTCTTCGCAGTTAATCGATTTGGCCAGCAGACGCGCTACCGAGGTTTTACCCACCCCACGAGTCCCGGTGAAGAGGAAGGCATGGTGCAGACGGTCATTATCCAACGCATTAATCAGCGCGCGCAGCACGTGTTCCTGCCCCACCATCTGCGGGAAAGTGCGCGGACGCCATTTGCGCGCCAGAACCTGATAACTCATGCGGTCGCTCCGAATGTCAGATTGAAAATGCCGTGAGGCAAAGATGGCAGTATAACGCAGCGGACGGGTCAGATGGAGAGAGGAAAGGTGGCGGTCCGCACCAGCCACACCCCGGCGCCCGAGTCCACCGCTGCGGCTGCTCCCTTCCGGGCCTGACCGGGTTCACGGTATATCGTCGCGAGGGGACCGATGCGGCCCGCCATTGAACGGCCCTGCCAACAGCAGGGATGCGCATCATAGCAGGGGGACCCGACGGAAACAAAGTGAGGGGGCTGGACAGCTCAATCCGCACGGGTGAATAAGTGGCTACCTGTGCCCGGCGATCTCTGGGACTCGCACAACCAGGCGAAAAACTGCTCTGCCGGGATCGGCTGGGAGAAGTAGTAGCCCTGGAAGTAGTCGCAACCGCGCTGCTCCAGGAACTCGATCTGTTCTCTGCTGGTCACCCCTTCGGCAATAGTATCCAAACCCAGGCTCTTGGCCATCGCCAGAATGGCGTCAACCAGGGAATCACCACCCGTGTTGCCAGGGATATCATCGATGAAGGAGCGATCGATTTTGATGATATCAATAGGGAAACGACGTAAATAGGCCAGGGAAGAGTAACCCGTACCGAAATCGTCGATGGAAAGCCGCAGGCCGAGCGCCTTGAGACTCTTCAGCCAGGCATTCACGTCATCACTCTGTTCCAGAAACAGACTTTCGGTGATCTCCAGCGTCAAACTGGAACCCGGAAGCCCATTTTCACGCAGTACCTCTTCAACAACCTCGGCGGTGAGGCCAAGCCCACGTTGACGACTGGAGACATTAACCGAGATAGACTCCAACACGCCCTGCTCCTGCCACTCGGAAAACTGGCGACAGGCACAGCGTAATACCCACAGACCCAAACTGCCGATCAGTCCGCTCTCTTCCGCTAATGTGACAAAAACCGCGGGAGGTACAAAACCGTGCACCGGGTGGTTCCAGCGTAACAACGCCTCGGCACTCCGTACCTCGCCCGTTTCAACGTCGATTATCGGCTGATAGAAGAGTTCCAGGTTGTCCTGGTCCAGTGCCAGGCGCAGATCCTGCTCCAGCTCCATATTGCTGCGTACCTGCTCCTGCATGGAGACGGCAAAAAACTGGTAGTTATTTCGTCCCGCGTCCTTGGCCCGATACATCGCCATGTCGGCATACTGCAACATGGTATTGGCGTCGCTGGAATCGTCCGGATAGAGGGTAATACCAACACTGGCGCCGATATAAACATCGCGACCGCCGATCTGGAACGGGCGACAGATATCACCGATGATCTTGCCTGCCACATTGGCCACATCCTCAACATCGGCAACATCCTGCAATAGAATCACAAATTCGTCACCACCGAAGCGGGCCACCGTATCCGACTCACGCACCGCCGCCTCCAGGCGCAAGGCGACCTGTTGCAACAACTCGTCGCCCACCACATGGCCGAGGCTGTCGTTAACCGTCTTGAATAGATCCAGGTCAAGGAACAGTAGCGCCAACTTGGTCGATTCGCGCCTGGCGAAAGCAATAGCTTGTTTCAACCGGTCGAATAGCAGCGTACGGTTGGGCAAATGAGTCAAAGCATCGTATTCAGCCTGGAAGCGGATCTGCTCCTCATCCTCCTTGCGCTGGGTAATATCGGAGAAGACGGCAACGTGCTCTTTGATATTGCCCAGATCGTCACGAATCACGGTGATAGAGAGCCATTCGGGATAGACACTACCATCCTTGCGCCGATTCCATATTTCCCCCGACCAGAAACCGCGGCGTTGCAGCTGCTGCCATAGCTCATCGTAGAATTCTTTTGAGTGCTTGCCCGATGCCAGCATACTCGGCAACTCACCTATTACTTCACTTGGCTGGTAACCGGTTATGTGGCAGAAGGCCGGGTTAACCGTAACGATACGGTTGTTTGCGTCCGTCACCATAATGCCTTCGGTGGTGGTATCGAACACTGTCGCATTCAGGCGCAACTGCTCCTCTGCCCGTTTGCGTGCAGTGACATCTTCCTTGATCGCGATAAAGTGAGTAATTTCGCCCTCTTCGCCTCTCAGAGGGGAAATGGTCGCCGACTCCCAAAAAATACTGCCGTCCTTACGCTTGTTCTGAAACTGTCCCCGCCACTCCTTACCGGCACGAATCGTGTTCCACATTTCCCGATACTCTTCCGATGATTTGTTGCCAGACTTCAGGAAACGTGGATTCTTACCTACGGATTCCGCCGCAGAATAGCCCGAGTTTTCTTCAAACTTCGGATTAACATACTCAATCGTCCCTGTCAGATCGGTAATCATGATCGAAGTAGGACTCTGCTCCAGCGCAAGGCTCAATTTACGTAATTCGGCCTCTGCATGTTTCGCCTTGGTCATATTGACGCGCACACAGGCGGTACCACCATCACCGGTTCTGCTGTCACTGGCCAGATACCACTGACCATCATGCAGATGCTCGTAGTAAGTATCGATACCATCTTCATTTTCCGGTTTGTGCTCAAGAGGCTTCTTGTCCAGTTGTGAGGTATTGGCCATCTGTAGATCGCCGCGCAACACTCCCTGATTGAGGATCGCCACCTGCCAGGGATAAAATTGCTGCCACTTATGGTTGTTCAACAGCAACCGTCCATCTTTGTCAAACAGGGCAAAGGCCTCTGACAGACTCTCCACCGCATCATGCAGTCGATCCCAGGCCGTTTGCGCTCGTTCACGCAACACATCAAGCTTGCTCATAATCCATGAGAAGGCGCCGAATAGCATGATGATCAACGCAAGCAGCACCAAGCTGAATGTTTCCGAACGCTTGCTGGCGCGATCATAATAATCACCATAGGCGGCGCGCAGCTGATCGAAAATCGACTGACTGGGGATCTGCATATAGTCATCCTGCAGGCGAGATAACTTCTGCATACCATTCAAACCTGCGATGGTATGAAACTGAAAATTACTCAACAGTTTCTGGTTTTCCTTGCTGAGATTGATACCACTGATTCGCTGCAGCGTTTCACGAATTTTTTTGTTCTGTGATTCGGTACTGAAGGTACTGTAGATTAAAAGTTCGTTTGCCAGCTCAATCACACTGTTGGCTGCAGCCCGCATCTCTTCAGATTGCTCCCCCGTATCCAGCGAATGAATCTCCGTAGCCAGGGTCGGTAGGTAGTTGAGCGCATTCCGCACTAACGACGCCTCAAACTTTATCCGCTCCATCAGGGAAAGTTTGTTCTGCAGTGCGCTGAGATAGGCATCAATGCCTTCATCCACTTTGGCATTGGTGTGACCGTAGAAATTATTTTCGCTATTCCTCAGTTGCTTCGATAGCGCCTCGATTTTATGTGCTGTTTCGACTAAAGGATCATATTGCAGCAGCAGGAAGGCATTCACCCTGAATACGTCACGATCGAGCTGTGCATCAAGTTCTTTCAAATGCAACAGATGATTCATGCGCTGATTATGCAGTTCGATATCGACCGCTCGGGTGTAAAGGAACAAACCGATAATCACGGCAGTGGCAATAAGCAGCCATAATGTTCGTAGCAGGCTGAAATGACTACTCGCCATGTTCTAACCTCGGATGCTCACCGACCAACGTTTTGAGAAAACCTGCGATCAAAGCAATATCTTTGGGAGGAATATCTCTCCCGAGCTGATAGCGACCCATAATACGGATGGCATCTTCCAGTTTGTTTGCACCCGCATCATGAAAGAAATAACTATAACGTGCTGCAAGACGCAGACTCGGCACCTTGAACATGTGCCTGTCCTGTTCATTCTGAGTTACATTGAAACGTCCCATATCCGCACGAGTAGGTGCGGTACGGTTATCTTTGAAGTAATCACCCATCGCGCCCATCTTTCCATACAAATTGCCACCCACATTGGCCCCCTGATGACAGGCGATACAACCATAGGATTTGAACAACTGATAACCGCGTAACTCTTTCTCCGACAAAGCGTCCTCATCACCCAGTAACCAACGATCAAAACGTGAATTAGTCGTTATCAGGGTGCGTTCAAAAGCGGCAATCGCAGCAACAATATATTCAGGCTTGATATCGTCGCCGTAAACCTCGGTGAACCGGTTCACCATTTCCGGGTCCTGCGCCAGTTTGCCGATGACCTGCTCCCAGTTGGAGGCCATCTCGATGGGGTTATGCACGGGTCCGACGGCCTGATCCTCCAGGGTTGGCGCACGACCATCCCAAAACTGTACAAAGTTCAGGCTACTGTTATATACCGTTGGGGTCTTAATCGGGCCTTTAATGCCATTGATACCAATGGCACTGGGCCGATGATCGATACCTTCCCGCTTCAGGTCATGACAGGAAGCACAGCTGATGGTGTTGTCGGCGGAGAGACGAGTATCGTGGAACAGCAGCTCTCCCAGCTTCGCCTTGACCGGTGATTCGATAACTGGTTGAGCTAAGGGGCGTATGGGCTCATGCCGCTTTACAGCATAAGATTCCTTCTCATCGATTACCGCTGATTTGGCCCACACAGTGGACAACCCAGGTAAACAGATAAGCAGGATAAAGACGCCTGTGTGCATGATTAATCGGTTCATGCCGTTGGACCACCACCTTATATATCTACAGGCAACACCCCTGCGCCCGGGAAACACATCCCCCAAAATGCTTCAAATCCCTGTCCAACTCCCCGTGCACCAAATATTACACGATTTAGCTAAGCAAGCGATTTCCCACAAAATCATCATGGTTATAGGGGATATCTTACTGTTACGCCACAAGATAGGGATTATCGGGGGTATATAAAAGAAAAGGCCCCTGATGGGGCCTTTGCTTGTTTGGCGGAGAGAGAGGGATGACTCGCCGCTTCGCGGCTCGCCCTTCGGGCCGACCTGTGGCCGTTCCGCTTCACTCAGTGAAGCGGTCGAACCCTGTTTATCATATATCGAGGGTTCGAATCCTCGAGCTGAGTATGAAAAAAGCCCGCGCAAGGCGGGCTTCTTTCATATTTGGCGGAGAGAGAGGGATTCGAACCCTCGATACGGTGTTACCGTATACACACTTTCCAGGCGTGCTCCTTCAGCCACTCGGACATCTCTCCAAAATCGGGCTAGCGCCCATGACCAGCTTTCCTGCTTCGTCACGACGGAGCACGCTACGCACTCCTCACTCCAGGGCCAGCCAAAGGTAGTATTCCCGGCGCCCATGAAGGTGCGGAAGATTAAACCAGATGGCCTGAAGGCGCAAGTTCGGCGGCATTTCGCGCCATGCTTTACTTTGGTGCGTCAAACGGGCATAAAATCACCCTCACCAAGAACATAACGGCCGGATTTCTGATGCAAACAGGACCTACCCCAACGGCAGACGCCATCCCAATCAATGAGGCAGTCACCCTTAACGGTTTGTTTCGATCCAGATTTTTCCGTACCCCGGATGCGGTCGCCTACCGCTACTACGACAAGGATTCCGACTCCTGGCGCGAGAGCAGTTGGCAGGAGATGGCACACGAAGTAGCCCGTTGGCAAAATGCGATGCGCTCATTGGGATTGCAGGCCGGTGACCGGGTCGCTCTGAGCCTACGTAACTGCCGCGAATGGGTGATGTTCGAACAGGCCGCCCTGGGCCTGGGTCTGATTGTCATCCCCCTTTATACCGACGACCGGGCGGACAATATCTCCTTCATCATCGAAGATGCAGGAGTCAAGTTACTGCTGATCCAGGACGCGGGACGCTGGAAGCGGCTTGCCCCGGCGCTGGTTGGAGCACCCTCACTGCAGTCGGTCATCATGCTCAGTGGCGACTGCGCCGAGTTGGAGGAGCAGGACGAGCGCCTGATCTGCGCCGATGAACTACTGATTCCCGGCGACCACAAGCTCTACGCACTCCCGGAAGATCCGCATGCCCTGGCCACCATCGTCTACACTTCCGGCACCACTGGCAAACCCAAAGGGGTAATGCTGAGCCACAACAACATCCTTTTCATTGCCGACACTGCCCTCAAACTGGTCAACATCCGTCCCGGTTCGGTTTTTCTCTCCTTCCTGCCACTGTCACACACTCTGGAACGCACCGGCGGCTACTACCTGCCGATGATGGCCGGAGCCACCGTGGCCTATGCCCGCTCGGTGCAGCAGTTGGCGGATGACCTGCAGGCGATTCGTCCTACCCATCTGATCTCGGTGCCACGCATCTACGAGCGTATCTATTCCCGTATCTCAACCCAGCTGAGCAATGGACCTATGCTCAAGCGCCTGCTGTTCCACGCAGCCGTGTCGGTAGGCTGGCACAAATTCGAGCGCTCTCAGGGGCGCCGTTTCTGGCACCCAAAGCTGCTCCTCCATCCACTGCTGCGCAAGCTGGTCGCCAGTAAGATTATGGATCGCCTCGGTGGCCGGATGGAACTGGCCATTAGTGGCGGCGCTGCGTTACCACCGGAAATTGCCAAAGTCTTCATCGGTCTGGGTCTAGGACTACTCCAGGGCTATGGCCTTACCGAGACCAGCCCGGTGATCAGCGTCAATCTACCCTATGCCAACTACCCGGCCAGCGTTGGTCGCGCCCTGCCTGGGGTTGAAGTGCGTATCGGCGCCGATCACGAGCTTCAGGCACATAGTCCAGGTGTTATGCTTGGCTATTGGAACAACCACACAGCCACCGCCGAGATGATCAGCCCGGACGGCTGGCTCAATACCGGCGACCAAGTGCACATCGACAAAGATGGCTATATCTTCATCACCGGTCGTCTCAAGGACATTCTGGTTCTCTCCAATGGCGAAAAGATTCCGCCTGCCGATATGGAGATGGCCATCGCACTGGAACCGATGTTCGAGCAGGTAATGGTCATCGGCGAAGGTCACTCCTTCCTCGCCGCACTTATTGTTCTCGATAAGGATCTCTGGCGCAGCTTCGCCAAAGAGCTGGAAGTCGACCCTGATGACCCGGCAAGCCTCAACAACAAAAAGGTCATCAGCAAAGTCATCCGCCGCATCCGCGAACTGCTGCATGACTTCCCGGGTTACGCCAAGATTCGTCGAGTTTACCTCAGCCTGGAACCGTGGAGCATCGATAACGGACTGATCACCCCGACGCTCAAGATCAAACGCAACAAAGTACTGGAGCATCTGCACAAAGAAATACATCAGCTCTACGCCCAGGAGGACTAGGTGCAGCGGCTACCACCGCTGATACTACTGGTGCTGGCGCAGGGAAGCGGCCTGCTACTCCTGAAACTCGTCTCACCACTCCTGCCCGACCCCGTCTATATCCACCTGCTACTGCAAGGTGTCTTCGCCGCCGCCACAGCCCAACTGCTGCGACTGCCTCGCTGGTGGTTACCCATCAATCTATTGTTACCCCTGGCAGTTGCTCTGACCCTGACGCTTCAGCTTCCGTCCTGGGTCTATCTCATCGGTTTCCTTTTTCTACTGCTGCTACAGTGGAACAGCAACAGCGAACGGGTACCGCTCTACCTCAGCAACCGCAAAACCTGGCAGACACTGGAACATCTGCTGCCAGAGCAAGATATCCGCTTTATCGATCTCGGCAGTGGACTTGGAGGTACCCTGTTTCATCTGGCCATGCGTCATCCCCATGGAAAGTTCGTCGGTGTCGAATCAGCACCACTACCCTATGCCATCGCCCGTATCCGCCTCGCCCTCAGCCGGCTGAAAAACATCGAACTACGCTACGGCAATTTCTGGAGTATCGATCTGACCCCCTACAACGTGCTCTATGCCTTTCTCTCACCGGTGCCAATGCAACGACTGTTCGATAAAGCCAGTAAGGAGATGAAGGAAGGGGGCATGTTTATCAGCAACAGCTTCACCGTCCCCGGTCACCCCGCCGACAAAATTCATAAGGTCGATGATCGACGAAAAACCACATTGCTTTGCTGGTGGATAAAAAACTGATCTGCGGGCTACCTCTGTCGCAAACATGCGACATCTATCCTCTTTCCCTTCAATACCGCCAAGACACGCCAGATGGATACCCATTCTGACTCAGAAGTGTGGTATTTCACAATGTAGAAAACTCTAGGTAGATGACAACTGGAAATCGTCTATGATGAGCGGGTAAATTTGATTCAAGAAATAAATTAATGTTTTACTGGGACAATAAACATGGAAGCAGAAGAAAAAGAAAAAAGAACAATCGGTTATGGTTCACTTTTCTGGATCTTTCTGAAAATCGGCAGTACCGCCTTTGGCGGATTCATGGCGCTTATTTCCGTAGTGCAAAACTATGTTGTCGAACAACGTAAGCTGTTGTCTCATGAAGAGATGCTCGACGGCGTCTCGCTGGCAACTATACTGCCTGGTCCGATCGCATTCAACGTAGTGGCATATGTAGGGTACCAATTACGTGGAGTTCCAGGTGCATTGGTAACCACTATCGCGGTCACTATCCCCACCTTCATTCTCATTCTCATCCTCAGCTACGGCTACTTTACCTGGGGCGAGATCCCATCGGTAAATAAATTCTTCCAGGGATTTATTCCAGCCGTGGCGGCCATTATCACAGCAACTGTATGGAATATGGGCAGAAAAACCTTGAAAGGTGTGCCAGAAATGGTGATCTTCGCCTCGGCCTGTGCACTGCTTATCGGTGTCGGTGGTTTCTTCATCACCCTGGGCATCATTATCGCCTCAGGAATTACAGGCTATCTGCTTTTTCATGAAAAACCAGATCATCAGAATGCCGCAATAGCAACAGAGAAAAAATCGAGCGAAAATGGCAAACGCCTCTACAGTTCAGCAATACTGCCAGCTGTAGCCCTCGCCGCACCATTTTTTAGCACCAATTTAGCAATCGCCGGAAAAATACTTATCACTTTTGCAGGCATGAGTCTGCTGTTGTTCGGCGGTGGTTTCGTCTTTATCCCGTTGATTCAGGAGATCGTCGTCGACGGTCATGGCTGGGTCACCCACAAGGAGTTTATCGACGGTATCGCGCTCGGTCAGGTAACACCCGGTCCCATCCTGATCAGCGCAGCCTTTATCGGCTATAAAATGGCAGGCCTGCTGGGGGCAACGGCAGGCACCATCGGAATATTTACCCCACCTGCAGTAGTAATGGTCATTTGTGCCCATTACATGAAACAACTCAAAAGTTCGGCCATCATCAAAGCCGCCATGCGCGGCATCCGTCCTGGCGTGATCGGTATGATACTGGCAGCCGTTTATGTTGTCGCAGGAACGGCAGTCCCCAATCTCATCTCATTACTGATCTTCACTCTCGCCCTGATAGCCCTGTTGAGATTCAAGTTAGAAGTCGCCTGGGTCATCCCAGCAGCAGGTTCCCTGGGATTACTACTCTACTAAACATTTAAAGATTTTACGGTAGCGGAAGCTGTCGTGAAGGAGTCCGGGATCAATTCTGTTCCCGGTTTTGTGCAACGGACCATAAGGATATTGCATTATGCAACCCATTTTTATGATTGGTATGCAACGTTCAGGCTCGAACATGTTGCGGTTGATGTTGAATCAACTCGGCGAAATCGCCTCCCCCCATCCCCCTCATATACTGCAACGTCTTCACCCCCTATTGGGCTGCTATGACAATCTCGCCGACCCGCGAAATTTTCGTACTTTGGCGGAGGATGTCTGTCGTCTGGTTGAGCTCAATCCCGTACCATGGGAAAACGTAGAGCTCGATCGAGACGACATCATCTCCCGTTGTAGGGAAAACAGCCTCGTCGCATTACATGGCGCAGTCTACGATGTATGCGCCGAAACGTGGGGGGCAAAAACCTGGTGCTGCAAAAGCCTGGAAAATATCCGCTACGTCGACGAGATAGAACACTATTTCAAGAAACCAAAATATATCTATCTCTACCGTGATGGCAGGGACGTCGCCCTATCCTTCCAGAAAGCGGTAGTGGGTGAAAAACACATCTATCACATTGCCAAGGGCTGGGCTGAGCTTCAGGAAATCGCACTGAATCTACAGGAAAAAATCGAAGCCGAACGGCTATTTGCCGTTTCATACGAAGAACTAACCGGTGATACGGCTGCTACCGCAGAAAAACTTTGCAACTTTCTCGGTGTCCCCTACACGGAAACCATGCTCGATTTTCACCGTAGTACTGAGGCCCAACGGGCAGCAGGCTCAAGTACCTTATGGGACAAACTGACCCAACCCGTTATGAAAGACAACACTCGTAAATTTTTACGTGAAGCCACGGAAGAAGATATCCGTATTTTTGAGTCGGTGGCAGGTCATGTACTGGACAAGCTTGGATACGATCGAGTACACATTCCTGCGGGTAAGGAGCAACAGTTCACTGAACAACAGCTCATGGAATTCAGTGCCGAGAATCAAAGACTTAAACAGCTGCATGCCAGCAACGTGGACAAGGACGATCTTGAGCGTCGCGAACGTCAAAGTAAACTACTTGTAGACATCCGTAACCGCACCAGCGCTGCCTGAAGGGGGCAGCTATAAAAATACGAGACACCGCAATGCGGTGTCTCGTATTATGGGTTTACTCCGATGTAGCTGTTAAGTTAAACCTTGAACTGCTGCACGATATCTCCAAGTTCACGGCTAAGCATCGCCAATTTTTCACTCTCGACAGCGGTCTCCTCGGCACCCGTTGCCGTCTCATTGGCCACGTTACTGATCGTAACAATCTTTTGATTCATCTCTTCGGTAACAGCACTCTGCTCTTCAACCGCATTGGCAATCTGAATGGTCATATCTGAAATTGAACTGATCGCAGAGGTGATACTATCAAGGGATGCCCCAGCCTGTGATGCCAGCTCAACGCTTGAGTTCGCTGACTCCTGTCCTTCCAGCATGACCTTAACCGATTCACGGGCGCCTATCTGCACCCTTTCGATTATCTCCTGAATTTCCGCGGTGGATTTCTGTGTACGCTGCGCGAGATTGCGAACTTCGTCCGCCACTACAGCAAATCCCCGTCCCTGCTCTCCAGCACGTGCCGCTTCGATGGCAGCATTGAGAGCCAACAGGTTTGTTTGTTCGGCAATATCCTTGATCACGTCAACAACGACACCGATGCTGACGCTATGTTTCTCCAACTCCTTGATAACCTCTGCAGCATTTTCCACCTTATTCGCCAGCGAACCTATGGATTCAATGGTCTCGCCAACAACGCTCTTGCCTTCGTGTGCCTGGTTGTTTGCATCGCCAGCATAATTCGAGGCATCAGAAGCGTTTCTGGCAACCTCCTGCACCGTTGTTGACATCTGGTTCATGGCAGTTGCGACCGAATCGGTATCTGTCTGCTGACTTCTCACCCCAGCACTGGTTTGCTGCGTAATTGTTGCCATATGTTCGGCAGACTCTGATAAATGAGATGTGGACTCGATCAACTTCCGAATAATACCGTGGAAACGTTGAGCCATATCATTGAAGGCGGTACCAAGCTGTCCCAATTCGTCCTGGCTGGCATTCTCCACCCGGACATTAAGGTCACCATCAGCAAGCGCACGGGATGCCTGCACCATTTTTAAGAGTGGGGAGGTAATTACGAACCGAACAAGCCAGATCATGACGGCAATGGCACCGATAGTCGTCATTACGAACATTACCATCGTGCTCAGTATCGAAGTACTGAGTGACTGCTGCTGATCCGTCCTCATCTGTGCCAGATACATATCCTGCTTCTTGCTGATGGCCGCCTCTACTTCCTTGGCACGCCCAAAGCTATACCCAACAACAACGGTGCCAAGTTCGAGATCTTCATGGATAACCGGCCGCGTCAGCAGCTTGTCTGCATTGGATTCATCGCCTGCCCGGGCAAACGGCTTTTTGTCCGGGTTAATAAAGGCGACATAGGCGATGTCAGGGTCTTCCACTGCCATTTCGGAATATTGCATCAACAGAGAAAGGTCAAACTCGGCGATGGGCTGTGGAGCGATTGCCGCCAATAACTTACAGAGCTGATTGGCATTGAATTTGACCGATTCCCGGGTACGGGAAGATTGCTCCTCGCTGATCTGCTTTACCACATCAACAGAGGAGACCAGTGTGTCATTCAGCGCAGTACGTTCCAGATTCACAATAACAAAACCCGAGATCGTGATGAGTACCGCGAGAATTGTACCCAGTGCCAAAGAGAATTTGGCGGCAACACCCAAACTGCGATAACGCAAGACAATATCCTTGATTCTCATCGAGGATTCCTGGCGCACAGCGGTAGGCATTTCATTTGCCTGCAAAGCAATTTCATTCGCGTTCATTGTGGCGTTCCCAACTCTGTCGGTTCGTAACCCTACCCAATATCTATTAGCTATATGGTGCTATACGCAGACTCTTGAGCGCCTGCTTGATGCTTGTCAGCGGCACAGGCTTGATAAAACCTTTTATCCTTGCCTTGGTTGCTGCCGCTGAATCAGGAGCCAGTTTAAACAGGGCATTGCCAATTTTTCCGGCATCGGCTTTCGCCGCTGAAGAGACAGCTGAGACACACCACTCTGGATAGAGGGCAGTCGAGTGCACCAGGGAAAAATCGGGGTCGTTACGCTGATCAACTACCACAAAGTCTTCCATCTTGATCTTCCCTTCACGCTGCATGTTCTCCAGCAGACCGGTCCGGACAAATGCTGCATCGATAAGCCCACTCTTCACCGCCAGGACAAGATCATCCTGCTTTTTTCCTTCCTTGATGGAAGCAAAATCCTTGTGTGGATCGATACCTTTTTGCATCAGATGGTAGGCCTGGAAAATATAGGCACCTGCGGCTGCCTTGAATTTGAGCGACATAACATTCTTACCGCGCAAATCCTCAGCGGAATTAATGCCACTACCTTTTTTGGCGATGATGACCCCGGCAAACTGGGGACCAGCCTTGGTATTGAGCGTTGCCAACACATTGGCACCAAGTTTCTCTTCAACATAGACGGTATGGGGAGCATGGGAAAGCAAAAGATCGATCTTTCCACTATTTGCTGCGCTAACCACACTTGCGGGTGTCAACGGAACGAGAGTTACCTTCTCTCCCAGTTCTTTAGTAAGGTATTCGGAGAAATCCTGCCATCTTGCACTAGCTTTTAGCTCACCTCGCGGGGCTAAAACACCGAGTTTAAGTTCTGCTGAAATTGCATAGGGGGTGAGTATTGTCATGAAAATGGCAAACGTCATGACCCTAAAAATCATCCTCGACATGATTTTCTCCTTTAGTTAGTTGTTCTCATGGGGAATAGTGTTTCCATCACTTCACAGAATTCCTTGATGGCGCTATCACGTACACATGACGTCAGCTGTCTGGAAAACTTTAGTAACAAAAATAACTTTTTTAACCTTCCCAACTATAGCCAATACATTCATACCTGCAAATTTTTCAAAATGTCGACTTCATTACAAACAGTAAACGCATATGCTGACCTTAGGAAGGATAGTAGTTTATTCATCCAAATCCACTGAAGTGGCAAATAAAGAAAAGTGATTTCCTCATCAACACAATTTCAACTAACCAGCTAGTCCATTGACATGAAGTCATTACTAAAGCGCACAAATTCAAACCATGGCTCTTTTATCAACCATCCCAGTGAAGGTTCAATCTTCATAGGAAATTACTCAGGAATAAGTTTGAATGCCACAAAATCAGCATCAATAGTAGAAATACTCAGAAATTGCTTTCAGGAAAGAACGCCGAATATGCGAACGATAATTATAAGAAAGGAAAAGAAGAACAGGGGCATACCAATGCTACACAGTATGCGCCCCGTATTGCTTCGACCGCCCAGAACATGACGAATATCAATTTCCAGCAAGTGTTTTGGATAATCGGATAAAGATCGCCTGGCTCTCATCATTCTCTGTGGAATGAACCCACTGATAGTCCAGATCCAGATTCAGTCCGTCTCTCAGCGCAAAGCTGCTTCCCAGACCTATCAGTAGTGAATTAGAGTTCAGTGTCGGAACCGCCATAGTGTAACGCGTAGCCAGCATATCCGCGTACGCAATGGATGCCTGATCACCACCATCAATACGGTGTTGGTATTCGATACGTGCACGCGGTCGCATCATATAAGCGTCTGTCTTGTATTGTAGATCGACACGTAGACCCAGCGACGCCTGTTGCGAGGTATAGCTCTGACTGGCGTAATTCAGCGAAGCTGAACCTGCACCAGTCTCCGTGACCGATTCCATCCAGTCTGTAGCAACATCATAGCGGACATAGGGTGACATCAATGTGGTGTCATCTAGATACTCATAGCCCACCGCCAACGAACCGAATATCTGGCTACCAGGACGGTTGGCCTTGGCAAAGAGACTACTCGACGAAACATAACGCGATGAATCGAGATTAAACATACCATAGCCAATCAATCCATCGACAAACATCGCATCTCCAGGCTGGTAGCTGGCATAAACGCTGATACTGCTACCGTTGGAGTTACTGTTTGAGCCATCAGAACCGATAGTACTTTCATCATGGGCATATCCAATACCCAGACCCAGCAACAGGTTCTCAGAGTAACGGCGATCTGCACCAACAGTAATACCATCTGAGGTGTAGTCGATAGTTGTCGAGCCATCCTGCGTATCCTTTTTACCGATACGCACATTACCGGCTACCCAGATATCAAGCTCATCGTTTTTCATTGAAGATTTGTCGTCTGCATTCAATACGGACAGATTCAGATTGAAGGATTCCGTGCTCAGGATAGCGGCCAGTTGAGTAACGGTCGCGATAGTAAGTTGCTCCGCCTCTGTGGTTTGGCTCGAAGGAGTTCTTGAGGTACTCGTCTCTTGCGCACGAACACGGTCCACTTTGGCTTTTGCGATGCCAACACCGATAAAGCTTTCATTGTCGGTCGCCAACGCGGGTTTATTTCCTTCCACCGTGGTAGCAGCAGATGAAGAGCGAACTCGTGGGGCATGGTGTAACGACTCAAGACGCTGATGATAGTTGGAGAGCTGCGCACGCCAGAATCGTCCCGCGATCTCTACCTGATCGTTGACCACGCCGATCACATCAGGGTCCTGCGTCGGATCTGGTCGTGGCGTAACAACGTCACTGACAGCCGATGCTGCACTCGTGCCAAAGTCATTGGTCGCCGTTACGGTAAAAGTATATGCCGTGCCATTGGTCAGCCCAGTTACCGTGATCTCGCAGGCAGCCGACCCTGTACAACTGCCCGTCAACCCTCCAGGAGCAGAGGTGGCTGTGTACGATGTGATCGGGGAACCACCATCAGAAACAGGTGCCGTGAAGTTCACCGTGGCCATCCCATCATACGCTGTAGCAGTCACATCGGTCGGTGCATCGGGGGCCACCGCCGTCGTGTAAGTAAACAAATTGGTGCCAGTTCCAGGACCAACAATATTGGTAACGACAATATCCTGGGTACCTGCAGTGCCTGCCGGAGTTGTGGCGGTGATAGTGGTGTCGTTGACGACTGTGACGCCTGTCGCTGCGGCGCCACCGACCGTCACTGAAGTTGCCCCTGTAAAACTGGTGCCGGTAATTGTCACACTGGTCCCTCCAGTCATAGGACCACTGCTGGGGCTAACACCAGTTACAGTTGGTGTAGTGACATAGATGAATAAACCGGCACCCGTACCGCTACCACCAGCCGTCGTAACCACTACATCCTTGGCTCCAGCGGAACCCGCAGGAGTTGTGGCCGTAATGGTGGTGGCATTGACAACCGTAACACCGGTAGCCGAGGCGCCGCCAATCGTCACGGATGTCACACCAGTAAGATTCGTGCCCGTGATCGTTACACTGGTACCACCAGCGATAGTTCCATAATTGGGGCTGATACCGGTCACCGTTGGTGCTACGACATAAGTAAACAACCCAACACCAGTTCCTGTTCCGCCCGGCGTGGTGACTGCCACATCTTTCGCGCCCACTGCGCCCGCCGGAGTCGTCGCAGTGATAGTCGTAGAATTCACTACCGCCACACTTATCGCCGCGGCACCACCAATTGTCACCGATGTCGCGCCACTAAGATTGGTGCCCGTGATCGTCACGTTGGTACCGCCCGCAGTCGAACCGCTGGATGGGTTAATACCCGTTACCGTCGGAGCTGCGTAATAGGTGAACAGGCCAATTCCCGTTCCGGATCCACCCGAGGTGGTAACGACCACATCTTTGGCACCGACCGTTCCTGCAGGAGTTGTGGCGGTAATGGTTGTGGAGTTCACCACCGTCACGCCGGTCGCAGAGACACCACCGATCGTCACCGATGTCGCGCCGGTAAGGTTGGTACCCGTAATTGTTACACTGGTGCCACCCGCTGCCGGACCAGCGCTTGGACTGATACCCGTTACTGCCGGTGCAGCAATATAGGTAAACAAACCCGCACCCGTACCGGTGCCCCCTGCCGTGGTGACAGCCACATCCCTGGCGCCCGCTGTGCCCGCCGGAGTCGTCGCGGTGATGGTGGTCGAGTTAACGATGGTCACCCCCGTGGCAGAAGCGCCACCGATGGTCACGGAAGTTGCTCCAGTAAGATTGGTACCGGTAATCGTCACGCTGGTACCTCCAGTGGAGGGACCACTGCCAGGAGAAATCCCCGTCACTGTCGGTGCAGCAACATAAGTAAACAAGCCAATGCCTGTTCCCGAACCTACTGCGTTGGTTACAACAACATCTTTGGCCCCAACCGTACCTGCCGGGGTTGTTGCCGTGATGGTTGTGTTGTTCACCACCGTAACGCCCGTTGCAGCAACTCCTCCGATCGTTACCGATGTCGCACCGGTAAAACTGGTACCGATGATCGCTACGCTGGTACCACCAGCAGTAGGACCACTGCTCGGACTGATGCCAGTTACCGTCGGTGCCGCAATGTAGGTGAAGAGACTGCTGCCTGTGCCGGTACCACCGGTTGTCGTCACCGCGACATCTTTTGCACCCGCCGTACCCGCCGGGGTCGTCGCAGTGATCGTGGTCGAATTCACGACTGTGACCCCGGTTGCGGATGCACCGCCGATCGTCACCGATGTTGCGCCGGTAAGATTGGTACCGGTGATCGTCACGCTCGTACCACCCAACGTAGTTCCATAACTGGGACTGACACCGGTCACAGTCGGTGCCGCAACATAGGTAAACAGACCGGCACCGGTACCCGTTCCACCAGGCGTGGTAACTGCCACGTCCCTGGCGCCCGCCGTACCCGCCGGGGTGGTCGCTGTAATGGTGGTTGAGTTCACCACCGTCACACCGGTCGCCGATGCTCCACCGATGGTCACACTACTGGCATCGGTAAGATTGGTACCGGTGATCGTTACGCTGGTACCACCGGTGGAGGGACCACTGCCAGGAGAAATCCCCGTCACGGTCGGTGCCGCAACATAGGTAAACAGACCGGCACCGGTACCCGTTCCACCAGGAGTTGTCACCGCCACATCCCTGGCACCCACGGTACCCGCCGGGGTGGTCGCTGTAATGGTGGTTGAGTTCACCACCGTCACACCGGTCGCCGATGCTCCGCCGATGGTCACACTACTGGCATCGGTAAGATTGGTACCAGTAATAGTCACAGAAGTACCACCGGAAATCGGGCCACTGGAAGGACTGATACCGGTCACAGTCGGCGCCGCAATATAGGTAAACAGACCGGCACCGGTACCCGTTCCACCTGGCGTGGTAACTGCCACGTCCCTGGCGCCCGCCGTACCCGCCGGAGTCGTAGCAGTTATGGTAGTTGAGTTCACCACGGTAACGCCCGTGGCCGATGCACCACCGATGGTCACGGAAGTCGCGCCAGTAAGATTCGTACCAGTAATCGTGACACTGGTGGAGCCTGCGGCCGGGCCACTGCTAGGCGAAATACCCGTTACAGTCGGTGCGGCGACATAGGTATATAAACCGCTTCCGGTACCGCTACCTGCTGAATTTGTAACAACGACATCCTTGGCACCCACAGTACCTGCGGGTGTCGTCGCGGTGATAGTGGTGTCATTGACTACCGTAATCCCGGTTGCAGCAGCTCCACCCACCGTTACTCCTGTAGTACCTGTAAAGCCAGTACCGGTAATGGTGACACTGGTACCGCCAGCAGTCGGACCACTGCTGGGACTTATCCCCGTGACGCTTGGTGTTGTGACAGGAGCAGTGGCATTGGCAATAGTGAAACTATCGAAAGTGATGTTCTCCGGAGGCCCGGAATTTGAACTGACATAGGTAACCTGGAAGCCGGTAATCCCGGTAAAACTGGTGTAAGTACCCGAGGTAAAAGTTTGGCCGGTGGCGGTAAAAGTTGTATTGACTGTACCTCCTGCCAACTTGTACCCGGTAATCGTAAAATTATAGTTTCGGTCAATGCTAAAGTTGGTAAAACTCAGTGCTGTCAGATCGAAACTACCCAAATTGGTCCCATCTGCATCAACGGTAAAAGTTGAGCTTGCACCGGCAGTCGTATTACTGAAATAGAAACCATTTGCACCAGGTGTTGGATCACCCGTAATGTTGTAACCAGAATTATTGGTAAAGCTAAAACCCGACAGAAAACTGGCCAGTGTCGGCGTCCCATTGGCCATTGCATCCGTCACATCCTGGATGCCATTCGAAGGTAGCGCCAAAAGACCACGATAACTGGATTTGGCTTTCGCACTGAGTGTTCCGACCACACCGACATTTCCGAGTCGTTTCTCCAGTTGCCAGTTACCGCCCTGAGATGCTGCGCCTGTTGCATCGACAGATGCCGCGATCGCTGTACCTGCTCGCTGTCCCACACGATCAATAAAGCGTTCCCCATCCACACCTTGGGCAACATTACAACCATATAACAGGATGCTGCCACTATCCTTCAGGGCACTCCCCCACGCCTTTATCTCGGATTGATAGTAAGAAAGGGTGCGATTACTCAAAATCGCAGAGCCAAGCATCAACTTCCCAGGGGCACCATGAGAAACAAGCTGAATGCTGTCAAGATCACTATATTTTTTCAGAACGTTAGCGATTTGGTGTATCCCATCCGCGTCACGATGTAAAACAACCACTTTCGTATCGGCAGACACATCTAGCAACAGCGTTTGCAAATCAGCGACATTCGCATCAACGAACAGTACAGAGGAAGGTAGTGTAGTGGAAAAAGAATGCGAAACAGCAGAAACAGTGCTCTCATTTGTTATGGCATAGGATGTTGAAGTGAACAGAACAAGAAAAAGAATGGAAAACGATTTCAGCAATATCACAAATCTACTCAATGTACCCCAAACACTTTTCGGGTCATCCATTTCCCTTCTCTCCCCAAACAGTAACTATGATGCTTAACTTCGCAAACTCTCTACTCAGAAACAAGTAGTCGAATTGTTAAATCAGTAAAGTGTAAAAAATTAACTTATTTACAACTTGGCCCTCACCTCATACACCTAGCTCGTTTTCAGATGAAACTCATCCAACACCACAACGAAATTGTGAAATATTATCCACCATACGTACACATAGTTAACAATTTTCACTTAATGAATGCGGACGGACCGGACACGTAATGAAGATATCAATATCGGAAATAATTCAACACCAGCAAAAATCACAATACGCCTTATACTCAGACTGTCGATTCATTGCTGCCTGACTGACAACGCGCAGTGAATCACTGCCAATAACTCACCTCAAGCACAGGTGTTCTTTGCAATTAATTTGAAAAGGAAAGGAGAAACCATGGAGACATTTTTGGGCTTCGTTACTGCATTCCCATGGAATTGGCCACCATACCAATGGACAACATGCCAGGGACAATTGGTCTCAATTCAGCAATACAGTGCACTTTATGCCTTACTAAGTACAACGTTTGGCGGTAACGGACAAACCAACTTCGGTATACCTGACCTACGCGGCAGACAGATTATCGGCATGGGCAATGGCCCCGGGCTAACCCCAAGGATAGTGGGACAGCATTTCGGTAGTGAATATGTTTCGCTGGATGCAGACAACCTGCCCCCGCACACCCACACTCTCACAGCCAGCGACACCGATGTCGGTGACCTAACCCAGGCCCCGGCAGAAGGCTGGACACTGGGCGCGGCAGCGTCAGTCTCCAACGACCGTACCCCTGTCATCACACCGGTGATGATGTATGGGGAAACTAACCCAAGCAGTCCGGTAGAAAGTGCACCCACCTCCATTGCTGGAAGTGGTACACCTGCACCGCACATGCCCCCCTCCCTGTGCCTCAGTTTCTGTATTGCATTGCAGGGCATTTTCCCCAGCCGCAACTAGCGGATATCAATCACGATGCGCGCCTTCGGGTGCGCATATCCATGGAGAATATTAATCATGATGATTGACACTCTCACCAGTGAACCTTTTACGGCTCAAATCGGCAAAAAACTGATTATTGAAGGCGCTGAGGCAGAGCTGATGCTAGAGGTACTGGACGTAAAGGAATCACCGAAGGCTGCCGGACCGGACTCGAAACGCACACCATTCAGTGTCACCTTACATGGCCCGGACACCCCATACCTGACCGATGGCACCTATCATCTCAGGTTCGATGGTGAAGAAAACCTGCGACTGGAAAATGTCTACCTGAACCGCATTATCCCACCAGCCAGTTCCGGTGGTACAGGAGCCTTTTATCAGATTATTTTCGGCTAACGGCGAGGAGGCCTTGATATGCATCCATCTATTATTCGTCTGCCTTTCCAGTTTGACGCCGCCCGCTTACAGACTGACCTCGAACAGGTACAACCATCGGCATGGACGGCCCACTTCAATGAACGCATCTATGAGGGGGATTGGAGCGTAGTACCACTACGTGCGGTCCCTGGCAGTCCTATTCCCTACTTCTCGTTGCCCAATGAAACAAAGCAGGAAGATACGCCGTTATTACACAGTTGCACCTATTTCCAGCAGGTACTCTCATCATTTAAATGTCGACTGGCATCCGCTCGTTTATTACGGCTGGGTGCAGGTGCAACAATTAAAGAGCATAGCGACCCGCTATTGAGCCTTGAGCACGAAGAAGTACGTATCCATGTGGTGCTAACCACCAATCCTGATGTGGAGTGCCGCATTGGCGGCGTATCCGGGCACTGGGATGCAGGTGAGTGCTGGTACGCCGATTTTACCAAGCCACATAGTTTCACCAACCGGGGTGATACCGACCGCGTCCACATAGTGCTCGATTGCGGATTGAACAGCTGGCTGCGTGATCTGCTGGCTGCCTGATCCGCACCACGATATGGAAGATTTTTCCAGAGAAACTATCCATACACTGCGTCGAGCGGTACACAACGATCCAGAATTGCAGGCTCGCCTCTTCGCTCTTGAAGACCCCCATACTTTCATCGATGCCGTATGTGAACTTGCACGCTCATTAGGTCACAAACTGGAACACGCAGCAGTGTTGCAAGTCATGCGGGAAGAGCATAAAGCATGGCATAGCAGAAGACCGCTATGACATTGGCAGGATGGATCCCACTATTCCTGTCACGTCACGACGGTCAACCCGAAGTGGAGTGGTGCTACATGGGTAATAAACGGTTCAGCGAACCGTTCTGTCACCATACCTTGCAAAAACTGGCCTCGCGCCCTTTTAATCGCATGTTCCGACAACGCAGCGACATCGAAACGTTACGTCGACGAGCACATGAGCATCCTGGCCTGCCACTACAAGGAATCATATTCCACATGAGTCGCTGTGGCTCCACTCTGGTGGCACAGTGGTTGGGAGCACTATCGGACAGTGTGGTGTTATCGGAACCCGAACCGTTAGATATCTTGTTGCAATGGCCTGAATCTGATAGCGATACGGAAACAATACGTGCTTTGCTCTCTGCCCTGGGCCAACCGCGCCGCATAGACGATCATCGTCTGTTCCTGAAAACCGACTGCTGGCATATTTTGCATATCGACAGATTACTGGCCGCTTTTCCCGATACTCCCTGGATATTCCTATATCGCGATCCCGTGGAGGTACTGGTATCACACCAGCGGATGCCAGGTTGGCAACTGGTACCTGGCTCAATGGCCGCTCATGGGCTGCACGCTCCAGAAGAAGTCATGAATCGGCCGCTGAGCCACGGCGCCTGGATACTCTCCGTCATCCTTAACCGGGCGGCACAGGCGATACAGCGCTACCCCAACGGACTGCTGTTGAATTACACGGAATTAGCTATCGCGCTGGATAGCAGGTTGCCCAAATATTTTGCAATCTTGCCTGAAACGATATCCAACAAAACCGAGAGTAACGTTATCGGGCGCCACGCAAAAAACACGCAGATCCCGTTTCAACCTGATGGTGATGAAAAACGTGCTGCCGCCGATACCGAGATTGTGGCGCTTGCAGAGCGCTGGCTGAGCAACCCTTATAAGGTACTGGAGCGGTTACGGTGTAGCCAACACCAGGCTGTCACCTAAGTAAACCAAAACTACTCGATGCGGACGGATACCAGATCATCCGTTCGTAAGGAACCTGCGCCTCCTCCACTATAAAACCCAGACGGCTATAGAGCTGTTTGGCGGGTAGATGATCAGCACGTACGGTGAGTGTCACCGGAGCCATTACTCTTGCAGCCGCCAGTTGTACCGCCTGGAGCATCTGACTGCCATAACCTTTACCTCGTGCCGCAGGGATCAGGGCAATATCCACCACTCGAATTTCGGTTTGGCCAAAATCGAGTACTACACGACCGATGCGCTCATTATGGTATTCTGCGACGAAATACATCGCATTGGGAAACATATCGCCATATCCCTGGGTTTGCGCATACTGCTGCATTTCGATAAGACCTTCGATAAAATCATCTTCCGCATCAAGCAGACGTAGATCATCGCGCGTGCTTCGATACAGACTCTCAACGAACGACTTATCCGCGGCCGCCATCGGCCGCAGGCTCAAACCACCCTGAAATCTCATACTCCCGGAAAGCATCTAAAACTCCTTCTTTTTCCTTAACGGAACACCTCAAACTCCAATTGCGGATTCGGCCCAAGTCTATAACGAAACTGTAGCGTTTCACCGCCTACGAACATCGGCCGTCCCGGCAGTGGTTGCGGCATCGTCAAACTAGAGTCGTAATCCTGTAATCGATTTTCTCCACAAACAACAATATTCGTCAGCAGATAAGGTCGGTACCTGTCATCCACTCTCCCAGGAATCTGTATGCACTCGGCAGGCAAATATTCTCCATCTACTTTCCGCCAACTCAGGATATTGTGACTATCCAGTTCAAATACCTTTCCGAGGTTAAGCCTGTCGCGTTCGGGAGAAGGAATATCACCGACATGATCCGCAGAAACAAGGACATGCTCCTTTGACCAGTCGAGCAGGCACATATCGACCGTGACAGACTGGGGAACTAACTTTGCTCCAGGAGCCTGACGAAACAGGTGGCGGAAAACTGAGACCTGAGGTTCATTGTGCAAACAGACCGCCATTGTTTCGCTGACAATAACATCTGGGCGACATTCATCAGATATTTCATAACGTGTAGCGTCAGCACAAACAACGGCATCAATATATGCCCATAACCCTAACGACTGGATCAACGACACCGCACCATCCAAACATTCCTGATGAATATCCAACAATGTAAATTGAACCTGTTCTGGAGGAAAAACTGTCATCAGTGGTACAGCCAACAACGCAAAAGGCCCGCATCCAGCATACAGAATCCTGACAGGTGTACCCGGGCATCGTACATCCTCTATCGCTTCTGCCAGCCCACGAATAAAGGCGATGGTTCTGAAAGCCTCACGGATACACATTGCAGCGAGAACGGGCGAGATAGCCAGACCACTATCGAGTCGCGCCTGCCCCGCCGCGATATCACGAATGGGGTCGATATTGAAACTGGTAATACTCTCGAAGAATTCCCTCAGAGCCTGCGCATGAGGAAGCAGATCAATGAGCGTCCGGTCATGGACAAGAATTTCATGTGTTATGGCTTCCAGCACATCCCTGTCACTAATCACCATCTACTATCAACCTCGGGTGAAAACCTTTATTGCCTCGCGCATACTGTTGTGAACCACAACACTACAGCCTTCATATTCAAATACAGACCCACTTAAAATTTCTTAATTGTCTTATTCGACATCTCCTACATCACAATTCTAGAACACATCAATATGACACTTATGCGGCATACCCTGCCAGGTAAAGTCACCCGACAGGGTATACCTGCAACGCTTTGTATCAAGGTCGCACACAGGTACCGCTCTGACAATACCCCTTCCCACCTGAATTTTTGCAGGAATTCCTGGTCACATTACGTGCATAAACTTTCCCTGTGCACGAACTACTAGAATAACAGTACCTGTCGTGGTCACATGCAACATTTGCCGCCATCTCTTGTTCATCCATCGCCTGTTCAGGCTCAGTTGCACAGGCAGACAGTGCCAATACGCCGAACATAGTAATAATGAATCGAAGTTTCATCTATCTCTCCTTTTGGTATATCAGCCCACCTGGCTAATTCAATGCACATAATCAATACATTAGTTGTCGTTGCTTACTTGTCTTCCGGATGTCAGGATAGCGCGCAGTGTCGGTAACGTATCTACAAGATCATGGATAGGGATTCGGACGGTTCTTTCCCCTTTCTGGATACCCCACAAAGTACGACTGGCTACAACTTTGCGTGGCCCGTCTTTCTCATCAGTCTGTTGCACCAGTATCAGGTGACGCAATGAGGGATCGTTGTGAGAGTGCTTAATGGTCACATTCGCAAAGGATGGAGAGCCGTTTTTGCCACGAAGAAGGTTCAGTTTGACACGTGGTTCCATCGCGGCAGGTGCCGCAGTAAGCAGTTGCCTGGACCCACGCTTAAATACATGAAAACAACTTCCCGACCATGGCCACACCCCCCAATCATTACCACCAACAGCAGGATCGTTGCCGTGGATCTCTTTCATTCCCCCCGTGTCCAGACTGATAACGAATCGGTATGGAGTTCCCGTCCTTCCGGCCAGACCAGTAGTATCCCAGACCTCTGCAATCTCACTCACTTTCCAAAGCGGCAGATCCAGTGGCTGAGTCGTGGCGAAAACAACCGGATCGCCAACCGGGGTCAAGTCATCTGGATTAAGCGCCTGATAAGCAAAATTAACCTTAACCCCTTTAGCGACCTTATCTAGAGAAAGATTGTACAGTTTGACAACAACACGGATCTTGTCACCCTCTTCTGCGCCACCAGTTAGATAGGGATAACTACTGGTCTCTTTATCGTAGGTCGCAGAAGTAAGTGCGATACCACGCATTTCACTGTAACTGTCATCGGTATTGAGTACCCATTGCCCTTCGTCATAGCTATACACCATACGATTGGGTAGATTGAGCGCTGGGTCGGGAAGGCCACCGTAACTACTTTTCCACCAGCCACGACCACCCATGGTTCCCAAAGGGTCGACCGAGTGGGCGACCTTCAGGCCACCATTACTGGTAATGTAGATAAGAGTTCGATAGTTGTACGACTTGTTGGCAATCCAGTCGACCTCAGGCTGATGAAGAGTGATACCACGGGAGTTTTTTACCGAACGCTCAGAGAGGCTGCTATTTTCCCAGCTGGCCTTGGTATTCAGACTTACTGTACTTTCAATATCACCAGAAAGATCTACTGCCTCGATCTTTGCTGATGCCTTGAAACCGATACTAATATCGGTAGAGTTAGAAAGGTTATAAGAAAAACTTTTCTCTGAAGACCCTCCCACCTCGTCGGTATATGAAAGTTCGAAGGTCTGCATATTACCGTCGAAAGATCGAATCACACCATCATTGAGTGGTGCTTTCACGACCACTTTTTTCCCGGACTTGTCGTTGTAACTGAAATCACCAAGATCGCTGGGGAATTCTGAATCGCTGATATTGGGATAACTGAGTACGTTGTTATTCATGTGCCGTGGCGAGAACCAGTCCACGGAACGGCCACCACCTGAATACTGTAATAACTCCCCTGGAACCAGCACATCGTAGTAAGGATGATTTTCAGGTATTTTCAGATTCATACCGTAAACCGGATAACGCCATATATCGATGATACGGGCATTCCAAATTAGATGGTCATCCAGCGAAGTTGTGGCTGAATTCTGTGTCAAAATTGATTGATAGTGGGTGCTAATATTTCTCTCCATCGTTTGTTGCTCATAGGAGAAAGTTGTCTTTATGCTGCTACTCGCCTCCACCTCGGCAATCTCAGCAACGCCACCACCCACGGTGCCACTCACTGAAGCAGACACACTGGAACCAAAATCTGTAGACATCTGATCAGTCGTCGTTTGCTGTAAGGTCTCCTCTTTACTGTCAACCAGCTCTACCGCAAAACTCGTATCACTGGAGATATTTACCACCGTACACTCCGTGTCACCATCCTGCAGCAGACAGTCAGAATGACGTGGGGGCATGTAAATAACATATTGAGGGTCAATCAAATCCTGTACCCGGATATGTGCGGGTGTACCGAGATAATAGCTCAAGCCACGGCTGTCGAGCCCCACAGCTCCAGGCGAGTATTGAATCCCTGAGCTTTCATAGATAGGCTGCCGATCACTCCATGCAGGATTAATCGTGAATCTGGTACTTTTTGTATCAAAGCTTACCGAAGCCACCACCAGTTCGGGAATTGATGAGGTCGGAGTAGCGGTACTCCATGTAGGAATAACAACCGCAAGTTGACCCAGTGGCGAAACATTGTTGTCCTGCAAACCAATAAAATTACCAACAGCAAGGGCTGGCCCCACATTATCGGTACGCGATGGATATTTGCTGATAGTTTTTTCCGGGCTAACCTCGAACTGCGTGAGCTGTGGAGAGGGGCGAATAATCTGCGCCTTTACTGTGCCACCTGAATCCACCCAGGCTAGGGCAAGCTGTCGAGTGTGAAAGGCGAAAGAAGGGTCACCACCCTGGCTATCCTGAGGATCGAAATGGAATAGCCCTGCCACCATGTTGAAAAATGAACCCGTAGCAGGAATGGCGCTAATTTTCTGTCGTGGTGACGGCGGCGCAAACTTCAGCTTATCACTGAGCCTGTACAACGAAAGCTCCACAGAACTATTATTACCAGCCGGATAATAACCGAGCATTACCTGATCAAAGCCAAGTGAGGCAAAGTCCCCAGCAGCGAGTGAAATCGAATGAGGACGTGCTGTTGTGTCAACGCTGTAACTGTCTTTGGCAACAATCTCCTGAGTCTTTGCAATATAGGAGAATGAGCGTAGAAGTAGTTTCCCTGGCCCTCCTTCACCAGTCGTGGTATCAGCAGCCACCAGGATTTCCAGCTTCCCGTCATTATCATAGTCACCCAGTGCAACTGCCACGTCACCAGACACAAAACGTTCAGAGGTATCTCGCCAACTGGCAAGCGGCGCAAGTACCGCATCTTCTGTACCAGATGCATCTTGGTAGCCAATGATGTCGATCGCCAAGTGGTTGCTTAAATTTCGTCTCGCCACGGCAATGCTCATGTGCATAAGCTCATTACTGTCTGCGATCCAACTTAACAGACCCGCGGCTGCGTCGAAATCGCGTGCATTGCCACTACTTCCAGGATCCACAAAGGTATATGGAAGGAATTCCCCAGTAGCCACTCCTCGTGAGCCTGTATAGAGACTCACACCGAAGCGGTTAACACATATTGGCTGTTCAAATTTAGGGCTACTTACACGGCCGGCGACAAGTCGCCGACGAGGCGTCTCTAAACATGGATCGTCGGTGCGGATTTGTTGTCCACTTTGCGTCCATTGAGTCAATTGTGTATCACCGGCCGCATAGTCAAGCAGCTTCGTACTGGCCACTGTATTGCTGCTAGCCAGCATGCTGACATCATCGACACTGAATATGGTGAGATTTGCAGGGTTAGTAATAGGATTTTTGGCACCAGGGCTTACGGCCACAGCGACACTACCCCAAAGAAGCAGATAGGTACCAATACATGCAGCGTGTGAAAAGAAGCGAAATGACGACAGCTTGCTCATGGTCTATTTCTCCAACCAGCTCCCCCCCCCCGCCTCTTAAAAGGCGAGGCGGGGATACAAGACCTCAGTTTTTACGACAGAATGTGGCGGTGTAATAAGGGGCCTGGGTAACACTATCGTAGGCCTGGGTGGTATCCGTCTCAGTATTCCCAGTGAATCCTGTATTACCACTACCCGCGTAACCATGAGCACAACACCCGGATGCCCCGGCAATATTATGACTGGGGAAATTCATTGTGCCGCTCATGCTATGGCTGTGAGTACGATTTTCACTTGGTGCCAACGCCTTGCCACCAAATGTTGCACTAGGCGCGCCATTGGCAGGAAGCCCAACGATATAACGCCCGGCGGCGCTATTGACTGGGTTCCAACCACCAGGGCAAGAAGGAAATAAATGAAAAGTTGTTACGCCTGATGGAACACTGGTTTTGGGATCAGGGGCTTTCTGCTTCATACAGGCGTTGTATTGAATGTAGGGCAACCCGGCGCTGGAAGTCTTGGTTGAACCAGACATTGTGTAGGTACCAGCGTTACCCAGACTATCGTTACAACACCCACCAATCAAAACATATTCCTTTGAACTGGTAGCAATCGAACCAGTCGCTTTGGCATGGTCATGAGCAGGTTGTTGTTGTGAAGGAAGCGCTTCACCGCTGAAACCACCGACACCGCCACCAATCATAGTCGGGATAAGGAAACGGCCATTTGCCGATGCGAGACTGGTGTTGTCCCAACCATCAGGACAACTACCATTAAAATAGGCGATAGTAAATTGTGGCAGCGCATCCGCTACAACAAAGGGTGAAGTAACAACCATAGCTACAAGGGTGAACGTTCTGAGATAGTTCTTATTCATAGCAGGACTCCTAGTTAGCCTGGCACACAAGCAGTTGAATAAATGGAAGGCCACTAGTGCCGTTGCCGCTGGTCACCGATGTAGAATGGTTTCCTTTGGCAGTACCCTGGCCATTACCACCACCAGATGCAGCTGAAATGTGGTGGGAAGGGAGATCAACATTCATTGTCCCAGAATGAGTGTGAGTACGATCCTCCTGATCCTTAAGTGGAGTACCGTAGGTCTTACCCACATCACCAACGTTGGTGGTAACCAACAGCATACGTCCAGCCGCATCAGTAGCGGCCGTACTACCTGACGGGCAACTTGTCCCATCCACAAAGAAAATCATTTTAGATGGCAGTGTTTGATCGGCGGCCATAGTGGACGCTGACAATCCAATACAAGTACCTGCCAGAAATCCCACAGCGCAGAGGTATCCCCTAATCATTACTCTCTCCTTTGAAATAACTAGTGACTAAACAGCGGCTGTCACCTTCTGCTAAAGCAGGCGACATTTTGTAAAATACGATCATTCAAATTTTGAAGTGTGTGGTGTGATTGACATGAAAATTTGGGAGGAGCGGCAACAAGTAGCGACAACCGTGATATGGTCATCGTGACACAAGAAATTGAGAATGGAGTACGTTCACTATGAGCATGAGCGCAATGTGGTTCAATAAACCACAGGAGAATCCGAAAAATCCAGTTCATATCTTTCCCAGCATCCTGCCCGGTAGCACACAGTCACAAAAGAATCATTCCCTCGCAAGGGATACCTACTCGTCGAACCATACGGTCGAGTTCAAAGTTATATAGCAGATCAATTCTGACGATGAGACATAAAAGTATAAAAAGTGACAAATCTTACAATTTAACAGTTGAATAACCTGTGGACATCATAACGGGTGCCCGCAAAGACATCATGAAAACATGAGGAGAATTGAAACGAGCATGAGTGAGAGGAGTTACCTATGGAGTCACTAGAAAGATCGTGACTCACATGTCAACTAAATAACATCCACTCCAGAAATATAGGGGTGAATAAAGAGCAGAGCGGTATAGACCACAACAATAACAAAAAACAACTTAAAATCCTCGGCCCAGGCTGGCACCTTTTCTTTAACCCACACACCATCACGACGGTTGATAAAGATCATTTCCAATACTGCCCATACGGCAAGCCAGCCAAAAAGTACAATCGAACGGTCATCACCTGCCTGTAACAGATGTGCGATCGACCAGAGGATAACGCCGGTCAACTGCGGATGACGAATGAGCTGCTTAATGCGCGTCGCACGACCCGAGGCGACAAACAACAGAAGGGAGAAAAACATCAAGACATAAGTCGCAGGCTCAAGATAATCGCGCGGGAAGTAGACCTGTTCAGGAATAATGTTGCGCCAGCCGAAGACCGTCAGAACGAGTCCACTCAGGATCAATATTGCAACAACACCACCATAAGTACTCTCACCCAGTTTACTAATCAGTTTGCTCCTGAAATCAACACCTACCGTCGGCAGCATATGGGGGACAGACCAGAGTAAAAGACCAATAATTAGCAGGATCATCAGATTTTCCTCATTCAGAAGGATATCGATATTCACCTATGCATCCTGAATACAGGACACTTGCCACATGTTGAAAGCAAAAATATAGCAACATTCAATATTAACTACATAATGAACAAAGCTCATTATCAATATCTAGTCGTTTTCCCCCTCTGCAGGAAGTATTGATATCCACTGCCTGACCGAACCACGGCCATGGAGATCGCCTACAAAAAATTCAGGCACGGAAGTAGGAGGCTGACTAAGTGATGTGCCGTAGTGGCTACTAACCCAGGCACTATTGTAGCCCGCAAGTTCAAGCAATGTTGGGAACACCTGAAAATGACTCGTCCTGTCGTAACTGGCCATCTGGACCGCCCTGAATCGTTCTAAAACCCCCGCATCATTAGAGAAAACCATCATAGGCACAATGCCTTCAAATCGATTTGCCCGCGGCCTGCAGTGCGTAGCCAGCGTACCGTCGTCGACAATATTCTGCCCATGGTCACTGGTATAAATAATGACATAACGTTGAAAACCCCTGCTATCCGACAACAGTTCCATGAACCACTCGTCAACGCTCCAGCGTATGCCGTTCATATAGGAATTCAGAGATTTTTCCCTGTCATTCATGGGCTCACCCGCCTTAAGAACTGGCGTAAAATAGTCGTAACCCCGGGGAGGATGACTCCTGAAATAAGGGAAGTGCATACCGTATTTATTAAGCATGATGAAGGTCTTGCCTGGTTGTCTAAGCAGACTCATCAGCCTTTCACGGGCAACCCCGTCACTTTCATAAACAACCTTCTGACGAACTCTATTAAGTTCGTCCACAAAAGACGCCTCATGCTTATTCATGAAATTCTGATGATTCGCCCATTCCTCAGCACTCTGAGCATCCAGATAAACGTTATAAAATCCCGCATCCCTGGTAAATTGCCATATAGAAGGCGTCTTTAAAGTCATCTGGCTATGATCGGGAATTTCTTCCTTTTTTACACCTGTTCGGAGAACAAGGTTTGCATAATCACTGCAGTTAGAAGATGCCGAGGCAGAACCAAAGTTCACAATACCTTCATGCAAAGAGTGGAGATAGGGAGTGGTCTCTTGTCTGTACCCATTGACCCCCAGAATATCTGCACGAATACTCTCATCCACAATCAGGACAATTTTATCAACCAGCGTATCAACAGTGTCCACGTAACCAACCTTGATTCTTTCACCATCATAAAGCCGTGCTTGACCTGCAAACACAAGCATTGCCGGCACTCTGAAAAAAGATGGGTAGCGGTCAAAAAAACCATTACTATATTGCAAGCCAACAATAACAAGCATTACAGCACTTACCGGAATCAGATAAAGCCTCTTTGGAACATTAATTCTCAGAAAATCAGGCAACCGCTCAATAAAAATTGTTACTGGAATGAAGATGATTAACAAAGGTAACGCAGCCATACCAAAATTCTCAACCACCTCCCAAAACCACCATTGGAAGTTCTCCACGATCATGGCCGTTTGCTGAAAATCAATCGGAGAGTTTGAGATATCGACAGAGCCAAGATTAAAAAGAAAGAAAAACAGGAAAAAGGGTAATGTCACTTTCCGCAACAGACTACGATCACTAAAGAACAGGAAAAATACACCTGACAGACTCCAAAGGAACAGAAGCGACGACAGAAGAAGCTCGACCATCCTGCCTTGTTTCCACAGAAACCGAAACGGGTAGAAGAAGTCGTGGAACATGGAAAATTCCACTAACAAAAGGATGATAATCAGCCCTGAAGCAATAATTTTCCATCGATTGAGAATTGATATAGAAATCTTTCGACAAGCCATTCGTACAAAACCACCTTCAGAATCAAAGAAGCCTGGGGTACTGGCATTTAAGCTCTACAACCTGAACAGTGTATGGCCTGTACCCCTTTGATCGTCCTGCCTCCTGAGCACCATGCGTTCAGCACCTCACCTCCACACACTGTTCTGCGCCTCGTTCTCTCAGTACAAAATACTGACTGACTCAGTTCCCATCAGCAAATCAGTCATATTATTCAACCGACTTTATTTCTACCTTTTTCCTTCGCATCATACAGGGCGTCATCTGCTCGCGTGACGGCAGTGCCCACATCCTCATCTTTGATCAACTCACTAACTCCGAAGCTTGCTGTCACATGCCCTACAATTGGAAAAAGGTGCTCATCAATATCTCTTCGTAACGACTCAGCTATACTCTTCGCATCATCGTATTTTGTATTCGGACAAATAAATAGAAACTCCTCTCCTCCCCAGCGCCCACAAATATCCATTTTTCTTATCCGGCGCATAAATATATTTGCCATTTCCATCAGTACACTATCACCAACATGATGTCCAAAATTGTCATTGACCTTTTTGAAATGGTCGATATCAGCAATAATTATTGAACAT
>JBNKVM010000063.1:0-36203 GCA_050299175.1 Thiohalomonadaceae bacterium
GCGGTTGCTCCTCCTGTCATGAAGGTATCGAAGAGGTACTGGAGCGTGTACTGAAGGAAGAGCCGCAACTGGCCGCAGTGAAAGCTGAGCCCAAACCGGAACCGGCGCCGCAACCTATCGCCGCCAAGGCTGGCATGACCAACCTGCAGCGCATGCGCCGCATCGAAGAGATTCTTGAAGAAATTCGCCCCATGTTGCAGCGTGATCACGGCGACGTGGAACTGGTGGATATCGACGGCAAGACCGTTTACGTCAACATGATCGGCGCCTGCTCAGGCTGCCAGATGGCGTCACTTACTCTCAATGGCATTCAGCAGAAGCTGATGGAAGAGCTGGGCGAGTTCGTCAAAGTGGTTCCGGCGAGCCAGATGGCCAGAGCGATGGGAGCCTGAGCCCCTATGTTCCATAAATTACACACGCCCTCGCTGGGCCCTTGTCCACACAAGAAATTTTTCTCGGTCGGACGTAATCCCGATACGTCACTTCCTCAAAAAATCCCTTGTGCGCCCAATTTCCTGCGCGATCATCGCGCGAATTCATGAAACATAGGGGCTAGACCATGAGCGACGATATCTATTTCGACAACAACGCTACTACCTGCGTCGACCCGGTCGTGGTCGAGGCAATGATGCCTTACTTCACTGAACAGTTTGGTAACCCGTCATCCCTGCACAGCTTTGGTAACAAGGTCGGTGCCGCCATTCGTGATGCCCGCCGCCAGGTACAGGCACTGCTCGGTGCTGAGCGTGACGACGAGATCGTCTTCACCTCCTGCGGTACTGAATCGGATAGCACCGCGATCCTTTCCGCGCTCAGGGCACAACCGGATCGCAAAGAAATCATCACCACCGAAGTTGAACACCCGGCGGTACTGACTCTTTGTGACTATCTGGAGAAGAAGGACGGTTACACCGTGCATCGCCTCAAGGTAGACAGCAAAGGACGTCTCAATCTCGATGCCTACCGTGCACTGCTTTCTGACAAGGTCGCCATCGTCTCCGTAATGTGGGCCAACAACGAAACCGGCACCATCTTCCCAGTGGAAGCCATGGCGGAAATGGCGCACGCCGCCGGTGTTATGTTCCACACCGACGCGGTACAGGCGGTGGGTAAGATCCCACTCGACCTGAAGAACACCAAGATCGACATGCTTTCGCTGTCAGGCCACAAACTGCACGCACCCAAGGGCATCGGCGTACTCTACCTGCGTCGCGGCACCCGCTACCGTCCGCTGCTGCGTGGTGGTCACCAGGAACGCGGCCGCCGTGCCGGTACTGAAAACGCCGCATCCATCGTCGCCCTGGGCAAAGCCGCCGAATTGGCGATGCAACACCTGGAAGAAGAGAATACCCGCGTCAAAGCGCTGCGTGACCGACTGGAACAGGGCATTCTCGACGTTGTACCCAATGCCTTCGTCACCGGTGACCCGAGCAACCGTCTGCCCAACACCGCCAACATCGCCTTCGAATATATCGAAGGGGAGGGCATCCTGCTGATGCTGAACAAGGCAGGCATCGCAGCCTCTAGTGGTTCCGCCTGCACCTCCGGTTCACTGGAACCGTCTCACGTGATGAAAGCGATGGGTATTCCCTATACCGCTGCCCACGGCACCGTGCGCTTCTCCCTCTCGCGTTATAACTCGATGGACGAAGTGGAGCGGGTGATTGCCGCGGTGCCGCCGATTGTCGAGCGGCTGCGTAAACTTTCTCCCTATTGGGGCGAGAATGGGCCGGTGGAAAATCCGGAGCAGGCGTTTGTACCCAAATACGCCTGACACCATCTCGTCACCCCGGCGTACGCCGGGGGCCAGAATTTTCAAACGAAAAAGGGCGCCGATGGTGCCCTTTTTGTTTCCCTTCCTTAATAAACAATATGTTAGCCTTAGATCAAGGCAACTTACGCACAACCCGTTTATCATGCTATTTTGTTTCATACGGCCCATATACCGTGATGCGCCCAATAATGGAGGGTGAAGCGATGAGCACAGCGAAAGAAGAAGTAAAGGCGCTGCTTGACCAGCTTCCGGATGACTGCTCACTGGAAGATGTGCAATATCATCTTTACGTCGTCGAGAAAATTCACAAAGGAATAGCGCGTGCCGATAAGGAAGGGGCACTGAGCCAGGACGAGGTGGAAAGGAAGCTCGATAAATGGACCTCGAAATAAGGTGGTCACCTGAAGCTGTAGAAGACCTTGAGGCTATTGCCGAGTACATTGCAAGAGACTCGGCGCACTATGCCGGAGCAGTGGTCACTGAAATCCTGTCGGCATCCCGCAACATTCCGGAATTCCCATTGACTGGCCGCATAGTGCCGGAAATGGGAGACGAAAAGATCAGGGAACGGTTTATCTATAGCTACCGCCTTGTCTACCGCATCGAATCAAAACGTATACTCATTATCGCAGTCATCCATGGCAAGCGATTACTGGAAAACGTTGCAGAGCGATTCTAAGCAGGAAAGTTTCATCTGACCCCACTTATTACGTGACCCCACTTATTACGCCATGAAAATTACCCTTGATCACAATTGCTTGATTAATCTGGCTAACGATAATGAAGTCGGAAAAAAGATAAGAAACATTGTCGATTCAAAAAAACATGTATGCTTTGTGGTAAATATTGGCGCATCAGAGATGCGTGAACGAGGCATCTTGCCAGATCACTATGAACAGTTCGAGGAGTTTCTAACCGAAATAGGGCTTTCCCATTTAGACAGGATCGATCCTATCGCTATTTTTGATGTAACGTTCTGGGATCGCTGCGTTTACTCAGGAGATGACGCCGAAAGACTCATTAATGATATTGAGTCAATCCTTTTCCCAAACAAACTCGAAGGAGATATTGCTAAAGAAGGTCTTGATTCAAAGTATGGTAGGAAATGGCTTAACCGGCTATGCGACATTCACACCATGTGGTGCCATATCAATAATGAGAATGATATATTCCTTACATCTGACAAAAACTTCATGAAAGAGACAAAAAAACAAAAACTCATTGAGTTGGGCGAAAAAAGCATAAAGCACCCCAACGAATTGTGAAGAACGATTAAAACAATCATTGCCGTAGCAGCGACAAAAAGCCGGAACAGAGGGGGATTAATTCCACATTCTGGAATATTGCCTTCTGACCATGATTTTCCACTAACATAGCTATTGTAGAGGAATCATAATCATGATTGACGTTATTTTCGAAAATATTTCCGTATTTCCTGAATGGATTAGATATGCAATTTTAACAAGCTGGGGAATATTTCTATGTCTAATCCCAGTAGCAGGAATCATAAAAATACTACAAGCTAATAGCTTCAAGAACGCATATCACTTTTTGTCATATACCTGCCGAAACACCGGAGATTTCCTGAAGCACCAAATAGATGATCCAATCAAGTTCCCAAGAATAGAAAAAGCATTTCAGTATGTAGTGATGATTGAATCATACATTTTGTCGCTCTGGCTTTTTGTGTATTTCATATTTCTAACAGCATTATGGGCATTAACCGATAAGGCGCTTTCAATTGCGCAACATGTGGGAATTCTTTCATTTTGCTTACTTTGCGCTTACATGTCAGCCGTCCTAAAGACTCAAGGCAATAAAGAATTAATCAGAATTAGAACATCAAAATAAGCTGTATCATTGACTAATAATTACTAATTACAGCAGAGCATACATACCCCACCACAGACTGAACGCCAACATGGATGAGCCAATACGAATAACAAAATTCAGGAATTATGTAATTAAAGCCATCCCAAAATTTCCGAATAATAAAGATACTGTATCCACTCTTGAACGCATGGGTTTACCCATGTTGATGATTTGCTTCCTTACTTGGGCATATAGATTTGTACCACCCAGACCAAGAATCATAAAGATTGGAGAAAGTGTATTAAGCGACACAAGATGGCGCAAATATTCGAATGAAATACATGTTTTTTTGGATAAGGTAAAAAATGCGGAGGACATAACTTCGCATCTATCATTAAAAGCACATCGCAAAGGATTTACTCCGAACGCAACAAAATCAGGCACGAAGATTGACAAATGGGAGGATAAAGACTTTCTTCTTCTAACTATGGGGTACCATCATTTTCATCTCTCACCAGAAAAAACCACAAAAGGCATTTCCAAAAGAGGAGATGATATGATTTTTGCCAGGGTTCCGAGAGATGTTTTTGAAGTCATAGGGATATTCGACCATAGGGTATTTCAGAAGCCGTCCAAAGATGACCTACAACTATCTGAAGAAAGGGCCAGACTATGGAAAATATTCGACCAACATTATATGCAGAGCTATCCAGCAGGGACCGTAGTGGCTTATCCCATGATCACTACCTCTGGCCATCCACTCCATATAGTGGATATGGCATCTGATTATGCCTACGCAATATATGAAGTAGAAAAAGCATTGGCCGACAAAAACAACTTGCTTAAGATGTACGAAGACATTGGTATTAAACCACCTAAAATCCCCAAGCTGTCGTGGAGGCTTAATGGGCTAGATTTAGGATTGTTTTGCCATAAGACAAGCATCTTTTTTGTCCACAGGCGTGGGCCAATTTAGTGCACAATCGCGCATAGCATGAGCAAATGAAAAGAGCATATTTCGCATACGTAACACTTTGCGCCCGAATGGCACAGAAATCACTCCATACGGTTTACCCTCTTTGCTGACATTGTAGTTTTCCAAGCTCACCCTCCACTTTCGGCAACGATTTTTTGTAACTCTTCGATCCTCTCCCTACACACCCTGTCTGAGATCGCTTTCAGTTCCTGCACCCGTTTGCTGAGTGTATTCAGTTCGTGTTCGGTGATTGTGTAGGATTTATTGTAGCGGGCATCCACGTAGGCGCGGCGCAGGAGGTCGAAGAGGTGGCGCTCGGCTTTGTTGTGGCGGGGGAAGACGATGTTGTATTCCTTATCGAAGCCTGCGGCCTGTTTGAGCAGGCGTTCCATATCGTGTTCTTTGGGACGGTAGCCGGTTTCGACCAGCAGCAGGCAGGTGATGTAGCGTTCAGCGGCCTGATGGAGCAGAAATGCAGCCAACCTTACTTTGCCTTTCTTGAATGTGTCTTCTGCTGTTTCAAAGAAATCATCCGCGCTTTCCATCCACTCTTTGAAGTAATCCTGCGATATCCTCAGCATGACGTTCGACTCCAGTTCCTTCGGCGGGCGCGCCAGCATGAAGCGTTTGGAGTCGTGAAGCATGTAGCCTTCTTTGAGGATGTCCATAAAGAAGAAGCGGCGCTCGGCGAGCATCTGGTTCACATGATGGATGGTGTGGACGATGTAGCTGACTTTGGTGCCGCCCTGTTCCGGTTCCAGCGCTTCGCGCATTTTGTTGTCGTGTTCGACATTACGCTCGCTGTCTTTGTCGGCGGTGACGATGAGGATGTCGTAGTCGGAATGGTATGAGTAGGTGATGCCACCTTCCTCATAGGAGTCTTCTGTCCAGTCGCCGCGGGCGTAGGAGCCGAAGAGGATGATCATTTCGACGTTGTGGTGAGAGCGGATGGTTTCAACGATGCCGCTCAGTTCTCGCTGCTTTTCCGGGGGGAGGTGTTTGGGGCGTGTGTTCATTTTGTACCAGGACGGCAGTCCCTGCATTTCCTCGTAGCGTTGCACAATCGGCTGTCCGTTTTGGTGATAATAAAGCGGACGCTGGCCGAACGGATCCGACCCAAACAGGTCGGTGGGGTGTTTCTTTTCCACGTGTCATCTCCTGACAGTCGTTCCCTGTACGCACGGCTCAACCTCTCCGGTTTGCCAAGGTGCGTACTACGTCTAGTCAGGTGCGGCAGGCTTGTTTCCCGTTGCCGGGTTTTCTATTACACCCTCGCCCGAACCGACTTCGCCGGGCGCAGCAGCCGCCTGAGATGGGGTTATCCTATCGGAATAGGGGAATTTTTCAAAGGTGTGGAGGGGAAAGTGGCCGGGATCAATTTTTCGTCAGAATATCGAATGGGCTTCATCCTCTTTGCTGCTGCCGAAATTCCGCGGGGGCGCAGCCGACTTCCCGCTTAACGAATTTGCTGAAATTGGGTCTACCACGACGATTTCCAGAAGCAGAATGCGATCGGCAGTCCCAACCGTGCTCGCTGACTTGAGTTTAACCTGTCGTCCAGATGGGTTTACCTCGTAGTTAGTATTGTCAGGTCAATACGGCATTTCTATGATGAGAGGCTAAGCAAAGAGTTGAATAACCCCAGCCGGAGTCTGAGAAATGCCAATAGTGTGGCGCGAGAAGATGAGTATCGGTAATCACATTATCGATATGGATCACCGTCTTTTGATCTGCATGATCAATATGATTGAGCTGGCGTTAATGGCCCCCGGTGAGAAGGTCGCCAATATCAAAGTCGCGCTGGACGAACTGGAAAGCTACACGGAAATCCACTTCAAGCGTGAAGAGAAGATACAACTCACGATCAAATACCCTCGGTATGACGAGCACAAACATGAACACCAGCAACTGGTGAGCCGCCTCCAGGAGATCAAGGAACAGATTCTCGGCATTGATGACCTGGCAATGCTCGCACATAAGGCACCACAATTAACCGAGTTATTGCGAGACTGGCTTTTGCACCATGTGCTTCAGGAGGACATGAAGCTTAAGCCTTACGTTGAGCAATATCCCTCGAACTACATGCCTTAGGCACTCTCATCACCCTCATTTATTTCATCCCCTAATCGATAGGTCTGCAAATAATCCAGGAACGTCTTTGCTACTCGCGACAGGTGTTTACCTTTGCGATGCACCGCATACCAACGTCGCTTTAGCGGAAAACCTTCGACGTCGAGTTTTACCAGTCGCCCGGTCTCCAGCTCCAGCGACAGGCTGTAACCGGAAAGCACTGCGATGCCGATTCCAGACATCACCGCCTGTTTGATCGCTTCGCCGCTGCCCAGTTCCATATAAGGTTCGATAGCGATATTGAGTTCCGCCAGCATCGCCTCGTAGGTCATACGAATACCTGAACCAGCCTCGCGGGCGATAATTCGTTCTCCAACCAGCTCTTCTGGTTTGATCTTTTTCTTTCCAGCCAGCGGATGAGCCGGATGGGCGAAGACCACCAATTCGTCGTCGAGAAAGGCGTGCGCTTCGAAGTCATCGCCCTGGGGCAGAGTGGCCATGATGTAGAGGTCGTCCTCGTTGGCAGCGAGTCGTTCAAGAATTCGCTCGCGGTTACTCGCCTTCAGTTGCGGCACCACCTTGGGGTACTGGCGCAGAAAGGCGCCGAGATATTGTGGCAGGAAGTATTTGGCGGTGGTTACCGCGGCCAGCTTCAGCGGGCCGGAGACCTCGCCGTGCATCTCCTTCAGTTCTTCCTCGAACTGATCCAGCCGACCGAAGAGGTCGTTGCAGGCCCTCAGCAGGGCCTCACCCTCGGCGGTGAGATAGACCTGATTGCCCATCTTTTCGAACAGGGTAACGCCCAGAATCTCCTCCAGCCGTTTGACCTGTATCGAGACGCCTGGCTGGGTGAGGTGGATCGCCTCAGCCGCACGGGTATAGCTGCGTAGCTGGGCTACGGCCTGAAATACCCTGAGTTGTTGCAACGTTGCTCGAATCATTACCAGAAAACCTCCGGCCATTAATGATCGTTAATGAGCCTCATTTTTACTATTAATTTCCATTATTTGGCCATTTCGCTAAATTGCAATCGTGAGTTAACCAACTAATTCAGTCAAGAAATGACTGGCCAGTTTCAAAGGTAGCTTAAAGAGGAGCAAAGCGATGGCTAAGACCTACCAAGCGGGCGTGAAAGAGTATCGTGAAACGTACTGGATGCCCGAGTACACCCCCAAGGACACCGACTTCCTTGCCTGTTTCAAGATCACTCCCCAGGAAGGGGTGCCACGCGAGGAGGCCGCCGCTGCGGTAGCCGCTGAGTCCTCTACCGGCACCTGGACCACGGTGTGGACCGACCTGTTAACCGACCTCGACCACTACAAAGGTCGTGCCTACGCCATTGAAGACGTACCGGGCAACGACGAAGCGTTCTACGCCTTCATTGCCTATCCAATCGACCTGTTCGAGGAAGGCTCTGTAGTTAACGTCTTCACCTCGCTGGTGGGTAACGTCTTCGGTTTCAAGGCGGTACGCGCCCTGCGTCTGGAAGATATCCGCGTTCCGCTGGCCTACGTCATGACCTGTAACGGCCCGCCGAACGGTATCCAGGTGGAGCGTGACCGGATGAACAAATACGGCCGTCCGCTGCTGGGCTGCACCATCAAGCCGAAGCTGGGCCTCTCCGCCAAGAACTACGGCCGTGCAGTGTACGAATGTCTGCGTGGTGGTCTCGACTTCACCAAGGACGACGAGAACGTCAACTCCCAGCCGTTCATGCGCTGGAACCACCGTTTTGAGTTCGTGATGGAAGCGATCCACAAGGCAGAGGCCGAGACCGGCGAGCGTAAAGGTCACTACCTCAACGTGACCGCGCCGACACCGGAAGAGATGTACAAGCGTGCCGAGTTCGCCAAGGAGTTGGGTGCACCGATCATCATGCACGACTACCTGACCGGCGGCTTCACCGCCAACACCGGTCTGGCCCAGTGGTGTCGCGACAACGGCATTCTGTTGCACATCCACCGTGCGATGCACGCGGTACTCGACCGTAACCCGAACCACGGTATCCACTTCCGTGTGCTGACCAAGGCGCTGCGCCTCTCCGGTGGTGACCATCTGCACTCCGGTACCGTAGTGGGCAAGCTGGAAGGTGACCGTGAAGCCACCCTCGGCTGGATCGACCTGATGCGCGACTCCTACATCAAGGAAGACCGCAGTCGCGGAATCATGTTCGACCAGGACTGGGGCGCAATGCCCGGCGTACTGCCGGTTGCCTCAGGTGGTATCCACGTCTGGCACATGCCGGCGCTGGTTTCCATCTTCGGCGACGACTCGGTACTACAGTTCGGTGGCGGCACACTCGGCCACCCGTGGGGTAACGCTGCCGGTGCAGCTGCCAACCGGGTTGCCCTTGAGGCCTGCGTCGAAGCACGCAACCAGGGTCGTGAACTGGAGAAAGAGGGTAAAGAGATCCTGACCGCCGCCGCCGAAAACAGCCCTGAGCTGAAGATGGCGATGGAGACCTGGAAGGAGATCAAGTTCGAGTTCGACACGGTAGACAAATTGGACGTCGCCCACCGCTAAGAAATTCGCCAGGGGTACCGAATACGGTGTTGCAAGCGTTTCTCCGCTGCTCATGTATTCGCAACATACACTGCGCTGCTCGAAACGCTTGCGCCTTGTCTCGGAACCCCTGGCTGTGTTCTCAAAATCGAACTGAGTAGAAATTAACTGAGGAGCTTAATCATGAGCGATATGCAGGATTACACATCAAGTCTGAGCGACACGGCGAGCCGCAAGTTCGAGACCTTCTCCTATCTCACCGAGATGGACGACGCCCGTATTCGCCAGCAGGTTGAATACATCGTCAGCAAGGGCTGGAACCCGGCGGTAGAACACACTGAACCAGAGAACGCCTTCGGCCACTACTGGTACATGTGGAAGCTGCCGATGTTCGGCGAGACCGACGTCGACCGCATCCTTGGTGAAGCGGAAGCGTGCCACAAGGCACACCCCGGCAACCATGTGCGACTGGTCGGTTACGACAACTACGCCCAGTCCAAAGGTGCCGAGATGGTGGTGTTCCGCGGCAAGGCGGTCTGAGAGTAAACGAAGAACGTGCTGATTTCCCCCGTCGCCTCCCGACGGGGGCTTTTTCCCGAATCAGAACGAAAAGGACAGGACAATGAGCGACATGACGATTGGACAATACCAGATCAAAAAGGAGCCCTTCTACAAAGCGGTGGGCAGCGAGGTCACGCTCTACGAAAAGGCCTACGCACGACGCATGCCGATGATGCTGAAAGGCCCGACCGGCTGCGGCAAGTCACGATTTGTTGAATACATGGCGTGGAAACTGGGCAAGCCGCTGATCACTGTCGCCTGTAACGAAGACATGACCGCCTCGGATCTGGTGGGACGTTTTCTATTGGATAAAGACGGCACCCGCTGGCAGGACGGGCCGCTTACCTTAGCGGCACGCATGGGCGCCATCTGCTACCTCGACGAAGTAGTCGAAGCGCGACAGGACACTACCGTAGTGATCCACCCGCTGACCGATCACCGTCGCACCCTGCCGCTCGACAAGAAGGGCGAACTGATCGAAGCCCATCCCGATTTCCAACTGGTGATCTCCTACAACCCCGGTTACCAGTCATTGATGAAAGACCTGAAGCAGTCGACCAAACAGCGCTTCGGTGCGCTCAACTTCGACTATCCCGATGCGCAGAGCGAAACCGAGATCGTCGCACGTGAAGCAGGTATCAATGCCAACACCGCAGGCAAGCTGGTGCAGATCGCGCACCGCGCCCGCAACCTCAAAGGTCATGGCCTGGACGAGGGGATTTCCACCCGCCTGCTGGTCTACGCAGGCAGCATGATCGCAGAAGGAGTCGAACCGTTGGCCGCCTGCCACATGACCCTGGTGAATCCGTTGACCGACGATCCGGATATGCGTGAAACGCTGGAGGCGGCGGTACAAACCTTTTTCGTTGAGTAAAAGCCATTAACCGCAAAGTACGCAAAGTGACACGAAGTCAAAAATACAGATTCTACTTTGCGCGACTTCGCGTACTTCGTGGTTAAAGATTTTTCAGGTGTTCAGCCATGACGATTAACTTCGAGGACTACAGAGAGCAGTTCGCCGAAACGGCGCCGGAGGTAAGGGCGGTTCTTGAATCGACTTTCCACGAGGCGGCGCGTGTGATGTCGCCTGCCGGTCTGGAAGAGTATCTCGATGGTGGTCGTGGCCTGTGCAAACTGGGGCGCGGTTCCGATCTAGTTACCGCCTATCTGGAAGAGATGCCGCTGGTGGTCAAAGAGTGCGGCGAAGACATTATCAGCGACTGCATTCACGCAGCGATGAAGCTCTCTTCCATGACCTCCGGCGAAGTCATCGCCATGCTGTTTTCCTCACTGCCGACGGCGGCGCGTCGTCTTGGCGATCCGGAACTGCTGCGCGGCTATCTGGCGTTGATCCATCAACTATCCGCCCGTGCTGCACGCGGCCTGCGCCCGATGCTCTCCAACATCGACGAGCTGCTTTCCAAGTTGACCCTCAGCGGACTCAAGCGCTGGTCTTCCTTTGGCGCGGAAGCCTATCGTCGTGACCTGCCGAACCTGGTGAAGTATTTTGCGCTGGAGACGGCGGACAGCAAAAAGATGCTGCAGCAGGAGCGGCGCGGCACGCTGTTCATCGACAGCCAGCGCAAGCTTAACTACTACCTGCGCGCACTGTGGGGGCGAGACTTCTTCCTGCGTCCCACTTCAGCCGATTACGAAGGCTTCCGTCCCTATATCGAACAGCATGTGTTGCACCTGCCCGATGCGGTTGATCCGATTAAGCGCGACGGCGAAGAGATTGTCTCCGGGCTGGAACTCTATCGTGCCCAGTGCGCCCACCTGGCGGCGCACATTCACTACAGCCGTCATGCGATCTCTGCGGAACAGTTGTCACCGGCGCAGATGTTTTTCATCGCCCTGGCCGAAGATGCGCGGGTCGAGTACTGCGCGGTTAACGATTTCCCCGGCCTGAAAAAACTGTGGGGGACGCTGCTGTCGCTGCAACCGACTACCAGTGTCGAACATGAAACCGTGGAGCTGGTGGAGAAGATCGCCCACATGCTGCTCGACAGCAGTGTGCAGAGTGGCGATACCGAACTCGATGCCATCGCGCAGAAATTCCACGCCAACATCGCCCACAACCGACTGGAAAACAGCTTCAGTTGGCACATCGGTCTGGAGATGTTCAACCTGCTTAGCGCACGCAAGGCGGTGCCGAGTCTGCGCGTACTGAACTCTTTCCGTATCGCCTATCGCGACGATAACCGTTTTGTCTGGTCGATGGATGAGTTCGACCGTGTGCTTTACGGCGAAGAATACCTGCCCGCCAGTCAGCGCCAAGTGCGCAAGTATGTCAGCGCGGTAGAGATGGCCAACGAGGTTGATTGCGAACTGGCCGGTGACGATGCCCAGGAGATCTGGGTCTGCGCCACCGAGTTCATGCCCTACGAAGATGCGGGCGAGGCGACCACCAGTTTTAACGCCATGTGGGGCAAGGAACCGATCTCCGCGCCGTTCCACTATCAGGAGTGGGACTATCAGGTGCAGCTGTTCCGTCCCGACTGGGCAACGCTGTATGAGCGCCGACCGGCACGCGGCAACCCGGAAGACGTCGACGTAATCCTCAGCGAATACAAGCCAGTCGCCTACCAGATTCGTCGCATTATCGATCTGCTGGCACCGCAGGGCGTGCAGCGGCAGCGCAATCTGGAAGATGGCGACGAAGTGGATATCAATGCCGCGGTCGATGCGATGGTGGCCATACGCATGGGTGAACAACCGAGTCCGCGCATCACCATGCGTAACGTGATCAAGAATCGCGATCTGGCGGTCACCGTGCTGCTGGACCTTTCCGAATCGACCAACGATCACATCGACAAAGGCGACGAAGAGTCGAAGACCATTCTCGACCTGACCCGCGAAGCGGCGACGTTGGTGGCGACAGCCATTAACGGCATCGGCGATCCGTTCGCCATTCACGGCTTTGCCTCGGACGGTCGTCACGACGTGCAGTATTTCCGCTTCAAGGATTTCAATCAGCGTTGGGACGACGAGGCAAAGAGTCGTCTGGCCGGAATGAAGGGCGGACTCTCTACCCGTATGGGTGCAGCGATGCGTCATGCCGGACACCACCTGTTAAAACAACCGGAGCGACGCAAGTTGCTATTGGTGGTCACCGACGGTGCACCTGCCGACATCGACGAGCGCGATCCGCAGCACCTGCGTCACGATACCCGCAAGGCCGTGGAAGAGCTGTATAGCAAAGGCGTGATGAGTTACTGCCTGACGTTAGACGCCGATGCCGACCACTACGTGAAACGTATCTTCGGCGCAACCAATTACACCATTGTCGATCACGTCGACCGGCTGCCGGAAAAGCTGCCGGCACTGTTCGCCAGCCTGACCTCATAAATGGAGGAGTAACGATGCAACAGGCAAAGAGTTATGTAGGGATCAACAACGACATCAACGGCGCGATGACCGCGACAGGCAAGATCATTCGTGATGCCTGGGCCTTTGGTCTCATCCCTGAGAATGAGACCTGCGAAGGCTGGACTGCCGCGGGGATTGAAAGCCTGTGGCAGAAGGTCGATGCCGAATGGGAAAAGTACGGCTTTCTGGTCAACAACATGCCCGATGAGTTGCGTACACGCTTCCTGCAAATACACGACCAGGCACTAACCCGGGCAAAGGCGTCAGGGTGGAAGGGAGAGCATGAACTGCGTGACGATAGCTGAGGCGGACATGTATCGACGCCATGAAGAGGTGCCGGTCTACGAGTATCGCGACGCGATTATCGAGGCACACTACTTCAACACGGTGCAGACCGCGCTGCGTCGTCTTGGTGCCGAACTGTCACTCTCCATTCCCGGACTGAAAACCCTCGACCTGATCCTGCAGCCCGATGCCTGGATTGTGGTGGATCGTGCGCTCTACGACGTACCGATCGCCGCCTGGACGGAATTCGATACCGGACGACGGGAAACATTGCACAAACCGGTGCACTGCCAGCTACGGCTCTACCACGTCAATGCCGGGATGATCATTAAACGGGTGCTGGATTCGATGGAGCAGATTCTGGGCGAACGACTTGACGCCCTGAGTAATGGAACACATGGAGTGATTGGCTTTCCCTCAAAAGATTAACAACGTCGATTCACTGGAGTGAAAGATGACACGTTTACCAGACGGAAGACGAATTACGATCACGTCCGACCGCGCACGTTTCCATGCGCGTCGTCTGCGTCTGCGTGTCACTGCCAACACACCGCATCAGCAGCTCTATCCACTTATCGATATCCTGTTTGAACAAAACGGTACCACCACTTTCTCCGGTCACACCCTGGCGGATCGACTGTGGATCAACCAGTGGAACGAAAAGGATCGCAGCTTCTTTCTTGAATGGTTGTCGCAGCCTGCACAGGCGCGCATCGTTGAACAGGCGCGTGTCCGACTGCTGGCGGAAAACGCCACCACCTACGACGAGTGGCACAACTATCCATCGCGCCTCTACAGTCCGTTACATCAACGCCTCCAGGCGCTGACCACCACCCGCGCCACCGCAGAGCAGTGGCGTCGCACACTACTCAACCTTCGTCGTGATGGTTTGAGCGACGAGGCGATTTCCTGGTCAGGGCTGCGTGACTTTCTCTCCGGCTATCAAGCAAAAGAAGTTGTGGAGAAAACCGCGCTACTCGATGCCATCGACTATCGTGCGGTCATACCCCATCTCTGCAACGAGCTGGAGTACATCAAGGAAACCTCAATGCCCTTCACCGAGGTCGCCAAGCGTCTTCCCAACTACCAGATGCGCATGGCAGGTTACGCGGTGGAAGAGGGCGATCTCGCCATTGTGCGCCATCGCTGTCGCACCTCCCGCTATCAGGTCGGTATGCTGCGCAAGCCGGGGCGCACCGATGTACGCTGGTTTGTGCTCGGTCCCTACGGCCAGCCGGTTATCGACGAGCGTTACGGCAGACAGGAATTCGCCAGCCGTGAGGCGGCGATCCGTCAGGCGAAATACCACGCCCACTACCATCACCTGTTGCGACCGGTACAACGCTACAGCCAGCGTTACGAATACATGAGTCTCTTCGGTGGCGAAGGCTATCGCGAGTGGCTGGTGACGCTGCCCGACTATCCGCACTCCCATTTCACCGCCCATTACCCGGAGCGCAATGTGCTGCTGCATATCCGCACCAAGGAGCGGCAGAGCATCGACGGCAAACGCCTGCTGTTTATTGAAGAGATGCAGAGCGACTGGCATCAGTCGTCTGCCCGTTACGGGCTGCGCAGCGGCATTCCCCGTGCACCATTTCGCAATCAGTGGGTGTCGCTCGGGCTGAAAATGATGCTATTGCATGCAGTGGAACGTGGACTCGACGGTATCGCCTGGGCCGACGCCACGGTACATGAGCTGCGTTACGACCGGCAGATGTCGCGCCTGAAGCGACTCTATGACAAAGAGATCCCGCGCATCCTGCAGCGTCTGGGAAGGCAGTGGCATGTGCAGATTGAGCAGGCCGGATTCGCTACCCGCAGCCCCTGGCTACACGCGGCCCGCCACAAGGAGAACTGGAAGGTGGAGGGCGGTGCGGGAAAATTCACCACCCGTCCGCGTTACGACAAGGAACAGGCAAGGGCGCTGATCGAGCGCCACAGCAAGGCGGTAACCCTGAACCTGCCAGTGATGCTCATCCCGGCTGAAATGAGAGAGCATATTGCTGAACTGGGGTTGCCGTTATTTGGTGAACGTATTTAGGAACCGCCTTGTGCGCAGCGGTGGTGGACACCAGCCTGAGATATAGACATGATGTTAGTCAGATAACTGGCTCGGAGTTTGAGTTGAAATTGCCGAATACTGACAAGGCCGTCGTTCTGGAAACCAAAATACGGGATTATCTCCTCTCTACCACTCATCCCATTGGCCGATTCAAATCCGTGGTTTTCCATGACCTGGGCTATTCCAGCGACAGTTGGCACACCTTACATAATGATTTGAAAGGTTTTTTGCATTTAGATGCTACACTGAAAGAACAAACTGAATACGGCAGCAAATATGAAATACGTGGTAGCATCACCGGACCCAGTGGCAAATCGGCCACGCTAGTCACCGCCTGGATGGTAAGAGCGGGAGAAGATTTTCCCAGATTCGTTACAGCTTATCCTGGAGAGTGAGAATGATGATCAAATTACTGGACACAGTCGTATTGGAAAAAGACATTCCTGAGTACGATCTTAAAAAAGGCGATCTGGGCGCGGTCGTGGATATCTATGAGCCCGATGGTCTTGAAGTCGAATTTGTAATGGGCTCCGGCAAAACAAAAGCCCTTATTACGCTTAAAACATCCGATGTCAGAGCGATGTCTGAAACCGATATACTCTCAGTCCGATCTGAGAATGCTGCCTGAGTTGGCAATAATTTTTTCATTTGACCCCAAACAATTTAACATTGCCAAACATTACATGAAAAGAATTTGTCTAATCATTTCATTATGTTTGACCACAGCATGGATTCTATTTGTTGTGGTTGCAGTGGATTCATTCGAATCATTATCAACTGAAAGTTGGCTATTCATATCTGCGTATACAATTGGGGTAGCTGTAGGCGCGTATGTATTACCCTATCTTGGATACTATGTGATAAGGAAGAACCAAGGAGCCATCAGATTAAGTGTGCTCCTGTCAGTCATCTATGTTTTATGTGTCTTTGCCGAACAAGCTCCATATGAATACAGTTATAACTGGGCGGACTTTATATATATTAGTGTGGTCCCAATTTTTCTTTACTGGGGGAGTATTTGGGTTATCTCCGGATTTCTGCGTGAGAAAGCATGATTCCACCAACATTAGTATTTATTACGTGCTGTCACGTAGTTATTTAGTGTGAGGTCACATGAAATCTAAGCTGATATGGATAGTCATTGTCGTTACCATTGGTGCGTTTTCAGTCAATAAATTTCTCGAACAAAAGGCCGTGCGAGACGCAGAGAGAGAGGCAAAGAAGGCTGAAATATTGAGAGGGAAGCAGGAAGTAATAGCGGCTGTGTTGCAGCTCAGTGAGCGACATAACGCAATTGCTGACTGGGAAAAGCAATTAAGTAAAGGGGAGAGTTATCGTATCTCGCCTATTCTTACATTTGAATTACAAAACCTCTGGAAGGGTGAGCGCCCGATCCTTTTTATTGGTTCCATTAAGGATATTTCATCGACTGATGCAAATACATATCATGTGGTGGTAGAGAAAAGTATTTACAATTTGGCCTACATGTTCATTACGGAGTTACGACTATCACTCAGTGCCAAGAAAACAACGATTGACTCCTTCCTCAAAAAGTATCCCGAACTTCTTGGATCGGATGGTTATAGCAATGGTATTGCGGTCGTAGCAAAAATTCACAGTATCAGTAGCAGCTATGAACTCAACGAAGATGGTGAGCGTATCGAAGTGAAAACGGGGCAAGGTCAGCTAATTGAGCTTGCATATACGGGAGATGTCATCTTCGAGCGTTCGATAGCAGAGCAATAAGAAATAAGTATGTTAAGTGGGGATACATGAAAATTTGCATTACAAATACTCCAAAGTCGTCACTGTAACTCACATCGGCTGATACTCCCGGATATCAATAAATTCCCCTGATGGTTTTTGTCGGATTCGCAACATTGTTGTGCTTCGCCCCCTGTTTTGGTGCGCGCCACCCCCCTAAGTTATTGAAATTTAATGCCATTGTTTCTGGCATGTTGGTTGCTGTGTAGTGAATACAGACAACTGTATTCAGGATACGGATATGTATCAGGGCAACCGCAAGGTCACGATCAACGACACCACGCTGCGCGACGGCGAGCAGACCGCCGGGGTCGCCTTCAACCTGGAGGAGAAGATCGCCATCGCCAAGGCGCTGGATGCGGCGGGGGTCGGCGAGCTGGAGGTGGGTATTCCGGTGATGGGGCGCGAGGAGCAGGAGGATATCCAGGCGCTGACCAGTCTTGGCCTGAATGCCGACCTGATTGCCTGGGGCCGGATGCGCGAAGAGGACCTGCGAGCCTGTATCGGTCTCGGGGTCGAGCGGGTCAATCTCTCCATACCGGTCTCCGACCAGCAGCTACGCAGCAAACTGGGCCGCGAGCGCGACTGGGCACTGAATAACATCCGTCGTTACGTCAACATGGCCCGCGACCTCGGCTTTGCCGTCAGCGTCGGTGGCGAGGATGCCTCCCGTGCCGATGACGACTTCCTGCTGCAGGTGATGGAAACCGCACAACTGGCCGGGGCGGACCGTTTCCGCTTCGCCGATACCGTCGGCATCATGGAGCCGTTCGGTATCTATGAGCGTCTCTCACGCCTGGTCGCCAACAGCGACATGCAGGTAGAGATGCACGCCCACGACGATCTGGGCCTCGCTACTGCCAATACTCTGGCCGCTATCCGCGCCGGTGCCACCCACGTCAACACCACCGTTAACGGCCTCGGCGAACGCGCCGGGAACGCTGCGCTGGAAGAGGTGGTGCTGGGCTTGCAAGTGCTGCACGGCATCGATTGCGGCGTAATGCTCAACGATTACCAGCAACTGGCCGAATTGGTGGCCAACGCCTCGGGTCGTCCGCTGCCGTGGCAGAAGAGTCTGGTCGGCGAAGGGGTCTTTACCCACGAATCCGGTATTCACGTCGACGGCCTGCTCAAGGACCCACTCAACTATCAGGGCGTCGATCCGGCGCTGCTGGGCCGCGTGCATCGTCTGGTGCTGGGCAAACACTCCGGTGCCAATGCGGTGGTGAACTGTTTCGCCGAGATCGGCATCCTGCTCAGCCGCGAACAGGCCGACAGCCTGCTGCCTGGTATTCGCCGTTTTGCCGCCACAAACAAACGCTCGCCGAGTCGCAGCGAGCTGGAGAGCTTCTACGCCAGCCTGGCAGGGGAGTCTGACCATGTACACTGAAATGGAAGAGAAGATGAGTACACCGGCAAGCACTGCGCCCGGTCTGTGGAAACAACTGGCGGAAGATATTCACTGTGTCTTCGAACGCGACCCGGCGGCCCGCTCACGCATTGAGGTGCTGACCACCTATCCCGGTGTGCACGCGATTCTCTGGCACCGCATCGCTTACAAACTCTGGAAATTCGGTCTGCGTTATCCGGCACGTTTGATCGCCTTCATTGCCCGCATGCTGACTAACATCGACATTCATCCCGGCGCGACCATTGGCCGTCGTTTCTTCATCGACCACGGTGCCGGTGTGGTGATCGGCGAGACGGCTATCGTCGGTGATGATGTGACGCTTTATCACGGCGTCACCCTCGGCGGCACCACCTGGAATAAGGGCAAGCGTCACCCGACCCTGGGTAATGGAGTGATGGTCGGTGCCGGGGCGAAAATTCTTGGGGCGATTACCCTGGGCGATAACGTACGTGTTGGTGCTAATTCTGTGGTGGTTGCCGATGTACCGGCGGATCGCTCGGTGATCGGTATTCCCGGTCGCATCGTGCAGCGCGATCTGGAACGTAACAGCGACATCGCCGGAATCGATCTTAACCACCATCTGATTCCCGACCCGGTGGGCAAGGCAATTGCCTGCCTGATGCAGCGCATCGATGTGCTGGAAAAAGAGTTAAAGCAGCAGGGTAGTGACGACTGTGTCGCTTGCGGTGATGACCGCCTCTGCGAACCCGATTCATTCGGTTATCCGATACAAAAGTCAGCAGGAGAATGAAGATGGATCTTCTGGACCTCGACGGCCAGCAACTCTACTTCGACGAACCGATACCGGAGAACGTGCAGCAGATGCTGATGCAGGCAGCTGCCGCTTACGGTGACGGCAAGGCGGAGAGTTTGCTGCTACGGGCGTTTCTTTATGCACCGGACAACCTTAGTGTGCTGGTGGCGCTCTACCGTACCTATTATTACCAGCATCGTCTCGACGAGGCGAAGCAGGTAGCGAGTCGTGCACTGAAAGTTGTAGCGCGTCGTCTCGATTTTCCCGAGGACTGGCGCCTGGTGGACCTGGCAGAACTGAGCCACGGTGTGCTCAAGTCGATGGGCCTGATTCGTTTTTATCTAATGACCCTCAAGGCCGACGCCTATCTTGATTTGCGCATCGGTCTGCTGGACGAGGGGAAGGCAAAGTTAAAAAAGGTCGCGGAGCTGGATGCTTCCGATCATTTTGGTGCCGGAGCATTGCTCGATATGCTGGCACGAACAGAACGACCACATTTGGTTTAAAGGGGGGTAGCCATGAGTACAGAAGATTTTATGGACGAGCTGGAGGATCTGGTCTCCGCCGAGGATTTTCTCGAGTACTTCGAGATCCCCTTCGATGAGACCGTGGTAAAGGTCTATCGCCTGCATATCCTGCAGCGCTTCCACAACTATCTGACCGCGGCGAAGATGCCGGAAGACGTGGATGGCATGCGTGCTATTTATGTCAGTTCACTGGCGCAGGCCTATCAGGATTTCGTCGGCTCCGACGCAGCCACCGAGAAGGTATTGAAGGTTTACCAGAAGGCCAGCGGTACCAGCTTCTTTAGTGCGGATTCCATCGGCAAGGCACTATGAGTTTACCTCTGTTCGACAACGGCGACGAAGTACGTGTCATTCGTAATGTCCGTAACGACGGCACCTATCCGGGCGAAAAGGTTGGCAATCTGCTGATCCGTCGCGGCAGTACCGGTTATGTACGCAGCCGTGGCACCTTTCTGCAGGATCAGATTATCTATGAGGTGCATTTTGTCGAACAGGGCATGGTGGTGGGTTGTCGTGAAGAAGAGTTGATCGGTGCCGACGAAGAGTGGGTACCGAGCCGCTTCGAGTTTCGCGAGAAGGTGAAGAGCAAATTGAAGCTGGCGGTGAAAGGTGAAGTTATCGCCGATGTTGGTGATATCGGTGAAGTGATTAAAGTTTTACGTTGGCAGGAAGATGGCGTCGCCTACCACGTGCGTTTCCCCGGTCACACCCTGCTGGTGCCGGAGACCTCGTTAGAGCCTGCTGAATTGGTAGAAGAGGAGGTAGCGCAGTGATGTCACATGGTCCTGAAGTCGATTACGCCATGATGCGCAATGCGCTGGAGATGTTCGATACCACCCAGGCGGAACTGGACGACGGTCAACGTACCGCAGTGCTGCAACGGGTAAATCGCGAACTGGCGATTGCCAAAAAATTACTCTCTGCACCGGAAGCCTCCAGTGTGGTGGTGCCTGATGCCGCGGTCGAGCAGGCCTACGATGAACTGGCGCAGCGCTTCGAAGATAGCGGCGGTTTCATCACCGCGCTCAAGGCCAACAACCTAGACGAAGATAAACTGAAAAGTGCGCTGGCCTGGCAACTTCGCCTCGATCTGGTGCTGGAACACATGCTCAAGGAGCAGGGTGCGGTCAGCGATGAAGAGGTGGAGATCTACTACTATCAGCATCTGGAGAAGTTTGCTCTGCCGGAGACCCGCACTACACGGCATATCCTGATCACGATTAACGACGACTACGCCGAGAACTGCCGCGAGCAGGCAGAAAAACGGCTGAGTGAGATCGCGACGGAACTGAAAGCCAACCCGGACGCGTTTAATTCTCTGGCTCAGCAACACTCCGAGTGCCCCACCGCGATGCATGAAGGGTTGCTTGGCCGGGTTAAGCCGGGGCAGCTCTATCCGCAACTGGATGAAGCGCTATTCGCCATGGAAGAGGGCGAGATTAGCGAGATTATCGAGACCGAAGTCGGTCTGCACATCCTGCTCTGCGACACCATCCATCCCGCCGGTAATCTTCCCTTTGCTGACGTAAAGGAGAAGCTTGCCGCCCATCTGGAACAGAAAAAGCGCAAACGAATGCTACAGGAGTGGTTGCGCGATGCGCAGTAAAGCTGGTGTAACAAAATTGTAGACAAAACTAAAACCAACCTGTACGGTTGGTTAATGTCCGGGGTGCGCTCCGGGATACCACAGACTTAGCACATACAAGATCCCATGGTGGAAGCAAAACATCGTAAACTCGATGTCACCGTTATGGACGACCCAGCGCCGCGGCGCAATAATGATACGGTGATAGCGAGTCACAAAATCAACTACCGTAATGCCATCGAGCTATCCAGAGATGGCTTCTGGTTACTCGATATGTCGGGTTTGATTCTCGATGTCAATGACACCTACGCCCAGCTCTCGGGCTACAGCAAAGCCGAACTCATCGGCATGCACTTCTCACAACTAGCTACCGCGGATCACGAGATAACCGCCATGCGTCTACGCCACATTATGCGTGGCGAAGATCATCTGTGTGAAACTCAACACCGGCGCAAAGACGGTAGCGTATGGGATGCCGAGGTCGTCACCCGCTACAGCCATGAAGCGGGTGGTCAGTTCTATGTATTCATTCGCGATATCAGCGAGCGCCTCCGTATACAGCAGCAGCTTCATCTGACGGCAGAAGTCTTTGAGAACGCTAACGAGGCCATCGTCATCACCGATGCCGACAACACCATTCTTCGTGTCAATAAATCCTACTGCGATGTCACCGGGTACAGCGAAGAAGAGGTTATCGGCAAGACCCCGAGTGTGCTGCAGTCCGGTAGACATGATGAAGAGTTCTACCAGCAGATGTGGCAGAGCCTGAATGAAAAAGGGAGTTGGGTAGGGGAAATATGGGATAAGCGCAAGAACGGCGAAATCTATCCCAAATGGCTGAGCATCACCGCAATTCGTAACAAACAGGGACAACTCACCAACTATGTCGGCACCTTTTCCGACATCAGCGTACTGAAGGGGATAGAAAGTGAGCTGAAGAAACTGGCTTACTATGACGCCCTGACCGAACTACCAAACCGTACCCTGTTCAAAGAGCGCCTGCAGGAGGAGCTGAATCGTTGCCAGCGTTTTAACTGCAACTGCTCTGTACTGTTTATCGATCTGGACCGTTTCAAACTGATTAACGATACGATGGGGCACGCCTGCGGCGATGAATTGCTCATTGAAGTATCTCGGCGAATTCGAAACTCGTTACGCACCACCGACACCTTTGCCCGCATGGGCGGTGATGAATTCACGCTACTGTTACCCAATATTCCCAATGCCGATGCGGTCGCCCACGTGGCGCAGAATGTTATCGACTTACTGAACGAACCGGTGTTGCTTAACGGCGAAGAAATACGTGTCGGTTGCAGTATCGGTATCGCTATCTATCCCGCTGACGGTGACAATCTTGAAACCCTGACCCGTCACGCCGATACCGCCATGTATGTTGCCAAGGCCAATGGTAGAGGCCAGTACCACTTCTTCTCCGCCAATATGGATATGGTGGTGCATGAGCATCTGCGACTGGAGAGTGATCTTCATCATGCCATTGAGCGTGAGGAGTTCTTTCTCCACTTCCAGCCTCAGATCGATGCGCGCACCGACAAGGTTATCCGCTGCGAAGCGCTGCTCCGCTGGCAACACCCGGAGCGGGGGCTTGTCTCACCGGATCTGTTTATCCCCATCGCGGAAGATAGTGATCTGATTCTACAGATTGGCGATATTGTCCTGCGCGATGCCTGTCGTCAGATAAGTGAATGGCGAGCGCAGGGAGTCGATGTTCCACCTGTGGCAATCAACCTTTCGGCACGCCAGTTCCGTCAATCCGATCTGGTATTCAATATTCTGGGCATCCTCAATGAATACGAACTGGGAGTGGATGCCATCGAGTTCGAGATCACAGAGAGTGTGGCGATGGAGAATGCGGCGTCAACCATGCATCGTCTTTCGATGCTGGCCAGTGAAGGCTTCTCCCTGGCCATTGATGACTTTGGTACCGGTTACTCATCACTTAGCTATCTGAAAACCTTCCCGGTCAATAAACTTAAGCTTGATCGTTCTTTCGTCATGGATATTCCTGAGGATACCAATGATGCCGCTATCTCGTCGGCGGTGATCCGCATGGCTCATAGCCTGGGGATGGAAGTGATCGCCGAGGGGGTGGAAACCATCGAACAAGTTGCATTCCTGCTGGAAGAGGAGTGCACTATCATGCAGGGCTATTACTTCAGCAAACCCCTCGCTGCCGGCGACTACATCCGGTTCCTTCAGAATCGCTGATCCTTTTCGCTCTGGCGACACTGTCTGGCACGACATACAATAAAACCCGGCGGTATAACGAGATCGGGAGAATGGTGTGGCCAATCATATAAAAGAGAGTATGTCCTTCCGCGAGGGCGTGGAACGCATGGTGGACCGCGCCACCCTGGCCGCCGGTCTCGATCCCAATACCGCCAAAGTCATTAAAGCCAGTAGTGCTGTGCTCCAGGTGCGCTTCCCGGTACGGGTGCACAGCGGCATCGAGGTTTTTACCGGCTGGTGGTCGGTTCACAGCACCCACCGTCTTCCTGCCAAGGGCGGTCTGCGCTTCGCCCCACACGTTAACCAGGATGAAACCGAGGCGCTTTCCGCGTTGATGAGCTACAAGTGCGCCCTGGCCGATATCCCCTTTGGTGGTGCCAAGGGTGGCCTGATGATCGACCCGTCGCACTACAGCACCGAAGAGATGCGCGAGATCACCCGCCACTTTGCCCAGGAGTTGGCACGCCGCGGTTTCCTCGATCCTGCCACCAACGTTCCCGCGCCCGATATGGGGACTTCTTCCCGTGAGATGGTCTGGATCGCCGATACCTACAAAACCCTCTACCCGGAAGATGTCAATCAGGATGCCTGCGTCACCGGCAAACCGGTCAATCGTGGCGGTATTCCCGGACGTACCGAGGCCACCGGCAAGGGTGTGCAGTTCGCGTTGCAGGAGTTTTTCCGTCACCCGGATGAGGTTGCGAAAACTGGTATGAGCGATGGGCTGGCGGGCAAACGGGTGATTATCCAGGGCCTGGGTAACGTCGGTTACCACGCCGCCAAGTTTCTTGCTGAAGAGGATGAAGTGAAGATTGTCGCCATCATCGAGCGTGACGGCGTAGTGGTAAACGAAGAGGGTCTCAGTGTCCACGATGTGCGCCAGTGCATGGTGGAACATGGCGGGTTGCGCGAATTTACCGGCGGCAGCTTCAGTGAAAACCGTAACGAGGCGCTGGAGATGGAGTGCGACATCCTCATCCCGGCGGCACTGGAATCGCAGATCCACGCAGAAAACGCCATGCGGATTCAGGCCAAATTGGTTGTCGAAGCAGCCAACGGCCCGGTCACCTATGAGGCGGACGAAATTCTGCGCCACCGTGGCATCGTGATTCTGCCCGATGTCTGGGTTAACGCGGGCGGTGTCACCGTCTCCTATTTCGAATGGACCCGAAATCTTTCGCACATGCGTTTCGGTCGCCTGCAACGTCGCTTCGACGAGTTGCGCGGCGACAGTTATGTTTCGGTGCTGGAAGAGGCGACCGGAAAGAAGATCCCGAGCAAGCAGCGCTCGCAACTGGCCCACGGTGCCAGCGAACTGGATCTGGTGCGTTCCGGTCTCGACGACACCATGCGTGCCGCCTTCACCGACATCCGCGACATGATGAAACGCATTCCTGAAATCCACGACTATCGCACCGCTGCTTATGTGGTGGCGATCCGTAAACTGGCGCAGTCCTATTACGATCTCGGTCTGGCCGAAACCAGCGAGTAGCGGATGGAGCGACGGCGCCGTATCGGCCTGTTCCTCGGGCCACTGTTATTTACCCTCCTGTTACTGCTGCCGTTGCCCGGCGGTATGAGCCCCGAGGCACGTGTGGTCGCAGCGGTCGCCATGCTGATGGCCGTGTGGTGGATCAGTGAAGCATTGCCGATGGCTGTGACCGCATTGGTGCCGATCGTCGCCTTTCCGCTACTGGGTGTGATGTCCACCGCCAAGACCACCACCGGTTACGCCAATCACCTGATCTATCTTTTCCTCGGCGGCTTTCTCATTGCCATGGCGATGCAGCGTTGGGAACTGCACCGTCGTATCGCGCTGCACACGATCCGCCTTGTCGGTAGCAATCCGCGTCGCACGGTGTTGGGTTTCATGCTGGCCACCGCTTTTCTCTCTATGTGGATTAGCAACACCGCCACGGCGATGATGATGCTGCCCATCGGTTTGGCGGTGATCGACAAATTGAATACGGATCAGGAGAATCAGGGCTTTGCGATATCACTGTTACTGGGTATTGCCTACGCCGCTTCCATCGGCGGGGTCAGTACGCTGATCGGCACCCCACCCAATGCGATCCTCGCCGGGGTACTGGAGCAGCAACATGGTATTGCTATCGGTTTTGCTGACTGGTTGATCTTCGCCTTTCCGCTGTCGCTGATCATGCTGCTGCTCTCCTGGCTCTATCTGACCCGTATCGCCCATCCACTGCATGCCAGTGAAGAGGCAGGGACCCGTGAGCTGATTCGACAGCAGTTACGTGAGCTGGGCCCGTTGCGTCGGGAGGAGGGATTGGTACTAATAGTATTTATCGCCGTCGCTGCTGCCTGGATTCTGCGTGGTCTGGTATCGGTCTCCTGGCTCAAGGGGGTGAGTGACGCGACCATCGCCATGGCCGGTGCCATTGTGCTGTTTATGATCCCGGTTGACTGGCGTAAGGGGCGTTTCCTGCTTGACTGGCAGAGCGCGGTGAAACTGCCGTGGGAGATCATCATCCTGTTTGGCGGCGGCTTTACCCTGGCCAGCGGCTTTGCTGATAGCGGACTGACGGTCTGGCTGGTCAACCAACTGGGGGATTTGCAGGCGGTGCCGCTGTGGCTGTTGATCGCCACGGTTACCCTGCTGGTTATCTTTCTTACCGAGGTGACTTCCAATACCGCCACTGCCACTATCGTTGTGCCGGTGATGGGTGCATTGGCGGGAGCGATGGCAGTCAACCCGACGCTCCTGATGATTCCGGCGGCTATTGCGGCGTCCTACGCCTTTATGCTTCCCGTCGCCACGCCGCCCAATGCCATTGTATTTAGTGGTGGTTATCTCACTGTGCCGCAAATGGCTCGTGCAGGCCTGTGGTTGAACCTTCTGGCGGGGGCACTGATCACCCTGTTTGTGCAATTTGCCTCGCCGTTGTGAGCCCCCGACGGATTTAACGTATAATTGCCGACCGCAACACACGGCAAAGCAACTGTCCCAGATGAAATTCTATATCCGCACCCTTGGCTGCAAGATGAACTGGCTCGACTCAGCGCGCCTCGCCGCAGCGCTGCAGAGTGCCGGTAATGTGGCGGTCAACGACGAGGAGGAAGCCGACTACATCTTCGTCAATACCTGTACGGTTACCTCCGAGGCAGATCGCAAATCGCGCCAAACGGTCAATCGTGCCGGACAGATGCAGAAGCAGGTGGCGGTGATGGGCTGTGGCCCGCGTGTGGATCAAAGTGACTGGCAGGTACAGAACGACAGTGCGCTGATCTTCGGCGATGAATCGGAGATGCTGGCGCACTTCGGTGTGGAACAGAATGAGTTACTGCTGCCACTCAACTCCCGCACTCGTCTGCCGGTGGCAATTCAAACCGGCTGCGATAATGAGTGCAGCTTCTGCATTACCCGAATCGCCCGTGGCGCACACCGAAACCTGCCGACGGAAGCGATCATTCATCAGATCAACCAGGCCTACGAGAGTGGTGTGCGTGAAGTGGTACTGACCGGCATTAACCTCGCGGCATGGGGTTGTGAGGATTCGCGCAAGCCGCAACAGGCACGTCTGTATGAATTACTGCAAGCGATACTGCAAGGTACCGACATGCCGCGCATTCGCCTCTCATCCATCGGCCCGGAATATATCCAGCCCGCATTCTTTGATGTCTACGCCGACGAGCGCATCTGCGACTACCTGCATATCTCACTGCAGAGTGGCAGCGACAGCGTATTAAAACGAATGCAGCGTGGACATGGAACGAAAGAGGTGGAGTGGATCGCCGAGCGGGCGAGGGCGGTGCGCCCCGATACCGCACTGGCTGCCGATATCATTGCCGGATTCCCCGGCGAGACAGACGCTGAACACCGCGAAACTCTGGCCTTCATCGAGAAACTGCAATTCGCCAAGCTGCACGTCTTTCCCTATTCGGTTCGCGAAGGCACTCCGGCAGCGGAGATGCCACAGCTTTCGCAGGAACTGAAAAAGGCGCGCGCTGCGGAGATTCGTGAACTGGCCAGTACACTGCGTAAGGATTTTATCGAGAGCCAACTCGGTAAAACGCATCGCGTGCTGGTGGAGGGGAATGGCACCGGCCTCAGCGGCAACTATCTGCGTCTGCCAACCGGTAATGCGGTACCGGGCGAGATCATCAGCGTTACGTCACGCCTCACCGACGACCTTCCCGGGGTTATTGGTGAGATGATGAGTAATGCCAACAACGGCTAATGTCCGTTACCGTCGCCCCTATTTTCCTACAGCACAGACATTTTTCCCCAGCTCCAGCTCCTGTGTTTTCTGTTCGTCTGGTGTGATCAAACCGGCATTGGCCCGTTTGATCTCGACATAGGCGTCGGGGAAGTTCGGCAGGCTGGAGAGGATATAGTCGGTAAAGGCCTGTTCGCCTTCAGCCACTTTAAGTAGTCCCGGGTTGTGTTGCTTCAATTCACCGAGGGTGGCGCTATAGAGACCGCTCTTGCCACCGGCCTGGATATCGCTGAAGTGGCCCGGCAGTACCACGGTGTCGCCGGGCAGTTCATCCATCATCCGCTGCAGTGAACGGTAGAGCAGCGGTGTCCATCCCTCAGCCTTGCCGCCGAGATCCGGGCGGGCGATGGATTCCAGAAACAGGCTGTCGCCGCTCAACAGATATCTGCCATCGATGAGAAAGGCACTCATACCGAGGGTGTGCCCCGGGTAATGCAGCACCTGCATCGATATCTTGCCAAGAGGCAATGTCTCCCCCGCCTCCAACTGGGTATACGCAATGCGGGCAGGCAACATGTCCATCGGGTGAATCGCATCATAGGGATGCAGGAAGTAGGGGGCATGCTCATGTTCACCCAATGCAGGGCCGCCGCTCAGGTGATCGGCATGCAGGTGAGTATCGAGTACCAGTTCGATCTTTGCCCCGTGCTCAGCTGCCAGGACCCGATACTGCTCGATATGACGTGCCGGGTCGAATACGGCGGCGCGTTGGTCGCTGATGAGTACATGACTGATACAACCGCGTGCCGGTCTGACTACCTGGAACAGGGAGAACTGATCATTTTCCTCAACCGGCATCCAGTAGTAGAAATTACCCCAGGCCGCCATTCCTCCTTGCATGTTCTGCGCATCGAAACCGAGGTGACGCAACCCCTCGGCAACATAGCCGGAGGTATTGCCTTCGGCGCAGACAGCGAGTATCGGGAGATCATTGGGCAACTGATCGATGATTTGCCCTTTCACCCCGCGAATCACCGCATCGGTCACATCCTCCTCTTCGCTTTCCAGATCGAGCAATTCAAAATAGGGAATATTGAGGGTAGGGGGCGTAGCTTGTGGGCCTTCGATCTGCCAGCGCTCGAATTCGTCGCGGTTACGCACATCGAGTATGAACATGGGCTCATTATTTTGCAGGTTTTGCCAAACCTGCTGGGGAGTGGCTTCGGTAGTGAGTTTCTTCAGCATGGGACACCTCCAGGCGGAGTTCTATAACCAAAGATGCCGAGTAAATCTCTATACTATTTCAATGTAGTTCGTCATGTGTTGTTTCAATGTCTTGTTACAGTCAACGATTTTGCGGAACAGCCACAGTACGCCAACGTCAACCGTGAAAAACCCTACAAGTTCTGGTGGAGAAAGTAAGCAGGGTTCATACACAGAGTAAAAATCCTGTTATCCGGCAATTGAGCCGCAATAAAGCAGATATCCTCATCTGTTCTACACTTGTCTAGAGCAAAATCGGCGGATTTTGCCGTGTAGACTGTGTCGCAATGTGAGGGATGTGATGCCTTCTGGAAGACTGGCAGGAAAACCAAGAAAAGGACTGAATACACAGCAGCTTTTGGCGGTCTGCGCCGCCCTTTTCATCATGGCAGTCAGTGCCTATAGCACTGTGCATTTAATCCAGCAGCGTTATCAGCATTCTCTCGAAAATTCTCTCACCACTTTGCTACAAACCACCATTGAGGCAATCCGGCTCTGGAAAGACTCGGAATACCTGACTGTGCGTGAGCTGGCGCAAGATGAAAATATTCGAAATGCGACAAGGACATTGCTGGCACTGCCACATAAACCTGAACCATTGCTTGCTGCAGATGCACAACAACGTTTGCGTAACCTGATGAAGCCTTACCTAGACTATCACCGAGGTTATTTCCTTATTGCTCCGGATAACATCAGCCTGGCTTCATCCAGAAACAGCAACGTTGGGACTATCAACTTGCTGACAAAGTATCCGACAATTCTTGCACGACTGTGGAATGGTGAGACGTTACTGACACCGGTGCAACGTTCAGATGTCCCTCTCTCCAGCAACAGGGAGAAGCAACCTCAACCGGGCGACGAAACCCTGTTTGTCGTTACCCCGCTCAAGGACAATAACGGAAACGTTATTGCATTGCTGGCTTTACGTATCGATCCTTACAAAACGCTTTTCCCTCTGGCCGAGAAAGCCAGACTGGGTGAGACAGGCGAAAGTTACTTCTTCGATCACTACGGGCTGATGCTTAGCCGCAGCCGATTCGACGAACAACTCATCCAGATTGGTCTGCTCGAACCGGGGCAATCGAGCGCCACGAATATTCAGGTTGCCGATCCTGGAATCGATCTGACATCACTCAAGCATCGTCAAACGCTACCGACCGATCTGTCTTTGACTCGTATGGTTGCCAGTGCACTCAGAGGAGGAAAAGGTTCTGATGTCAAAGGCTACCGGGATTACCGTGGCGTACCTGTTGTAGGGGTATGGGAATGGGACAATCAGTTGGGTATCGGCCTTGGCATGGAGCAGGATGTGGCTGAGGCCTACGAGCTGTTCTATTTCGTCAGCATATTGATTTACGGGGGCGGCGTGATCGCTGCTCTGATACTTCTGGCACTGGTGTGGGTTTTTGCCTCAGGAAAACGGCAACTGGCACAATTGCAACTCAGACTTCAATCCATTGTGGAAACTGCCAATGATGGCATTGTAGTGATTAACGATCAGGGCATGATTGAAAGCGTTAATCCAGCCATGGAAACAATATTCGGTTATTCAACGGGTGAGATGATCGGACGCAACGTTAACATGCTGATGCCTGAGCCACATCACAACCAGCACGATGGTTATTTGGAACGCTACAGGAAAACCGGCAAGGCCAGGATCATCGGAATTCGTCAGGAAGTGGATGGGCGGCGCAGAGATGGCACTATTTTTTCGATGGAGTTGGGTGTCAATCGACTGGATATTGATAGCGGTCTCCATTTTGCCGGCGTCATCCACGACATCAGTGAACGTAAGGCGGCTGAACTGGCCCTGGCGCAGGAGCGGGATTTTACCCGTGATGTACTCGATTCACTGACAGCGCACATTACCGTATTGGACGAGAAAGGTCAGATCGTCCTGACTAACCGTGCCTGGAAGGAGTTTGCTGAGCACAACTGCATGCCTAAGCAACAATCAGGTGTCGGTATCAATTATGTCGAAGTGGTACAACATGCCTCAGGACATACCTCAAGCGAAGCCGCGGAAGTTGCCGAGAAGTTACAGGAGATGTTGGCCGGACGCCTCCAGAGTTTTTCCATGGAATATCCCTGCCGAGGTCAGGACAAAAAACGCTGGTTCCAGATGCGGGCAAATTATTTTATCCATCAGGACCATTCCGCTGTTGTTGTATCACATATCGACATTACCCGACGCAAGGAATCCGAACTGCAATTGCGAAGTCTCAACGACCAGTTGCGGACGACTCAACAGGCACTGGAACGTTCAGGCATCGGAGAGATGTGGATCGACTCGCAAACAGGCCGTGTTGTCCATGTCAACGAACATACCTGTGAATTCCTGGGCTACAGCCGGGAAGAGGCACTGACGCTGACAATCCCCGATTTCGATGTGCATTATACCGGGAGAGAACTGGAAACATTGGTTGCATCGTTGCAGGAACGGGGATGGGGACGATTTGAAACGGTGCATATGACCAAGCAGGGTCAGCACATTCCCGTAGAAGTCACAGCCATGACCATGATGGACGAAGAAGGTAAGGCCATCAGCATCTGTTTTGTCGTCGATATTACCGAACGCAAGGAAGCGGAAGAGAGTATTCTTAAGGCTCAGGAAGAAGCCATTTCGGCAAATCGTGCCAAATCCACCTTCCTTGCCACGATGAGTCATGAGATTCGTACTCCGCTGAATGGTGTGGTCGGAACTATCGAGATGCTGGCACATACTCCACTGGAAGATTCTCAGCAGGATCTGGTCGCAACGGCCCAGGATTCCGCGACCCTGCTACAGGGCATCATCGACGACATACTCGATTTCTCCAAGATTGAAGCAGGGCGCCTGGAACTTGAACAGGTCTCGATTGCAGTGGAACCGCTGGTGGAAAAACTGGGTGAGAACCTGCAGCACATTGCCAGAAATCGCGGTGTAGAACTGCTGCTGTATGTTGATCCGACATTGCCGCAAATCAAGGGTGATCCGGTACGACTGAGGCAGATTCTCTACAACATCGCGGGTAACGCTATCAAGTTCAGTAGTGGTCTGCCTGACAGAAACGGGCAAGTCGTGATTAGTGTCCAATTGGAACATCGGGAGAGCGGTAAGGTAACTATCTGTTTTCGCATAAGTGACAACGGTATTGGTATGAGTCCGGAAGTACAGTCGCGTCTATTCAATGCGTTTGTACAGGGAGAAGGGGCGACCACACGTCGATTTGGTGGTACTGGTCTAGGACTTGTCATCACGGAACGTCTGGTTGAAATGATGGACGGAAGTATTGAGATAAATAGCACTGAAGGTGAGGGCTCCACTTTTACCGTTCACCTTACACTGGATGAGATCACCAGCCCGCCCATTGAGACATCCAATCTTGAAGGTATTCGAGTCATCCTGCTTACCCAGGACAAGGCCGCCCACATCCTGACGAACTATCTACAACATGCTGGCGCTGAGGTCCTCTCGGAAAAGGCTGACAAGGCTGTCGAGATGTGCAAGAAGGAGTGCCCTGGCAACGATGAGCTAGTAGTCGTGATTGATACCCGTGGTGACAGAGAACTGGCGGCCACATTACGCAACACCATGCGCAACGAGATTGCTGACATTGATCTGCGTTTTCTGCTGGTTGAGCGGGGTAACCGCCGCTACGCTCGTCCTCACGAAGACGATGGCATGACACTGGATCTGAACGCTATGCGCCGTAATACCCTGTTGAATGCGGTAGCTGCTCTGGTTGGGCGTGAATCCCCTGAGCAGGAGCGAGTTGTTCCGATACGCCCAGCACCTGAGATACCGCTAAGTGTGGAGGAAGCCAGAGAACAAGGGCGTTTGATTCTCCTGGTAGACGACAACGCGACCAACAGAAAAGTTATCAGCCAGCAATTGCAACTGCTCGGTTACCTGGCAGAAGCGGCTGCCGATGGCCAGGAGGCTCTGAATATGTGGCGCAATGACGAATACGGAATGTTGCTGACAGACTGCCACATGCCGGTCATGGATGGCTATCAATTATCGGAAACAATCCGTCGCGAAGAACCTGAGGGCATTCACAAACCGATCATTGCCATCACCGCCGACGCATTGAAAGGCACGGCGCAACGCTGTTTTGCTTCAGGCATGGATGACTATCTGACCAAACCGCTGCAACTCAATAATTTGCAACAGGCCATGGATAAATGGCTGCCATTGGATACCTCAGTGAAGAAAAAGAGCACGGCTAAAACGAAAAAATCACGCACAAAAGTTAAGAAGGTTAAGCCGGAAGTTGTTGACCCCAAAACACTGGGCGATCTGCTGGGAAGTCATGAACCGGGTTTCCTGGCCGAATACTATACTGATTTCCTGGAAACCAGTACGCCGACAGTCGAGCAACTGGCAACCGCCTTTCATAACGGAGATTTGTCAGCGATAAGCACTTTGTCGCACAAACTCAAATCTGCCGCCCGTACGATCGGTGCCAACAACCTTGCGGATTGCTGCCTGGCGCTGGAAATGGCGGGAAAAACGGGGGATGCCACTAAAGTGGATGAACAAATGTCACTGCTGCCGGATATGTTCCAGAGTGTCCGGGATTGGATAGAGAATTACTGCAAATCCGCATGAGATATATGTCACGAGTGGTTGCTAACGATGGATCAAGTGGACTTTACAAATACCATACTTGTTGTTGACGACGAACCTTTCGTTCTGCGTACCACTGCTACGGTACTCAGACGATTAGGTTTTACTCGGGTAAAAACCGCGGATAATGTCACGGATGCGCTGGAGATTATTACCTCCACCGAACCACCGATAGAACTGGTATTGAGTGACCTCAATATGCCCGGTGTCGATGGTCTGGAACTACTCAGACGTTTCGACGAAATGGATTATCGTGGCGATATCCTACTTTTTAGTGGCGAAGACCAACAGACACTTAGCATGGCGGAATCGTTGGCACGTGCACGCGGACTTTCGGTGATTGGTGCTATATCCAAGCCTGTGCAGGTGGACAATCTGCTGGATATTCTTTCCAGAAGTTCCCAGTCGGTGACGCCGTCAAAGAAGGCATCGGGCAGCAGTACGACTGTTAGCCCTGAAATGCTGGAAGCCGCGATTGAGGCTGGTGAATTGAAGCCCTGGTTTCAACCCAAGATCGCTGTTAGTAGTCGTATGCCTGTCGGCGTAGAAGCACTGGCCCGCTGGCCAAACAGTGCCAGAGGATCGATTTTCCCCGATACTTTTATTCCTGTTGCTGAAGAATATGGCCTGATAGACAAACTTACCTTCTCCCTGATCGAACAGGCTGTCAAAGCGGACACAGAATGGCGAGCGCAGGGAATTGAACTGAAAATTGCCTTCAATATTTCCATGGATAGCCTGCAGGATGCGACGTTTCCAGACATCCTTGAAAAGAAAGTGACCGCCGCAGGAGGAACGCTCGAACACTTTCAGTTGGAGGTTACGGAGAGTCAGTTGATGAAGGATCTGGTCCGCCCGCTGGAATCTCTCCTGCGCTTGCGTATGAAAAAGGTGAAATTATCGATTGATGACTTCGGTACAGGACATTCCAATCTTAGCCAGCTACGTGATCTGCCATTCGATGAACTCAAACTGGATCGGAGCTATGTCCAATCAGAGGGCAGTGCTGAACGTACCAGTCTAATTCTTGAATCTACCGTCGAAATGGCCAAGAAGCTGGGGATGTCTATTGTCGCAGAAGGGGTGGAAACTCTGGAGGAGTGGCGAAGGGTTGAACAGCTTGGGTGCGATCAGGTACAGGGCTACTTTGCAGCAAAACCAATGTCAGGTGCAGAGATACCAGACTGGGTAGCGCTGTGGCCATCGCTACGAGAAGAGTTATTTGGAAAGTAAATAACCTATATTGATTTGATGCGTATTTCTCTCTGATCTATCACTGAATACAGCTCACGTATACGGTTTACAAGAACCTCAGTGAGTACACGTCCTTTCGGCAACAGTTTCACCCCGGTGTTGGCGTACAAATCATCCAGTAACTCCATGCCGGGCTTCAGATTTCTTAGTGAAACAAACTTGCCACCTGACGATGGTTTCTGTGTATGACGCAGCGCTGTCGATTCAGATTCTGGAGTTTCGATAACGATCGCGGCATTTTGCCTTTTTTGTTCCTTTTTGCTGCTTGCATCGAGCAACGCCAAGTCGGTTTTTACCTGCAAATACGCCTCCGAAGGATGAAGATGCAGCTGTTCGCTAAGGGCATACTGAATCTTCTCCTTGGCGTTAGCAGCGGTGATTGGCTTCACCAGGAAGCCATTCACATCCAGCAACAGGCACGAACTCAATACCTCGGTATAGGAGAAAGAAGTCACTACTATGGACCGTAATCCTCGGTCAGCAACTGTTTTGCCCATACGTACCTGCTTGATAAGCTCGATACCGTTCATTTCGGGCATTTGTATATCGGTTACAAGCAGATCCACTTCATGTGCGGCAAGGCTCCGTATCGCCTCACATCCGTTCTCTGCTTCATAGATCTCAGCTATCCCCAGCGTTTTCAACATTGTTGCTATCACACGCCGGACAAATGATTCGTCATCGACAAGCAGTACCCGGAGAGTGGAAAGCGTTTTCTGATTCGACATGCGGTGATTCCTTGCTCCATAAACGCTTAGCTCGGGGAAAGTATAGTGGCCTTCGTCTATTTCGCCTCATAAGGCTTGTCGGATTACACTGCGCTAATCCGACCTACATAATGCGTTCTACAGCCATCGCCACACCCTGGCCGCCACCAATGCATAGAGTGGCCAGGCCTTTATCGGCAGACATCCGCTGCATGCCATGAAGCAGGGTGACTAACACCCTGGCACCTGAGGCACCGATGGGGTGGCCAAGGGCAATCGCGCCGCCGCTCACATTGACCTTTGTACTGTCCCAGCCCAATGTCTGGTTAACCGACAACGCTTGTGCGGCAAATGCTTCATTCGCCTCCACCAGATCCAGATCGCACACCTGCCAACCCGCCTTTTCCAGGCATTTGTTGGTGGCGGGGATCGGACCCGTGCCCATTACCGCCGGATCGACACCGGCACTGGCAAAGGCAACGATACG
>JBNKVM010000064.1:0-88753 GCA_050299175.1 Thiohalomonadaceae bacterium
CGGGCTTCGTAGCTGGCGGCGGCAACGACGCCGCGACCCGAGGGGGTCCCGCCCACAATCACCGGACGCTTGCGGAGTTCCGGCCGATCGCGCTGTTCGATCGAAGCGTAAAACGCGTCCATGTCGACGTGAATGATTTGGCGTGACATCTATCAATGAAACAGTATGGGTAGAGCACAAAGGGTACTCCTCATCGAGGTCACAACAAACTCCCGTTGCACACAAAGTCCCCTCGTTTGTCTCCAAACGCAGCAATCTCGCAGCAAGCCACTGCACTATAATTAAAGGATTATTGCTCACCTATGTGGTAGTGCAATACCCCTGCTATTTCTGTATGATTCGTCGGCTTTTTGATGCAAGGCCCGAGAAGAGCCCGTGTTGGATCTGGACGATCCTCCGTCTGGTTATCCACTAGAGGCTATTAGATTGTTACTTGAGCTTCCTGCTATTTCCGTCAAAGCACTGACTTTTCGCTTTGCCATGATGTTCATGCCCGCGGTAGCACTGCTATCCGCGACGGTGTGGTCATTAATCAATTCCTACGAAGAAAGTCGTGTTGCGATCATCGAAGCCAGGGAAGAGGGATACCTCGATGTCTCCACACGTCTGATCGAAAGCGAGTTCATCAAATCCATTACCGATCTGCGTACCCTCTCCCGTGTACCGCTCCTGAAACGCTACCTCGACGAAGGATCCGAAGAGTCCAGAGAAGCACTGGCGCACCTTTTTCGGATACAGGCCGAAGGCTCACTACGCTACGACCAGATCCGCATACTCGACATCAATGGCAAGGAAACCATTCGCGTCAACTACATGGATGGTCGCTCCCATGTCGTACCCAAGACACAATTGCAGGACAAGACGGGGCGCTACTATTTCCGCGATGCGGTCAATCTAGAAGAAGGCGAGGTCTACGTCTCGCCCATCGATCTGAATATCGAAGGCAACCAGATCGAACGCCCCTTAAAGCCTATGGTGCGTTTTGCCACACCGCTGTTCGACAGCAGCGGTGCACGTAAAGGCGTACTGGTACTCAATTATCTGGGTGACATCCTGCTGCGTGCCTTTCGCGAAGACATGGCAAAGGAGCCGATACACCAAGCCATGCTGCTCAACAAAGATGGCTACTGGTTGATCCACCCGGACAGCTCACAGGAATGGGGCTTTATGTTTGGTCGTGAAGACATGAGCTTCGCCCACCATTATCCCTATGCATGGAGCTATATGTCGGGACATAAGCAGGGCAGGATTGAAAGTGACAAAGGCATCATTCTTTTCAATCGGGTTTATCCGTTGCAAGACGCCTCGGATATCCACGGAGAGTACTACTGGAAAGTCGCCATCGTATTACCGCGGAAAGCACTGGAATCAGACTCATTCATCAATCAACCCTATGGCCGGGCATTGCTCCTGGCGCTCTACTTCCTGTTGGCATTGTTGATACTGGTTACTGCCTACATCGTTGTTCACTCCAGGCAACAACGCAAACAGGAACGGGAAATCGCACGGGAAATTGAAGATCTCTACAACTTCGCCCCCTGCGGTTATCACTCCCTGGATCACAAGGGCATGATCGTCAAGATGAACCAGACCGAACTGGACTGGCTCGGTTACAGTGCAGAGGAACTGATCGGTAAGGTCTATTATCCACAACTCCTAACTCCGGAAAGCCAGAGCCTATTCAAGGAACACTTCCCTGTTTTCCTGAGTCAGGGATACATCAACGACATGGAGTTCGATCTTATCCGCAAAGATGGTTCACTAATGCCCGTCATGGTCAGCGCCACTGCCATCAAGGACAGCAGCGGCACATTCGTCATGAGCCGCTCCACGGTATTCGACATGACCGAGCGCAAGCATCTGGAAGAGCAGTTGTGGGAACAGGCGACCACCGACTTCCTCACCGGCCTGAATAATCGACGTCACTTCAGCGAAAAAGCCAAGAAGGAACTGGCCCGTTCGCGGCGCATGGAAAAACCGCTGTCATTCCTGATTCTCGACCTCGACCACTTCAAGGAGTTGAATGACACTTACGGTCACGACGCCGGTGACATTGCCCTGAAAACCTTCGCTCGTGTCTGCACGGATACCCTGCGTGAGATCGATACTTTAGGACGCCTGGGTGGCGAGGAATTTGCGGCGCTACTACCTGAGACAGACAGTCACAGTGCCATTGAAGTCGCACAACGACTGTGTAAAGCAGTTGAGGCCACACCGATATCTATTTCAAACGACAAAATATTGCATATAACGGTCTCTATCGGCGTCACCTCCTGTGCACCTGAAGACCAGCAGATACAGGATATGCTACGCCGTGCCGACAACGCCCTCTACAAGGCAAAACACAGCGGTCGTAACCAGGTCTGCTACGAAGGCCCATAGCTACCACCCATCCCTGTTTCTGCCCCTTTAAAAGGGTACATCTGGTTATCCCCCGAACAACCGCATGGCAATCTGCCCCACTTTGCGAATAGCCGGTTCCGCCTGTTCTACTGCCAGTTGTCCGCAACTGATACGGATGTGGTGACGATAATCACCGCTGGGCGAAAAGATTACGCCCGGCGTTACCGATATCCCCGCCTGCAGGGCAAGGTCGTGCAATTCCACGCAATCGATCTGCGGCGGCATCTCTATCCATAAAACGAAACCACCTTGCGGACGTGTTACCAGGGTTCCCGGCGGAAAATATTTCAGCACCAGGGTACGAATCTGTTCATTGCGCCAGCGATAATTCTGCGCTGCCTGCCGCACCAGACGATCGTAACCGCCCCGTTGCAAATACTCCGCCAGTGCCACCTGCGGCACACCGGCAGTGGCAATATTGCCCAGCAGTTTCAGGTGGCGAAGCCGTTCCGCCCAATTCCCCGCCATCACATAGCCGATACGATACCCAGGCACCAGCGTTTTGGAGAAAGAGGAACAGAGCAAAACGTTGCCGCTGCGATCGAACGATTTCACCGGCGGCAGACGTGGCTGCTGAAAACTCAGGTCGCCGTAAATATCATCCTCGATCAGTGGCACGTTCGCCCTGGCTACCATCTCCGCCAGCCATTTGCGATTCTCCAACGGCATACATGAGCCGAGCGGATTGTTGAAACTGGGAATAAAGAGACAGGCTCGTACCAGCCCACGATCGAGTACCTGCTGCAAGGCGTCGAGATCGACGCCATCGCGGGGATGAGTGGGGATCTCCACCGCCTTCATCCCCAACGAATCGATGGTCTGCAAAATACCGTAGAAGGTCGGCGATTCGATGGCGATGGCATCGCCCGGTTTTGCCACGGCACGCAGCGATAGCGTCAGCGCCTCCTGGCAACCATTGGTAATGATGATCTCCTCATCATCACAGGCACAACCCGACTCACGCCAACGGCGCAGCAAGCGGCGTCGTAACAGATCGTTACCTGCCGGTTTTTCATAGCGTCCTAACAATTCAGGTGATCGACGTAACAGGCCGGACATAATGCGCGAAAGCGCCTTCAACGGCAGATGCTCTGCCGCGGGAACTACCGCACCCAGGTTGATCAATTCCGGGCGGCGCGCCTCTTCCAGGATATTGATCGCCATCTGTGCGCCGGTCACCGCACCCGGCTTCATTGACGGTCGACTGACGGCAGGCTCCGCCTCATCTTTCGTCTGCGTGCAGACGAAATAACCCGACTTGGGTCGTGATTCGATCAATAGCGCCGCCTCCAGCGAGCGATACACCTGGAGCGCCGTACTCAGACTGACCTCCTGCTCCTGGCAGTAACGCCGCAACGAGGGCAAGCGCTCACCTCCCTGGTAAACACCAGTGCGGATCGCCGTCGCCAACTCCTCCGCCAGACGCTGGTAGATAAAACCCTCAGACCCATCTGTTATGGTCATATTTCGTTTATCTGTATCTGTTACCTATCATTGGGAAAGCGTAGCGTTGTTGGCTCAACCACACAAGGAGCGGCGCATGCAACTTCCCCTCTACCAAGTCGATGCCTTCAGCGGTCAACTCTTCGGCGGCAACCCGGCAGCGGTCTGCCCGCTGGAGGTGTGGCTACCAGACGAGACCATGCAGGCCATCGCCAGGGAGAACAACCTCTCGGAGACCGCCTTTATCGTTCAGGAGGCAACCAGCTGGCGCATCCGCTGGTTCACGCCGGTCGCCGAGGTGAAACTCTGCGGTCACGCCACCTTGGCCAGTGGCTGGGTCTACTTCCACCACCTGCAACCCAATGCAACCGAGGTGATATTCAACTCCCTCAGCGGGCCACTTACCGTCAGCCGCGACGGCGACCTGCTGACCCTCGACTTTCCCCTACAGAAGGCCGAACCGGTCGCCGCACCCGAGTCCCTGGCGGCCGCCCTCGGCGCCGAACCGTTGGAGGTGCTGGCCGCCGACGACTGGCTGATCCGCCTCAACAACGAAGAAACGGTGCGCAATCTGCAACCGGACATAACCCTGCTGAAAAAATTGGAACGACGCGCGGTGATCGTCACCGCAGCAGGCAACGACTGCGATTTCGTCTCGCGCTTTTTCGCGCCGAAGTACGGCATCGACGAAGACCCGGTCACTGGCTCGGCACACACCAAGCTGGTCCCCTACTGGGCCGACAAAACCGGCAAACAGCACCTCCATGCACGCCAGCTCTCACCTCGCGGCGGCGAACTGTTCTGCGAACTACGCGATGAGCGAGTGCTCATTAGCGGTCACGCCGTTCACTACATGAGCGGAACCATCACACTTCCCGACGCGACAGGTGCGCGGTGATGATGGCACAACCCCTCATCACCTTTGCCGGCGGCATCGTCGGTGCGCTACTGATGGATCTGGCAGAGATGACCGCCGCCAAACGGGGCATCACCAGCAACGTCAATGTCGCGCTGGTCGGACGCTGGGCAATCGGCCTGCTGCTGGGCAAATTTCATCACCAGGATATCCGCAGCACTCCCGGCTATACGCATGAGATTACCGTCGGCTGGCTGTTCCATCTTTTCATCGCCGGAGGTGGTGTTGCCCTGCTACTCCCCCTGGCCTGGCACTATGGCAGCTGGCCGATAGCGCTGACGAATCCGCTGCCCTACATCCTCTTCGGTCTTGCCACCAGCGCATTGCCCTGGTTCATCCTGTTGCCCTCATTCGGCTGGGGGCTATGGGGACGCCGTGGCCCAGAAGGCAGCAATGCCCTGCTCGCCAGCACCCTGTCGCACATTCCCTACGGGCTTGGTATCTGGCTGGCTGTACTCCTTTTCCACACCACACCATCAAATTAAAAAGGTACCACTTATGTCACTCGATAACGGCTACGTCACCTCGGATTACCTGAAGAAGGTCGCGGAAAAGATGCGCACCTTCAAACAGTTGAGTTATGAACACATGGCGATCGCATCGGGTGATACGGTGCTCGACCTCGGCTGCGGTCCCGGTGTGGATACGGTGCCACTGGCAGAGCGGGTTAGTAACAAGGGCAAAGTGATCGGTATCGACGCCGACGAAAAAATGCTGGCCGAAGCGGAACAGGCGGCAAAGGAAGCCGGTTGTCTGGACTGGATTGAACATCGCCATGGCTCGGCCCTGGAATTGCCGCTGGAAAACAACAGCGTCGCCAGCAGCCGCGCCGAACGTCTGCTCCAGGTACTGCCCCCGGAAAACGAACAGACCATCGTCGCGGAACTGGTGCGGGTCACACGTCCCGGTGGGCGCGTCGTTCTGGTCGATGCCGACTGGCCCAGTGCCAGTGTCGATTTTTCAGATACCAAACTGGAACGCCGTCTGATGGAATTCTTCACCCTGCACATGCGCCCCAACGGCCTTGCCGGGCGCCGCGCGTATTCGCTTTGCCGCGAACACGGCCTGGAAGATATCCGCCTGGACGTGGTACCGATAGTGCAACAGCGCTTCGACGAAACCCCGTTTGACGACTGGTTGATCAATACCGCAAAAGAGCAGGGCATCATGAACGAAACCGAAGCGACGCACTGGCGTGAAGAGTTGCAACAGCGTGAGCAGGAAGGACGCTTCTACGCCTGCGTCAACATGGTGATCGCCAGCGGACGCAAGGAGACAACATGAGCCACGACCTGCTGGCCCGCCGCATCGCCGGGGTACCCGCCTCCTTCATCCGTGAAATCCTTAAGGTCACGGAACAGCCGGGTATCATCTCCTTCGCAGGTGGTCTGCCGAACCAGGCGCTGTTTCCGCTGGAGGCGATCCGCCGCGCCAGCGATGCAGTACTGACCGATGACGGCTATAGCGCACTGCAATACAGCACTACGGAAGGTTACAGCGGCCTGCGTGAGTGGATCGCTGCGCGCTATCGCAAGCGCTTGGGCCTCGATATTCCTGTCGAGCAGATCCTGATCACCAACGGTTCACAACAGGCACTCGATCTGCTCGGCAAAGTATTGCTCAACCCCGGCGATCCGGTGCTGCTCGAAGCACCCGGCTACCTTGGAGCCATCCAGGTATTCACCCTCTACGAACCGCGCTTCATTCCCATCACCCTGCGCGATGACGGCCCCGATCAGGGAGAGCTGAAAACGGCGTTGTCCCAACATACGCCCAAGCTCTTCTACACCGTACCCAACTTCCAGAATCCCTCTGGAATCAGTTACAGCGAAGCGAGTCGTCATGCCGTTGCTGAACTGTTGCGAGGAAAACAAACCCTGCTGATCGAAGACGATCCTTACAGCGAACTGCGCTACCACGGCAATGAAACAACCTCATTCAAACAACTGCTGCCGGAGCAAACGATCCTGCTCGGTTCCTTCTCCAAAACCGTGCTTCCCTCCTTCCGTCTCGGCTGGATCGTCGCACCACCTTGGCTGATGGAAAAACTGGTGATCGCCAAACAATCCGCCGACCTGCACAGCAGCGGTTTCACCCAGCGGGTCTTGCATCGTTACCTGTCTGACAACGATTACGACGCCCACCTGCAAACGTTGATAGAAAGCTATGGCACACAGCAGCGAGCCATGCTCGATGCCATTCGTCGCCACTTCCCGGCAATGGTCAAGCACACCACACCGGAAGGCGGCATGTTCATCTGGGCCACCCTGCCGGAAGGAATGTCGAGCACAACATTGCTGGAAAAGGCGCTGCAACAACAGGTCGCCTTCGTTCCGGGCCATCCCTTTTACATCGACAAGAACGACAGCAACACCCTGCGACTAAATTACACCAATGCGGATAGGAAAATGATCGAGCAAGGTATCGCAATGCTGGGAGAAGTGATACGTGCATAAACCTGTCACAGCCGGTGCATAACGCCTACAATTCAGTTCACTACTCAATAAAAGAGGCGCCACCATGAACCTCGACATCCTGCACAAGGCCGAAAACAGCTTCTTCGCCAAATATCCAGGTGGTTTCTACAATCCGGAAATGGTTGCCATCGGCAAAAAACACAAAATGGATCAGATGGAGAAGCTGGCAAAAGAGAGCTTTGACGAAAAACGTTTCAGCGACCCCATGACTATCGTCGAGAATGCAATAAAACTGGTCAGTCGCTCCAGCATGGTTTCTGTTTTCGAAAAACCACGCTTCAGGGATTACGTCAAATCGCTCAACCGTGAAGAGAAAGCGGCTTTCGCCCACGCCTTGCACGAACTGTTGCACGGTAAACAGGAAGACGGCTTCCACCTGTTACAGGGAATACTCGTAAGAGAGAAACTCGCCAAATGGACACTAATGACGGTTATCCCTGCCTACTATCGTCCACAGAAAGAAGTCTTCGTCAAACCGACGACCGCAAAGCTCATCGTCGAAAAGCTGGGACTCGATCTTAAATACAAACCCACACCGTCATGGGCGTTTTACAAGGGATATCGCAAGGCAATCAATGAACTGAAAAAACAGACGGACAAATCCCTTGCACCTAATAACCCGGCATTTTGCGGTTTCCTGATGATGTCTTTGGGGGATGCATAGTAAACCAACCGCCTGGGACAGGACTTCAATTAGCGTCCAAAAGCTTTATCGGATGCACTTCCGCACCGCTCAAATATCCTGTTGCCATGCTTCTGGATGTAATCCCGTATCTCAGCATCGAGATCCTGGCTATTCGCGGCACCTTCATTCACCGTTTTCATATCGAGTTGAACAAGGGAATACATGATACCCGTACTACTTTGTTGCCAGCGCGCATTGGCTTTTGCTTCTGCAAGGAGTTTCTTACCAAGCCCCTTGAATTGCTGAGAAACGGCGGGCTTTCCTTCAGCCGATTTCGTCACAGCCAGATAGTCAGCGGACAGCGCCTCAAGATAGTCAGAAAGAAGTCGTTCCAGCATCCGTTTTGCACGACCCTCGCTCATGGAAACCTGTAGCTTGTTGTTACCCACTGGCGGTGCACTACCGACTCCCTGAAGCCATCGATGATCCTGAATCATCATGCACGTTGTGCCGTCATTCACCCATTGCGGAGCTCCCCTGATTTCGAGACCTTCGGCAAAGCTGGAGGAAACCGACAGCATCGTCGTACACGTTAGCAATAGGTATTTCAGCAAAGTGACAGGTTTCATAGTGTCTCCCGCTTGCGGTTATCACCCTCATTTAAGTAGGGCAATGTCAAAACCGCAAGAAAACACAGGATACTGAAAAAAATTGACTTTAGCCTTCGAGTCCGTTTTCCCTGGCACTGCCTGCAGTAAAGTCACATCGTTATGAAAATCCTACAATGAATGCCCCATAAAAACATACCGCTGCTACTTCTTCTTTGCATATTCCAGCGCCTCACGAATATACCCCTCGTATTCCTCTTCAAATTCGAGAGGAATCAACACCCACTCCTTGAAACGCTTTTTGGTGAAATCGAACTCTGTGCCATTACCCTTGGCGATCAGCTCATTCACCCGAACGCGTGAAACCTTGATAATCAAACCCTCACCTTTGGTGAACATCATTGCTATAAAGGCCCCCCTGTAACGCAGACAGGGGGATCCCATCATAGTCGATAGCTCGACACCGGGCTCCTTCAGTATTCGCTTTTCGGCTAGCTTGTAACTCATGGCAGACTCCCCAGAATGTAATTCAGCAACTCAGGGTTATTGTCCAGTCGGCGTGGCCCCATTAACATCCCTGTCAGGCCATGCTGTTTGAGATAGCCAAGCCCCAGCTGACTCGATGGGTCAATAGGGATGGCGAGCACGGGGTGCAGCTTCATGAACGCCTTGCCGCCTTTCTCCGGCCTGGGCTTGCCTTTCAGAAACGGTGCGACATGCTGCATCACCGCTTTCCCGTTCAAATCGATTGCGGTGGCATCGCAGATAAAGCCGATCTGCTTGTATGGCGCCGCCAGGTAAATAAACACCTTATCGCCCGGCGACACCTGCGTGTGCATCGGCCAATAGGTCTCTTTCTCTGCCATGGCGCTGAGTACGTCGTAGAACTTCGTATTTGCAGGATAGAGCCAGTGAATCACCGGCCAAATTCCTTGCGGAACTGTTCAGCGTCGTAATAGACACGAATATTCTGGATCTTGCCGTCTACCAATTCGTAAATCTCGGCGATGTGACACTCGATCTCATTGCCGCTGGGAGCCGCCACGGTTAAAACCCCCTCAAGCAATACCTGCTTTCCCTGCTCGAAGGCAGAGACTGGCGTATAACCCCGGACAAGCGGGAAAAACGAATTGTTCAACGCAACAAAATCTTTCATACCGCTGACCTGATCGACAGGCCCGGTAAAGCGGATATCGTCGGCGACCAGCTTTGTCCAATCATCGCTACCGCTCCCAACCAGTTGCTGAAATTGCTGAACGGTTTGTAACGCACTGTTTTTCATCGTAATACTCCTCTCTTTTTTGTTGGTAGTATTATTTAGACAAATGAGCCGTCGATTTCGGACGAACCTCCAGTACATTTCTTTCCTTGCCCTCCGCTACCCATTTCTCGCGGCTCTCCAGCATAAAGATATTCAGAAGAGTGTTAGGACTGTTCAGCGGGTCGATGGAACGAGTCAGTTCCAGACGCAAGTTCAGCAAATACTCCCTGTCTGGAGAATCTCCCTGCCTGACCATGGTTATTTTATTGGCCTCGATACGGGCATCATGCTCAGGGTTCAGAATCCCCTTCAGGGCCGTACACTGATCGCAGTGACCTTCTTTGGAAACAAATGAGCAGCGTGCATCGAAAATACGGATCATATCCTTACGCGCATCCGCGATGGCGTGTTTGACCTTGCCCAGCGACAGGCCGGTGATCTCCACAATCTCGTCGATCTTGAATTCATAGATCTCTTTCAGCAGCAGACAGACCTGTTGCTCAAGCGGAAGAGTTTTGTTGATACAGTTCAGGCAATAGGCGATATGCTCACTGATTTCATAGATTCGGTTCGGCGTGGCATTAAACACTTCACGAAACTTTTCCCAGTGCTCCGGCGAGTGCATATGCAACATGGCGCCATAATCCTGGCTATTCACCTCCCAGCGCTGCTGCTTGCTCAGCTGGTTTTTGGCAAGATTGAGTGCAATAGAAAACACCCAGGTCTTGAATGAGGCGTCCCCTCTGAAGGAATCGATACTCTCATGAACCTTGATATAGGTTTCCTGCACAATGTCTTCGGCATCCTGACGCTGCGGCAACAAGCGGAATATAAAGGAAAGAAGTTCGTCTTTTAGTGCAAGGAAATAATCGGCCGCTTCGCTTTTGTTCATTATTGGCCCTCGTCAAAATAGTGCGGATTATGAAATATCCCTTACCACTACTGACAACATCATGTCAGTAGTGGTAATCGTAGCAAACGGGAATAGGGGATATTTCCTTACATCTCACAGGTTTTTGGCAAATTGACTTCCAGCGTCTCCTCTCACGCACCCATTTCCCTGAGCACTTCCTGCAAAATCGGCAACGCATCAAACGCAGCCGGATAGCCCGCATAGATACCGACCTGCAATAGTGCCTCGGTAATTTCCTCAACCGTGGCGCCGCTGCTCAGGGCAATGCCCAAAACAATTCGTAGCGCACCATGCCTACCAAGTGCCGCCAAAATGCCGATACTACACAGCGAGCGTGTCTTCGGGTCGATAGCCTCCCGCGACCAGGTACGGCCAAAGACAACCGATACTGCCTCATGTTCAAACGTGGGACTCAGCTCCCTGAAGCGTGCAGTGACTTTATCTGCCTTGTCCGCACCGATAAGCTCCCGAAGTGTTTCCATCCCTTTTTCGTGATCGTCCATCTTTATACCTCCACTGACTTTTTTTGGATTATGGGTTGACAGATGAGCATATTATCGTAATATCACGATTAATAGCTATGGGACGTTCAAAGAAACAGGCATTTACCAACCAGCAGAACCGCCTCGCGGATCTGGCCAAGGCATTGGCGCATCCAGCGCGCATTGCCATTCTGGAGTTCCTGGCTCGGAGCGACGCCTGTATGTGCGGCGACATTGTCGAGGAGTTGCCACTATCGCAGTCAACCGTCTCACAGCACCTGCGTGAACTGAAAAGTGCTGGACTGATCCGAGGCGATATCGAAGGCACACGGGTCTGCTATTGCATCAACACCAAAGCCGTGGATGAGGCTCGGAAACTGATGGACAAATTTTTAACCACCAAACGCTGCTGTTAAAAATTTTTTCATCTCAATCATCGTAATTTTACGATTATCAAAGAAGGATAAAACAATGTCTGAAGCAAATGAACTGAAACAACTGGTCAAAGAAAAGTACGGCGCTATCGCTGAGCAATCTAATAATGGTAAAGAAGCATCCTGTTGCAGTAGTGGCTGTGGCTGTTCCACTATTGACTACACCGTCATGGCAGAAAACTACACAGAGTTGTCGGGCTATGTGGCAGATGCCGATCTGGGACTCGGCTGCGGTCTGCCAACAGAGTTCGCACAGATGAAAGCAGGAGACACTGTGGTCGACCTCGGCTCAGGGGCGGGTAACGACGCCTTCGTAGCACGATCCATCGTTGGCGAATCAGGAAATGTCATCGGCATCGACATGACACCCGAGATGATCGACAAGGCCCGTGGCAATGCGGCAAAACTGAACTTCGACAATGTCGAGTTCCGTATGGGAGATATCGAAGCGATACCTGTGGATAGCGACAGCGTGGATGTGGTCGTCAGTAACTGCGTCATGAATCTGGTGCCCGATAAAGCAAAGGCCTTTGCTGAAACCTTCCGCATTCTCAAATCCGGCGGACACTTCTCCATCTCAGACATCGTACTGGAAGGTGAACTGCCTGATAGCGTCAGAAAAAGTGCCGAAATGTATGCAGGCTGTGTTTCCGGCGCGCAGCAGATGGCGGACTACCTGGAAACCATCCACAAAGCCGGGTTTGAAAATGTCACCGTGCAGAAAAAGAAAGAGATCAGCCTGCCCGACGAAATCCTGCTGGAATATCTCAGTAAAGAGGAAATCCAGGCCGCACGTAAACAGGGTGCAGGTATCTACAGCATTACCGTATACGCGGACAAGCCCGTCGCCTGAGACTAGCTTAGAGTCGGTGGCTGTACTACAGCCATCGGCTTAAACTATGAACAGAACAGGGGAAGAGCAATGAAAAAAGATATCAAAGAGTCCGCAGAGAACTATTTCAATAACGGCCTGATGTGCGCCGAAAGTGTCGTGCTGGCGCTCACCCAGGCGCACGGCATCGAGTCAGAACTGCTGCCCAAGGCGGCAACGGCATTCTGCGGTGGCATGTCACGCACCTGTGGCACATGCGGCGCACTCAGTGGTGCAGTAATGGGTATCAGTGCCATTCTCGGCCGAGAAAGCGCAGGAAAACCCTATGATGATGCCTACCAGGCCGCAGGCACTGTCATAAGGAAGTTTGAAGAGGAGTTTGGCTCACGCAACTGCCAGGAATTACTAGGCTGTGACCTTGGCACCCCGGAAGGACAGGACACCTTCAAAAGTGAAAATCTCCGTGAGAGATGTACAAACTATACTGCCAGGGCAGCTGAACTTGCGGAGGAAATACTAGCAAAGCGGACTAAGTAGAAAACATCTCATAGATGTCTGGCCCGGCAGTTACCGATCTTTTTGTCTCAATATCTACCGGTACCCAAAACGTAAGCGCCTTGGCTAACAACTTGTTATCGGCTTTGCGGATGATCTCAGTATGCCGCTCAAATACCCGTTCACCGGCCTTGCCGACCCAGGTGCGCACCACGATCTCATCCGACTCCATCGCCGGACGCTTGTAATCAATCTCATGTCGAGCAACAACCCAGAGCAACGCCGCCTTCTGCTCTTCAGTAGCAACGGCATACCAATGCGTCGTTGCCGCCTCCTGCACCCATTTCAGATAAACAACATTGTTCACGTGCCCCAGCCAGTCGATATCCTCCGGTTTTATAGTGATCTCAATATCGTACGGTTCACGTGGGTCTAATTTGGTCATGGACATCACTTCCTGAACTAACGCAGCAAAAATTCTATTGGTCTGGCTGTGCAGCAGAGATCAACTTTATACCGAGAAATCCCATTAACCCACCTGCCATCCGGTCAATATGCCCTTTTGAACGAAGATATGCAGCGCGAGAGGACTCCGTAGATAAAGCGTACGCCACCACGGCATACCAGCCCGCCTCCACCAGAAAAACCAGCAGCGGCAATGCCACAGAAATAGCCACAGGTATATTCTGCGGCAGAAGCGCGGCAAAAATACCACCATAGACAATGGCCGTTTTAGGGTTACTCAACTGAGTAAAGAGCCCCAGCAAAAAAGAGCGCTTCGCGAACACCTTAACCTGTTCCACTTTACCTGACATAACAAACGGCTTGCTGGCACTCCGCCAGATATGAACAGCCATGTACATAAGGTACAGACCACCTGCAACTTTAAGCGCGAAATAGAGCCACGGCACGGCGGCAAAAACGAACTGAAGTCCCAGCAACACAACTACGGAGAAAAGCGAGGCACCAAGCCCCATCCCAATAGCAGCAAAAAAACCGTCCTTCCTTGAAAGCGCCATAGAAATGCGCGCCACGAGCAAAAAACTGGGCCCAGGTATAGCGGCCCCGATGAGGATCGCTCCAAGTACACTGGCAATAGAAAGAAACAGCTCCACATCCGCTCCTTATTCAGTCAACTGGCACTGACCACAATTCGCTCACTCATCAGACTCAAAACTGACCAAATCCACCTCAGCCGCCCGTCTGCGTAAAGGCACCAGTGCCTGATAGGCAGGTGACTCGTGCCACTGTCGTGCCGATGCCATATCCGGGAAACGAAGCACCACTGTGTCAGTATGGCGATACTCGCCATCAAATACTTCAGCGCTGTTTCCGCGCAGGACAATCTCACCATTCCATGGCATCAATGTAGCAGGTACCTGATCACGGTACTCAACCCATCTAATCTCATCTTTTATCGTAATGTTACCAATTACATATGCAGTCATCATTCAATCTTCCACCAAGCTGACTCAGACAGCTCATCCTCTACTTTCAAGCCATGCAATACCATACGACCTCAGATCGGCAAGGGTCTTCCTGAGAATATCATCCATCTCTTTCTGGAATGGACTGATTTTCCACCACCTGTCCTTTGGTAGAAGGATAGCTTTCCACCATGGATCGTATTTACCAAAAAGTCTGTTCACTTTCTTCGAGAAAAGTGTCGGCCTTATTTTAGAAAGACGTTCAAATTCATCACCGGCAATTAAGTTAACGGTAAAAGTGCCCTGTGCGCCCCGCAGGCCAATCTGGTATTCGATAATAAGCTCGACGCCATTAGCACCAGTCTTTATAAAGCGCCGCTTTCCATCAAACAGAAATCCTTCTGTTTCCAGCGTAGGCTTTGCAATGTGGCGCATTGATTTATCGAATTCAAGACGCATCGGCAATCAGTTATCGGCCAAGAAAATATCTAAGTAATTTATTCGGTTTGTTTCGTACCTGCCAATGAATCATATCCCATCCCCAGATTTCCCCGAATGAACTTGATCAATTGATCCGCATGTTCATGAAAATGTTCAATAGAATCATGCTCTGCCCCGTCAACCGCAATAATCTTAATCGGTCGCTCTTCTGTGGCGCTGGCCTCGATCAGGCGCATATCACTAATCGGGATAACCGTATCCGCGGTACCGTGTGCCAGCAGCACAGGACACTGCACATGGGCAACGCGATTCATCGGTGCAATATCATCGAAGCGGAAACCGATCACCCACTGCACATAATTGAGAACCAGACGTTGCAGAAAACGGGGCAGCCACGGCCGGTCCAGATGGCGTCCCATCACCAGATTCGGGTGGGCAAAACCGGATATCCCGATCACCATATCGATATCGTGTCGATGAGAAGCGGTCAGGATGGCTGCCGCCGCACCAATGGAGTGGCCAAGCACAATCACCTTATGACTCGGATTCCGCTGACGTACCCAGTCCAACGCCGCGCCCAGGTCCTCGGCAAAACGTGGCAAAGAGGAAAAGTTGTCACTGTCGCTTTGACCGTGATTGCGGGCATCGTAAAGCAACACATCCATACCCGTCTCATGGAACGGCTGCGCCAGAGGCAACATCATCTCGGCATTGGCGCCCCAGCCATGAACCACCACCAACGTACAACAACTATCGCTAGCGGGAATGAACCAGGAGAAGAGACGCTTGCCCTTTGGGCCGGTCAGATATTGCTGACTGTAGGGCAGATTGAATTGTTCTGGCGTGGCCTGCTCAACAATACGAGGCGCACGGTATATCCAATGCAATATCAGGTGAAAAACCAGGCCGATTACAACAGGAAAAACAATGATCGCAAAAATATAATACATCGCACTTAGGTCAGGGTTGAGCTACAGGCTGGAGAATTCCGACACCACTCATGGTACCTGTATGAATTTACGTTCTGAATAGCTCCAGTGATACGTTTTCCCATCTTCAACGAAACTGGCGTGAGGCCAACGAAAGTAAGTCTTATATGAGATCACGGAACCCAGAAACGAGGAAGACTGAAACTTTGTAGGATCATGTCCTTGCAAAGCCTCTGACATCAGGTGTGCCCGATAGATCTCGGCCAGCGCAAAGAATGAAACCATAACACAGGCATTGAAACCAAAAATGATCAAATAACGATTGGTAATCGCACCCTTTCGTAGATAGCGGTAAACCATGATAGCAGCGACTCCAATACCCAGCGCCACCAGCAATGGAGGGAGCATAAACGGTAGAATCTTTATCAACGATCCGGGAAAGAAAAAAACGGCTGGCGGAATGAGCAGAAACGCAAGCAACTCAATATTGACAAGCGAAACAATGGCCCAGAACAGATAAGTACCGGCCATCCAGCGAATAATGTTTCGAATCACTACAGGCCGTGTCCAGAATCGTTGTCCATCGGTATCCGGTGAGGCATCATCAACAGGCAGACCGATAAGGTGGCCTTTTGTCACGACATCATATGCAGTCGCAAAGAGCACAACTAATACGCCTAGTGGAATACATATAAAGACGCCTATAGCCGGAAAAGCTATACCAGTCCCTAACAAAGCGACAAGTATGACGACGATTGCTTTCCACGAGATTCGCTGGGTCATGCATCCAACTACACCGCCAATAATAACACCGCCTAAAACCGCAATAACCAGCAACCATTCCATAGCAGCGGCAAATGCCCCGCCTGGACCACCCCGAGCAAAGGCGTATGGCGAAGCAACAAAAAACAGGAGTGCGCAAGACTGATAAAGAATTCGCATGATGACCTATTTTCCCTGGCGATTAATCTGGTACTACTCCCACTCCATCTCCATATAAACCTGCTGAGCATTCCTGCCGGAAAGCGTATCGGCGTTTTGCAGGTAGCTGAAGCGCGACTGATCAATACTGCTGATATCCGTTATATCACCACCCTCTTCCATGAAGTCAGCCACAGCCTGACGCAAAAATGTCAGGTAGTCGTAGGTATCCTTATTGGCTCCCTGTAGATCGGTGGGATGTCCATGACCGGGAACGATGTGCTTTGGCTTAAAGGCTGCCATTGCCTCATAAGCACCAACCCAGCTTTTGCTATTGGAATGATCCATCACACCCAGCATACGCTCGACATAAACGATATCGCCGGTGAACATCACCGACTTCTGTGGCAGCCAGACAAAGCTATCGCCCGGTGTGTGCGCCTGACCGGCATGGTGTATCTCAAATACCGTACCACCGACCTTGAAGGCCACGGCGTTCTCAAAGGTTGTATCGGCGTAGACAGCTTTGGTTGATTTAACCGCTTTCTCACCAACCAAATTTCCCAGCACAAAGAACTGGTCGTTCACACGCGCCTTCTGATCTTTAACCGCCGCCTCGCTGGCGAAGATCTCCGCACCTTTCTGCTTGAAGTAATCATTACCCAACCAGCGATGATCCTGCCCACCCGTATTGATAACCCTCACCACAGGCTTGTCCGTCACCGTACGGATAACCGCTGCAATCGCCTCGGCACCACGCTGCGTGCCGCCTGAATCGATCAGCACCACGCCGTCACGGGTCACAACAAAACCGAATGTCGCATTGTTGCCGTGATTCTCCGCTGAGCGGTTACCCAGTTCACCGACGATGGCGTAGACATCAGCATCCACCTCCTGAAGTTTAAGGTGGTCATCTCCCCAGGCATAACTGGCAAACAGGCCCAACAGTAGGGCAACGGGGAAATAGTGCAATTTCTTCATGGATAGTCTCTTGGTAGTTAAGTGATAGCGCGAAGCTCGGTCAGCGCCGATTTTATAACTCGAATTGCCGAACGCCACAGGAACAGCACAAGAATGGTCGCGACGGCGATATCCGGCCATCCCGACCCTGTGAGCCAGACCGCCCCTGCCGCCACAAATACGGAAAGGTTGGAAACAATGTCGTTGCGTGAACACTCCCACACGGAGCTCATGTTCACGTCTTCATGGCGATGCCGCCAGAGCAGAAAGAGGCAGAGTGAATTTGCCGCAAGACCGATGAGACTGAAAGTGCCCATCACCTCGAACAACGGGACACCCGGCACGATCAACTTGTAGAGTATCTGCGCCGCCACGGCGAGCGCGGCCAGAAAGATCAGCCCCCCCTTGAACAGCGCGACCTTTGCCTTGGCCGCAGCACCGCGAGAAACCGCGTACAGACTCAGCCCGTAGGTCAGGGCATCGCCAAGGTTATCCAGGCTGTCTGCCAAAAGCGCCGCCGAGTTGCCATACAACGCTGCCAGCACAATAACCACAAACATCACCGCGTTAATAGCGAGCACGGCACGCAGCGTTCCCCGCTGCCTTTCGCGGAGGGCATCTATCGAACAGTTGTTATCGCAGCAAGTACCCACTTAAAACCTCATAAATTCAATAGTTTGGCAAAATCCCAAACGGCTCTTTGCCCAGAGATTGTAGAGTAAAGCCACTTTATTTGTCACTTGCTCCGATAGCGGAGCAATTCTGCTGTGGAATACTGGTAGGCTTGCCTGAACAGCCATAGATGCACAGACCAATTGGAGTTAATTCATGGACGTATTTTCATTTCCACCTGAGGAAATACTGGTCTTCCGCCGCAGACTCAACGAAACCTTCACTATTTCTCTTAACGAGGAGATTGACCCACAGACACCGATAGGCGAGGTCTTGTTTGAACCGATACAGGTTGGTGTACTCAGATTGACCGATAAGCGAGTCAAGCTATGCGTGCATGCCCATGAGGCACTGGAGATCAGTCTTGATGGCTTTGTGGATGATGCGCTGGTTGAATACTACAAAGATGAAGATATCTAACCAGTATAAAAACTTACCAATAAGTACATTTATATCGATACCATTAAAGTGATTTATTACGCCTCCGCATTTAACCATGTACTACCGATAACAGATTGTGGGTGCTATAGTAACCACAAAATATAAGCAGGATTCGGATTAAAGGGAGGTTCCATGCACACTAGTGATATCACTGAGAATATTCAGACCGGCGCGAAGGCTCGCCTCATCCCCGTTGTTGCTGACTCAAAAAAAGAAGAACGTGCAACGTCGGCATTACTCTCAACTTTCATGTTAGTACCACAATTTGCGGATACTGTACTAGCAGAGGCAGGAGCAAAAATCGGAGCTCGCTCAGAAATAAAATGTTATACAGAAGTAACATTCAAAAATAGCGCCCAAAGCAAAATCCGACCTGATGGAGTCATTGTAATAAATCGCGGTGGAAAGAACTGGTCTGCCCTAGTTGAATCAAAGATTGGAAATAATGAATTAAACAAGGAACAAATCGAATCCTACCTTGATCTTGCTAAAGAAGTAGGCGCCAATGCTCTCATAACCATCTCAAATCAATTTGCGACTATTCCTACCCATCATCCAGTTTCTGTAAATAAGACAAAAACTAGAAGCATCGATCTTTTCCATTTTTCATGGCTATCACTACTATCTAAAGCAACCATTATGTCAGAAGCAAAGAAAGTTGCAGATCGTGAACAAGCCTTTGTTTTACGAGAACTTGTTCGCTATTTAGCACACCCATACTCTGGCGTATCTGCCATGACGGGAATGAACCCAGAATGGAAAAATCTTTGTACAAAAATTCAACAAGGTGCAGTTCTAAAGAAATCAGATCCTGAAGTAGAAGCTACAGCTAGCGCATGGCAACAGCTACTCAGATATGTATCACTTGAACTATCAATGGCCACGAATAGTATGGTAGATGTTGCTCTATCAAGAACCCACACAAAAGATCCTTCAACCTTACTCCAGGCTGACATAGCTGATTTAACAAGCAAATCAGCACTTTCAGGCTCCCTTGCAATACCTAATGCGGCAGGAACGCTTAATATCTGTGCCGATATGCTACGCAAAGTCATAACCCTAAGCATGCATGTAAATGGTCCTGAAGATAAATCCCGTGCTACTGCTTCAATAAACTGGCTCACCAGACAATTGAGAAACCTTGCAGATTCAGATCTGATAATTAAAGCTATATGGCCCGGAAAAACGACGGATACACAATGCACACTCAAAAATGCGATAGACGATCCGGCTACATTAATTCCTGAAGGGATAAAAAACATACCAAAGTCGTTTGAAGTAATGCGAGTTATTGACATGGGAGGAAAATTCAAAGGACAGAAAATATTTGTAGAAGCGGTACTTTCTGCTGTGCCAGCATTTTATCGTGATGCGGGACAAAATCTAGCGAAATGGGTTGCACCACCACCAAAGACAAGGAATGGACGTGAGCACCAAGAAGATAACATTGGTCAAACTGAAGATGAGCAACAATCTCCAGTGACACCAAGCATAATCCCAATGGAATCAGAAAACATCATATCCATGGTTTACGCGAGCGGGGCTAACGAAGGAACTGAGGATTAAATTGTACAGAATGGAACTTAATCCAAGTATTACTACTTATTCTCTTCCTGCTCTTCTTGTCTTGCTTTAGAAAGCGCGGAAGCGAGCAGTCCCGCTGGAACAGCTACTATACCAAGTCCGATCATAAGAATCAGGAATGTAAAAACTCTTCCACCAACAGTGACAGGGTAAACATCTCCGTAACCTACTGTCGTCAGCGTTGCAACTGCCCACCAGAAACTATGAAATATGCTCTTGAACTGTTCTGGCTGTGCCTCATTTTCGAAATAGTAAATACCAACAGCAGACAAATACAACAACATCATAGTAACCACACCAAACAGCACGACCTCTTCTTTTGCTATATAAAAAGCCCTGCCCAATCTCTGCATGGCGCTATTGTATCTGACCAACTTAAATAACCTAAAGAGTCTCAACATCCGTAGAATTCTGAGTGACCTAAGGTCAAGACCGATCGACAGATAGAACGGAGCAATAGCAATTAAGTCTATTAACCCGTAAAAACTAAACACATAATCACGCTTTCTGTCAGCGACATACACTCTGGCCACATATTCAAGCGTAAATATAGAGACAATAATTGTCTCTATAATTGATAACAAATCAATTGTGTTGTCACTTAGATCGGGGAGTGTCTCGATTGAGAAAGTGATTATTGAAATGACGATCATAAACTGAATCACCAGATCAAATGTTCGCCCAGCCTTTGTGCCATTACCGTCAATAATTTCCTTTAAATTCATCTGAGACACTTCCTTTTTATCACGCAAAAATAACTACGGTAGCTTGGGCGAATCCCCTAATAGGGTTTCCCAACATTTGTTGAATACAAGATACCTTGTTTACCACTGATAGCTGCAACAAAAATACTCTTTCCATCCTTCTAGATCAATCAGTTACATTACAAATCAGATTCCGCGACTGCCTACCCCCAATACCGTAAATATATTTACCTCCTAGTCCACAACTTGACTGCCACACATCGACAACTATGCTCCTCCGTGGACCTTGAAATATTAATCAAACAAGGAAGTAACAGATGAACTGCAACCCCAATATCCGTTCCGCCTTTATCGCCTATACCCTACTCGCCCTATGGCTCAGCCCCATCACTGCCAATGCCCGTGAGCTGGTCACTAATTTCGTTTACGTCGGCTGTAACCGGGTTGGCTTCGGGGTGAAAGATCCCGCCCCCAGCACGGCCAACGTGGCACAGTTGCAACAAACCTTCGCTGACATTGCTGGCCTTCCAATTAAACCCAAGTACTTTTTCTTTGTTGGTGATCTGGTGTTGGGAATGCAGGCCGATGAGGGCATGACGTTAACCAGCGAACTGGATGCCTGGAAGACGCTGCTGGATGAAAGTCACTTTACCGATAGCGGCATTGAGTTGCTGCCGATTCCCGGCAACCATGAGGCCGATGCGTCGGAAGAGGTCAGCCCCAATAACTATGTGGAGTATCCCGATGCGGATAACCTTGCGGCGTGGGCGGCGTGGCTGAAGGCCAATAATTTCGCCAAGGCGAGTAACGGCCCATCCGGCACAGGCGAGTTAAGACGTGATTTTCTGGCCGAAGATAACAACCAGACCCAGACCTACTCCTTCGATGATTTCACCACGGGTGTTCACTATATTCTGTTGAACACCGACTCGCTCTCGACGATTTCCAATCCACTTCTGCCCGACAAGACGGTGGCGAGCTGGGTGCCGTATAACTGGGTCTATCGCGACATTACCCGGGCTTCAAGAAATCCGAAGATCAAAAAGATTGTGGTACTGGCCCATAAACCGCTGGTGCTCGATAACCCCGGTCCGCACGATATCGTTTACAACAAGGCGCCCTTTACCCTGGGCAACAAACTGTTGGAGCTGTTCAGCAATACGCCGAAGTTTGCCGGTTATTTCTGCGCCCATTCCCATGAGTGGTTGTATACCGACAAGCTTGGCCCGAATCAGAATGTAACGCAGGTGATCGCCGGTAACGCTGGCAGCGAACTGGAAGGTGACTGGAGTCCAGCGGGCGGCACTTACTTCGGTTTTACCGTGGTGAATCTTTACGATGACAACAGTGTCGGTGTTGTCTCCTACAATCGCCCTGCGCCGACACCTTATAACGACACGGGTACACAGCCTGCCGCCAAACCAACTGCGGAGAAGTTCTTTGAGGTGGTCGGGCGGACAAGAGGCTCAGCACCCAAAGGGGCACTCACACCCTCTCACTGAAGGTGAACAGCCAGCGCCCCTCATCATCGCTGCTTACGTTGACATACACTTCGGTGTCGGTGTCAGGGATGGGATAGCGGGTCATGTTGGCGAAGTCCTGGAGATTGTAGGTCTGGCCGACCAGCGGCGGCCGAGCGACCATGAAGTAGAGGCTCGGTTCGTATTCAAACGACGAGACCGCTCCATCGCCAAGGTTCGGTACGGTGAGTGCCCGTCGGTTATTGACCAGCCAGTTACAATCCAGCTCAATGTGGGGATGGGTGTTGTTAATCACGCCCGCCTGCTGCTGCGTCAGCTTTTCCTGTGCCAAATCATGGGGAGCCATCTGTAACCTGGGTGATAATTCCCCTGAGCTGACCGCTTCAAGCAGGGAACCAGGCTGAACCTCCATCGTGTCGGAAAGGATGTAGTGTGGAGGGTTACGGCGGGAGAAGACGTTGGTGGATATCACCGACTCGTATTCAAAGGATTCGCTGGCACCCGCGGATGCGATCAACACCTGCCATGCGTGGATAAGCACATTACGCTGTTCCGAGACGGGGCGCAGGAAGACCAATACACCCTGGCCCTGCATATGCTCCCCGCCCAGTGTCACGTTGAAAACGATTGCCAAGTCTCACTCCTCGCCAGTGTTTTCCTCATCTTACAGGAGCGGTCTCAAATTTAGCGAGTGCGGCTGAGACAGTTCCTACATGGCAGGTTGCGCACTGCAATACTCAACACTGGTCACTTCTATCGCCCGGTCAAGCAGTAACCCGGCACAGTTAGCAGGCGGCGCAATGGTTATCGGGCTACCACATTGACCGACACCCCAGGGAGCATACTGGTTCGGCACGATATCCGAGTGGAAAAACTGGTTGGGGACACGGATCTTCATACCGCTGTGTTCGCCAAGCGAGTCGGTCAGCTGATCGCCGATGCTCATCAGCCAGAAGACGTTCTGTTGCTGCTCCAGTGCTTCACGGATAACGTCTTTGTACGCTACCTGTGGATTGCCCTGTATGGTGCAGGTGAGGCTGTTTTGGTTGCGTGAGAAATGAGTATAGCGTTTTACCTGGGCATCGCTCAGGTGCAGGTTGTTTTTCAGCCACTTTGCAGTAGGCGGAACACTGCTGGCGTCGCAGTTACGTGCGGTAATGAAGTAACAGGCCAGACCATCCTTGAAGCACCAGCGTCGGGCAAATTCGACCATGCCCTGAATGGCAGGCCCGTCGCCTTTGGCATCTGAATCGGGGGCGGCGCTGAATTCCAGTGTGTTGTCGATATCGAACATCAGCGCGGGAGTCAAGCCGCGAGATTCCAGTTCACTACGCAGGCCGGTGCTTTCGAATGTTTCCATCAACTTGTCGAGATTGGCAGTCAGGCTGGCAACGTCGCGGGCATATTGCGAATTCGTGCCGTACTGGGAATAGCCATCCTTGCGGGTGGTCAGCGTGTAATAGTTTTTGTAATCACTAGCAGCCATCAATGGACTGCCGTTGTAGTGATCGGTCGGCTTGCAATCCGTGTCGCCCTGCTTGCAGGTGGCGGTAACGCAGATTTTTTCGCTACCGCTGAACTGGGTCGGTTCGCCCGTGCGCTGCTCAAGCTGCGTTTTCTGGCTGGTCATCTGGCGGTAGAGCGCCAGCGTATCCGTGGAGCCTTCTTCCCTGTATGCGGTGCAGGCGGAAAGTGTAACGATTGCGAGCAGCGCAATGATGAGTCCCTTCATACGATATTTCCTCTAGTGGTTAGCTGGACAACTCCAACAGCTTAGACACGATTTCTTCAATCTGGCAAACGCCTCCGCCATTTCCGCTTGATGTACGGTGGAATGGCGAAAGTACCTACCACTTCAACAGGCGCTTGCCCAACCAGAAACCAATCAGCCCGATGGCGAGCATGGGAAGATAGTGCCACACCACGACATGGGTAATGGAATCGGTATCCTCATGCAGGCGTAACCAGATAGCGCCGACGCTGAAGGCAGAGAGCAACGCCACACTACCGGCCCACTGGGAGTGGGTCGAGGCATAACGACGCAGAGAGAGGAAGGTCCACAGCGCGGGGAGCAATGCCGTCAGGGTGATACTGGCCGTACACTCGATGTTGTGCACCGGCTTGGGTGAGGGCGGCAAGTCGACCAGCCACGCACCGGCCATCGTGGCGGTGAACAGGAGGAATGCCACGAGCGGCGCCCAGGCCAGTGCGCGCTTCTGATACAGGTCAGGAAAGGCGAGCACGGCTGCACCCAGTGTGGCACTGACAAAGACCAGCAGCAGTGTCAGCAACTCCATGTTGAACCAGGGGTTGCGCAGGCTTTGCGCGATGTCCGTCCTGAAACCGGTGAGCAACAGGGTGACCACCAGGTAAATGATGGCGGCAGCACTCCACAGCAGCGTCAGGCGCACTGGTGAGAGCAGCCTCTTCACCGGCCTGGCATCCGCGGCCAGACTTTCGACCAGTGAGTCCAGATTGTTCATTCTCGCCCCCTATCAATACGTTCTCGCAGCACCTTGTAGGCGCGGTGGGCTGCGACCTTCACCGCCGAAACACTCATGTTCAGCTCCCGCGCCGCCTCACTGGAGGTATACCCTTCCTTGTGTAGTAGACGCAGGATGTCGGCCTGCTTCGGCGAGAGTTTGTCGATCTCCCTGCTTATTGATTCGTAACTGAATTCCGGTTCGGTTACATCTTGTGACAAATTATTTTCCACATCATCGATATTCACCGCCTGTCTCAGCCGATCGCTGTAGACCACGCGCAGATGATCCTGCAGGCGGTAGCGGGCAATAGCAAAGGCCCATGGCTTGTACGGGCGCTCGCCGTCGTAGGTGTCGCGGGCCTTGTGGATGGAGATCAGGATCTCCTGCAGCAGGTCATCCACCTCACCAGCTTCACGCAGGTGCCGGACGAGGTAGGGACGGAGCAGTTGTGCTGTCTCTTTAAGGAGTAGCGTGTAGGCACTGGCGTCGCCCGATAACGCCAGGCGCATCAGTTCCTCCAAACTGCGCTCGACGTCCGCGTCAGCTGTCGCCATTTTTTTTCATCCGCGCTGTAACCATTTTTCCCGTCTATGCGAATCAAGAGGTGAGGGGGAATTTAACCCGCCTGTTAACAGCAACTTTCAATCTATCGGGAGACTACCATGAAGAGACACACATATCCGCTGATCGCGCTCATGTTGATGGCAAGCGGTTCACTGGCACTGACCCAGAACGCTTCCGCCATGGACAGCATGAGTAAAGACACCATGACCAAGGACTCCATGTCCAGGGACGCCATGAGCAAAGACACCATGGAAAAGGACACCATGACCAAGGACTCTATGAGTAAAGATTCCATGAAAAAGGACAGCATGAAGAAAGATTCCATGTCCAAAGACTCTATGAAGAAGGACACCATGGAGAAGGATTCCATGTCCATGGATAGCATGGAAAAAGACGACGGCATGATGAAGTGATGGCATCGCCTGCGTATCGGGGGCGTACGTAGTATTCCCCCGGCGCAGTCTGTCACACGAATAGGTATCACCAGTTCCGCTATGCCAGGTGTATTCCGGATTGGTGCTAATGGAGCAATACGATGAATATCGTTGAAATCGGTTTGGCATTTCTCGAGGGCGTGGCACTGATCGTGTCGCCCTGCATACTCCCTGTCCTGCCGCTGGTACTGGCGGCATCGGTCGAGGGTGGCAGGCGTCGCCCCTACGGTATCATCATCGGCTTTGTCGCCGCATTCAGCCTCTTCGCCATTGTACTGAGAGAGTTGATAACCCTGCTCAATCTTGATGTGGAACTGGTAAGAAACGCCTCACTGGTACTGCTGACTCTGTTCGGCCTGATCCTGCTCTCAGAAAAACTGTCGGAGAAATTCAGCGCCATGACCTCATGGGCCGCGACCCTCGGCAACAACCTTTCGTCAAAGGGTGGCGAGGGGCTGCTTAGCGGTGTCTTCATCGGTTCGTTGATCGGCTTTGTCTGGACACCGTGCGCCGGCCCCATCCTGGCCGCGGTGCTAGTGCAGGTTATTCGCCAGCAGAGCGACTTCGGCGGCGATCTCATCATTATCGCTTTTGCCCTCGGTGCAGGATTACCGATGCTCCTCATTTCCATATTCGGGAGAAAGGTCATGAACAAAATGAGCTTCTTCACCCGCCATGCCGAGGGGGTGCGCAAGACCTTCGGCGTCCTGATCCTGCTGGCGGTCGCTTACATCGGTGCCGGTGCACAGGCGCTCTCTTTCTTCGGCTCATCGACGAGTGTCGAACAGACCACGACAGGCGAACTGAGCCTGCTGCACGCGTTGGACAAACCCTACCCGGCACCGGAATTCGTTGGTCTGCAAAACTGGATCAACTCCGAGCCGCTGAGCATGGAAAAACTCAAGGGCAAGGTAGTGTTGATCGACTTCTGGACTTACTCCTGCATCAACTGTATCCGCACCCTGCCCTACCTCACGGAGTGGGATCGCAAATACCGCGACCAAGGACTGGTGATCGTTGGTGTTCATTCACCGGAATTTGATTTTGAGAGGAAACTCGACAACGTCAAGGCAGCAGTCAAGGAATACGGTATCCACTACCCGGTGGCACAGGACAACAACTTCGACACCTGGGATCGATTCAAGAACCGCTACTGGCCCGCCCACTACCTGATCGACCGTGACGGCAACGTTGTCTACACCCACTTCGGCGAAGGCCAATACGATGTGACCGAAAACAACATTCGCTACCTGCTGGGGATCCAGGGCAAAACATCGATAAGTGAACATGACGAGACAAACCGCGCTGCCGACCAGACACCGGAAACCTACCTCGGCTATCGCCGCGCATCCACCTTCGTCGGCAACGTCAAGGTCAAAGGCGATGTACCGATGGATTTCACCTTTCCTGAATTCATCCCGGGCAACGACTGGGCACTGAAAGGCCGGTGGACCGTGGAAGGCGAACGCATCATTAGCGAAGAAAAAGGTGCGGCACTGCGCCTCAACTTCAAATCAAGCAAGGTCTTCCTGGTACTTGGCAGTCGCAGTGACAAACCCGTCCACGTGACAGTGCGACTCAACGGTCAGGCAGTCGGCACCTACGGCGGCAAGGATGTTGTCGACGGCACGGTCACGGTGGATCGCAACACCCTCTACGAACTGGTCAACCAGAAAAGTCCCAACAACGGCCTGTTGGAAATAGAGAGCGATGCGCCGGGGCTGGAAGCCTATGCCTTCACTTTTGGCTAGAAGCAGTCTCATTGTGTCTTCGGGCACGAATCCGTGTTTGAGTCCGCTTCTAACCTTTCTTTAGTTTGGCAAAGGCCTCGGCCATTGCCCCGCTTGGTGCTGCGGACTGGCGCTGCGGTTTTTCATGGCGTTTATCCCTGCGTGTATCATTGCCAGGCTTCCTGCCTTCTGCGGATTTGGGCTTTGGCTGTGCGTCGTCGGTCATACGCATAGAGAGACCGATACGCTTGCGTGGGATATCCACTTCCATCACCTTCACTTTGACTACATCGCCCGCCTTGACCACTTCGTGCGGGTCTTTGACGAACTTGTCGGCCAGAGCAGAGATATGTACCAGACCATCCTGGTGCACGCCGATGTCGACGAAGGCACCGAAGTTGGTGACGTTGGTGACTACGCCTTCGAGGATCATGCCGGGCTCCAGGTCTTTTAGTTCTTCCACGCCATCCTTGAATTCGGCGGTCTTGAATTCCGGGCGCGGATCGCGGCCCGGTTTGTCGAGTTCCTTAATGATGTCTTTCACGGTCGGCTCGCCGAATTTGTCGTCAGTGAAATCGTTGGCGGCAAGTGTCTTGAGGAACTTGCTGTCGCCGATCAGGGTGCCGATCTCTTTGCCGCTTTTGGCGATGATGCGTTCGACTACCGGATAAGCCTCCGGGTGAACCGCCGAAGCGTCGAGCGGATTGTCGCCGTTCATCACGCGCAGGAATCCTGCGCACTGCTCGAAGGCCTTTTCGCCGAGGCGCGGCACCTTGAGGATATCTTTTCTGTTTTTGAATGCGCCGTTTTCGTCGCGATGTGCAACGACGTTGGCTGCCAGTGCCAATGAGAGTCCGGCGACGCGAGCCAGCAGCGGTGCGGAGGCAGTGTTGATATCGACACCGACGGCGTTTACGCAGTCTTCCACCACGGCATCAAGTTGGCGCGCCAGTTTGGATTGCAAGACGTCGTGCTGGTACTGGCCGACGCCGATCGATTTGGGATCGATCTTCACCAGTTCCGCCAGCGGGTCTTGCAGGCGGCGGGCGATGGAGACGGCGCCACGCAGGGAGACGTCGAGATCGGGGAATTCGTTGGCGGCAAATTCGGAGGCGGAGTACACCGAGGCGCCCGCTTCGCTGACCATGATCTTGGTGAGTTTGAGATCAGGATGCTTCTTGATCAGGTCGGCGGCCAGTTTGTCGGTTTCACGCGAGGCAGTACCGTTGCCGATGCTGATCAGATCAACGTTATGTTTCTTCGCCAGTTCGGCAAGGATATGAATCGACTGATCCCACTGGTTCTTCGGCACGTGGGGATAGATGGTGGCGGTATCGACCAGTTTGCCGGTGGCGTCGACCACCGCAACTTTAACGCCGGTACGTAGACCGGGGTCAAGGCCGAGGGTTGCGCGCGGCCCGGCGGGGGCGGCCAGCAATAGATCGTTAAGGTTGCGGGCGAAGACCTTAATCGCCTCCTCCTCCGCCTCTTCACGCAGGCGCGATTTCAGATCGGTATCGAGGTGGGTGAAGATTTTCACCCGCCAGGACCAACGCACCACTTCGCGCAGCCAGCTATCTGCCGGACGGCCTTCATCTTTAATCGCTTTCTGCGCCGCGATCATCCGCTCGGCAACACCGAACTCGCCCGGTTTCAGTTCAGCATCTTCCGGCAGGGCCAGCTCCAGATTGAGGATCGACTCCTTGCGTCCACGGAACAGGGCCAGCGCACGATGCGAGGGGATGGTTTTAATCGGTTCGGCAAAATCGAAGTAGTCAGAGAACTTGGCCCCTTCCTGCTCCTTGCCCATCGCCACCTTGGAACTGAGTACACCGTGCTGCCACAGGTAGTCGCGCAGCTTGCCCACCAGCTCCGCATCCTCGGCGAACTCTTCCATCAGGATCTGCTTTGCCCCTTCCAGCGCGGCGGCAACGTCGGGGACCTCTTTGTCCTTGTCGACGTAGGCGGCAGCTTCAGCTTCAGGATTGAGCGACGGGTCTTCCAGCAGCGCATGGGCCAACGGCTCCAGCCCCGCCTCGCGGGCGATCTGCGCCTTGGTGCGGCGCTTCGGTTTGTAGGGCAGATAGAGGTCTTCCAGGCGGGTCTTGGTGTCGGCGGCGAGGAACGCGGCCTTCAGCTCCGGAGTCAGCTTGCCCTGCTCATCGACCGACTTGATCACCGCGGCACGGCGCTCTTCCAGTTCACGCAGGTAGATCAGCCGCTCCTCCAGGTTACGCAACTGGGTGTCGTCGAGGCCGCCGGTTACCTCCTTACGGTAACGGGCGATGAACGGCACCGTCGAGCCCTCGTCCAGCAGGCCGACGGCGGCCTCCACCTGGTTGACGCGGACATTGAGTTCTTCGGCGATGCGTTGGGCAATGGACATGGATTCTGCTCTACCTGGGTTGGAAATCGGAAAGGACGAGATAGTAACAAAGGCATCCCGAATGCGTAATCTTGACAAGCAGGGCAATATTTTCGTGGCCGTTCAGCTTCCTCTTGCGGCAGACGGACGCAGGTACTACGATATGACTACCTGACCACAGGAGGCTATTTATGGCCATCGTATCCACCTCGATAAAACTCCCCGATGAACTCAAAAACAGAATCCAGAAGCTGGCCGAACAGAGCCACCGTTCCCCCCATAGCGTCATGATCGAAGCGCTGGAGCGGGAAGTATCGCGGGAAGAGAAACTCTATGAATTTGTGCAGGAGGCGATCAACTCGGACAAGGAGATCGAGGAAGGCGGAACCATCTATCGTGCTGATGATGTACACACCTGGTTGAATCGGCTGGCAAAGAGAGAAGCCAGCAAAAGGCCGAAGCCTTGGCAGAAATAATCTACTCCGAAAACGCGCTGGCGAATCTGGAGCGGCTGTTCAACTTCCTGCTCGAACACGATCCCTCTGCTGCCATCACCGCGGCGGAAAACATCGCCGACGCCGTCTCTGCTCTCAAAACACACCCATTGATTGGGCGATGTATTGAAGGTGATATACGAGAACTCATCATCTCTTACGGCAAGTCAGGCTATGTCGCCCTCTATCGCTTCGTCCCCACACTGGATCAGGTCCGCATTCTCGCCTTTCGCCACCAGTTGGAACTCGACTATCCCGCATGAGGCAACGTGCCTGTCCGTGTTAATATCCCCGCCCATGTTGCAATAACGAACTGGAACAAACCCGCATGAGTGAACAAACCGTCCGCATGACAGAGTACAGCCACGGCTCCGGCTGCGGCTGCAAAATCGCGCCCAAGCTGCTGGAGGAGATCCTCAACAGCGGCTTCGCCATCACCCCCGACCCGCGCTTGCTGGTAGGTAACGACTCGCGCGACGACGCGGCGGCCTACGACCTCGGTGATGGCCGCTCGGTAATCAGCACGACCGACTTCTTCATGCCCATCGTCGACGACCCGTTCGAGTTCGGTCGCATCGCCGCCACCAATGCGATCAGTGATGTCTACGCCATGGGCGGCAGCCCGATGATGGCGATAGCAATCTTTGGCTGGCCCATCGACAAACTCGGTCCGGAAGTGGCGAGCGAGGTAGTCGATGGCGGACGTGCCGCCTGTGAGGAAGCAGGTATTCCACTGGCCGGTGGTCACTCCATCGACTCGCCGGAACCGATCTTCGGTCTTGCCGTCACTGGTATCGTCGATAACGTGAACCTGAAGCAGAACAACACGGCCGAGGCAGGTTGTACGCTCTACCTGACCAAGCCCATCGGCATCGGCATCCTCACCACCGCGCAGAAACAGAAGAAGCTCAAATCGGAACACGAGCGCATCGCCCCGGAAACCATGTGCCAGATGAATAAGGTCGGCGCTGCGCTGGGCAAACTGGACGGCGTGAAAGCGATGACCGACGTCACTGGCTTTGGCCTGCTCGGCCACCTGCGCGAGATGTGCGAAGGCAGCGGCGTGCGTGCAGAGATCGATTACGACGCAGTGCCCAAACTACCTTATGTGGAAGAGTATCTGGCGATGGGCTGCTCGCCCGGCGGCGCACAACGTAACTTCGACAGCTACGGCCACAAGGTCGGCCCGGTGGAAGAAGCCAAACGTCAACTGCTGTGCGATCCGCAAACCTCCGGTGGCCTGCTGGTCGCGGTGGCGCCCGGTGCCGATGATGCGTTCCTTGCCATCACCCGTGAAGCGGGAATGGATCTGAAACCGATCGGTCGCCTGCTGTCCATCGACGATAGCCCGTTGATCACAATAATCTAATGACGGAAGAACTACCGCAGATCGAAGACCTGCGCAGCCTGTTTCTACAGGATGTGCCGCTGCTCGACGTGCGCGCACCGGTGGAGTTCGAACAGGGGGCGTTTCCGCATACGGAAAACCGTCCGCTGATCGATAACGCCGAGCGCGAGCAAATCGGTATCCAGTACAAAGAGCTGGGTCAGGACGCTGCGGTGGAACTGGGTCATGAACTGGTTCACGGCGAGAAGAAAACCGCGCGCGTTGCCGAGTGGAAACGTTTCGCCGAGGAACATCCCGAAGGGGTGCTCTACTGTTTTCGCGGCGGCATGCGTTCGAAGATCAGCCAGCAGTGGTTGTTCGAAGCAACCGGCATTCGCTACCCGCGGGTCAAGGGCGGCTACAAGGCGATGCGCCGCTTTCTTATCGACGAACTGGAAGCGAGTGCCAAAGCCGTTCATCCGATTGTGCTTGGCGGACGTACTGGCACCGGCAAGACGGTTTTGCTGCACCAGCTTTCACCGATGGTCGACCTGGAAAAACTGGCCTGGCATCGTGGCTCCGCCTTCGGCCCCCACGCTACACCACAACCACGGCAAATCAGTTTTGAAAACGCCCTCTCCATCGAACTGTTAAAGATTCGCGCCAACGGCAACCCGACCTTTGTGGTTGAAGATGAACACCGCAATGTCGGTTCCTGCTTCATTCCCGATGCAATTCGCGATCACTTCCGTGAATCGCCGCTGGTGATCCTGGAAGCGACGCTAGAAGAGCGGGTGGAGATTACCCATCAGGAATACATCGATGAAGCGCTGGCTGAACACGTCGAACTCTTCGGTGAAGAACAGGGTTTCGAAAAGTGGGCCGCGTATCTGCTCGGCAGCCTGGATAAAATTCAGAAACGCCTGGGTGGCACACGTCATTTGGAATTACGCCGCCTGATGGAGGCAGCGGTTGAAGTGCAGCGCACTACCGGCAACACCGAACAGCACAAGGCGTGGATCGGCGAACTACTCGGCGGTTACTACGACCCGATGTACGACTACCAAATCAAACAGAATAAAAAGGTGATCACCTTCAGTGGCGACAAGGCCGCGGTAATCGAATACCTGACAGAACAGGGTATTCACTATAACGACTAGCGCAGCAACAATACCGGCACCGATGCATTACGCATCACGCTGGTGGTGGTACTGCCGACCAGAAAACGGCGAATCACCGAATGGCCGTAGGCACCCATGATTAACATATCGATGCCGTGCTCGGCACGGTAATCACACAGCACACGCTCTACCTCACCGTTAATAATCTCCGCAGGCGTTTCGAAACCGGCATCCTCAAGGGTGCGGCGTGCCCAGTCCAACTGTTCGCGATGGCTTTCGTTATCGGCACCGACCATCACCAGATGGCAGGGAAGACCACTAAACAGCGGACTCCCGGCGACCATCTCCACACCCTTGCGGGTGGTGGCGCTGCCGTCGAAGGCGATCATCACACTTTGCGGTACGCTGTACTCGGCGGTAGTGATCAGGATGGGACGGTGCATGGTACGCACCACGCTCTCCAGACGGCTGCCGACATGGGCCCCCAGATTTTCATCGTGCTTGCCCATCACCAGCAAACGAATCGACTCTTCCATTTCGCTTAACGTTTCTACCAAACTGCCATGACGTTGCAGACTGGTGGGGCAACCGATGCCGTTGGAGATAGCGAGGTTGGTGGCCGCTTCAAGCATCAACTTGCCCTGCTCCAGGGCCAGCTTGCCGCGCTTCTCATCTAGCGCGGTCAATTCATCCAACAGTGCTTCGCGACTGCCCAGACCGATGTTGCCGCTCAGGTTAGTCTCTGCCGGGTATTCACTCTTTTCCAGCACGTGCAGAAATTCCAGCGGTGCATCCATACGCAGACTGGCCCAGGAGGCATAGTCACAGACCGCTGCCGAAACGTCGGTACCGTCGATACAGGCGATTACCTTGTTCATTCTTATTCTCCCGGGTCAGTGACCCATCAGCTCCGCCACCGCATCGGGCTTGTCATGTACGGCGAACTTGTCAACGATGGTTGCGCTGGCCGCATTGAGACCGATAACTTCAACCTCGGTGCCCTCACGGCGAAACTTGAGTACCACCTTGTCCAGCGCGGCGACGGCGGTAATGTCCCAGAAATGGGCCTGAGTGAGATCGATCACCACCTTATCCACGGCTTCCTTGAAGTCGAAAAACTCCACAAACTTGTCGGCGGAGGCAAAGAAGACCTGGCCTACGACCTGATAGCTACGGGTAACACCATCATCGCTGATCGTCGACACCACGTATTTGTACTGGCCGACCTTGTTGGCGAAAAACATTGCCGCCAGCAATACACCGAAGAAAACGCCGTAGGCCAGATTGTGTGTGGCGACGACGACCACCACGGTCGAGATCATGACGATGTTGGTGCTCAGCGGATGTTTTTTCAGGTTACGCAGCGACTCCCAGCTGAAGGTACCGATAGAGACCATGATCATCACCGCCACCAGCGCCGCCATCGGGATCTGCGCCACCCAGTCACCGAGGAAGACCACCATAATCAGCAGGAAGACACCAGCGGTAAGCGTGGAGAGACGACCACGACCACCAGACTTTACGTTAATCACCGACTGACCAATCATGGCGCAACCCGCCATGCCGCCGAGCATACCAGCGGCGATATTGGCCACGCCCTGCCCCTTACACTCGCGGTTCTTGTCGCTGGGTGTATCGGTCAGGTCATCGACGATGGTCGCGGTCATCAGTGACTCGAGCAGACCGACGATAGCCATGGAGATCGAATAGGGGAAGATGATCGCCAGGGTTTCAAAGTTGAGCGGCACCTCGGGCAGCAGGAACACCGGCAGGGTATCGGGCAATTCGCCCATGTCGCCCACGGTGTGGATATCCAACCCCAGCCAGATGGAGACGATGGTCAGGGAAATAATGGTGACCAGCGGCGAGGGTACAGCGCGTGTGACATAGGGAAAGAGATAGATGATCGCCAGACCGGCGGCGGTCATGGCGTAGACATGCCAGGTCACACCGATCAGTTCCGGCAACTGCGCCATGAAGATCAGGATCGCCAGGGCATTGACGAAACCGGTGACCACCGAGCGGGAGACGAAGCGCATCAGGGAGCCGAGCTTGAGGTATCCGGCGCCGATCTGCAGCACCCCGGTGAGCAGCGTTGCCGCCAGCAGGTATTGCAGCCCGTGGTCTTTCACCAGAGTGACCATCAACAATGCCATGGCCCCGGTGGCTGCGGAGATCATCCCCGGCCGACCGCCGACGAAGGCGGTTACCACCGCGATACAGAAAGAGGCGTAAAGGCCGACCTTGGGATCGACCCCGGCGATGATGGAGAAGGCGATCGCCTCGGGGATAAGTGCCAGTGCTACGACCAGACCGGCGAGCACGTCGCCGCGGATATTGCCAAACCAGTTCGATCTTGAAGAGACAACCATTACAAACCCAAAACTGTCCCCTGCCGAACGTGTTGGCGTCAGCAGAAGTACGATAGAAAAACGGAAAAGCCCCCCCGCTCAGGAGAGCCCTATACGAAAGGGGGCGAATTCTATCATCTGGGGGGATGCCCTGCAAAACAGGGCTTTTCTGCCTGGAGCGAAGATTCCTGGTTATGATGAAAAATACTGACAGCGCCCCCACAATGGAGCGCTGTCTAAAGTATGTGTCTCAGTAATCCCATTTTGCTCCCAGCATCAGGATAGTGTCGTTGTATTGATAACGGTCATCGGTGTTGTCACGGACATTACGCTCCAATTCGACATAGTAGACCTTGTTCTTATTCCACTGGTATTCACCAGTGAATTGAAAGTCTGTCGCAGAGCGCTTTTTCTTGCCCTGGGTCGGATCCTCAAAATTGTAGGCATTAGCATAATCGTAATTGTAATAGGCAACTTTGCCACGCAGACGAATCTTTTTATTGAGGTCATGAATCACGCGCACCTTGAACATGGTGCGGTCCACATCGTTATAGCCGACGTGGCTATCGCTGCGTTGCTCCAGCTCATAGTCAAAATAAGCCTTTGTGCTGTCACTGAACTTCTGCCGTACACCGATGGCGTAAGTTGCATAGGTATAGGTCAGTAGTGGATTTGAGGCGAACAGTGTGCCATCGAGATTGTAGGCATGACGATCACTATAATCGCGGACTTCATTGGTAACTTCCAAAGTTAATTTGGTATCAGTTGGGAAATAGTGTTCCCAGTAGGCCCCATACATGGTGTAGATATGATCATATTGTGACCAGGCCACCGGGTCCGAATAGTCGAGATTTTCGTACGCTGCCTTCACCCCCACATTGTCATCTTTGGCGACCTTGCGCTCATAATCACCCTCAATACCGTAGCTGGTGTAAGTGTAGCGATTCGAAACGTCAATATTACCGCCAGAAAGCTTTGGATCACCGCTATCCCGATCGACATAAACCTTATCCTGACTATGTACAAAGGCACCAGCATACGCCTTTCCATCCTTGCCCTTTTTTCCCAATTCAAATGCACTGCCAACACTGAGCTTATGGCGGGTAGCATTGGCATCCTGTAATGCAGAATCGAGATAAAAGTCCCCTTTAAAGCTGTAATCGCCGACAAGATCGATATGCTTGGCCAATGGCGTGCTCAATTCCACATCAAACTTGAATGGGATAAACATTCCATCCTGTTCCTTCGGCGAAACAATCGTGGCACCGGTGGGATCTGCATAATAATCCGCATAGTCATGATCCGGTGCGTGATAAGCGTTAGTGTCATAGCCAATACCTGTTTCGATCGACCATTTCGCCTCGTACGGCATCGTATTAGGTTGTGTGGCCGCCATTGCTCCATTGGCAGCCATAAATGACAACACAACCGCCGCGTTTGTAATTTTCATGGTCTGACTCCTGTTAGTGTTAATTATTGTTTTTCCAGCGACGCCAGTTCGGCGCGTAAAAACTCATTACCCGGTTCAAGTGACAATCCCTTGAACAGTTCGCTCTGTGCCTGTTGCAGATCGCCTGAGGCTCGCAGGCTTTGTGCCAATATCAGACGCAGTTCCGTATTGTCAGGCTCGATATCAATCGCACGCTGTAGCACTACAACAGCATCCTGATCACGCCCCAACGCCCGCAACGTCTGTCCCATCAGATACAAAGCCTTGACATTATTCGGCTCCAGCTCAAGCATCCGCTGCAATGCATCGGCAGCATCGCCATACTGTTTCATTTCGGAATAGACCAGCGCCAGGTTGTACCAGGCATTTGAATAGGTAGCGTCATAGGTCAACGCTTTACGGTAGTGATCAATGGCTTTTTGCGGTTGTCCAACGCGATTCCAGCGCACGGCAATATTAAGATGAGCATTAATGTATTTTGGCCGCAGGCGTAGCGCTTCCTGATACGCCTTAATCGCTTCTTCATTGCGCTCTTCACGTCCATAAAGTACGCCCATGTTGTACCAGGCTGTGGCATAGCGCTTGTTCAATTTGACCGCCTGTTTGAATGAGTTCAGGGCCTCCTCGGTCTGTTTCTGGCGCATGTGTAGCAACCCCAGGTTGTACCAGGCGGTCGCATAATCCTGTCGTTGGGAAAGTGCCTCGCGATAGCTCTGCTGGGCATCGCCATAATTCTTTCGTGCGGTGTAGACCAGTCCAAGATTGAGGTAGGCCTCCGGATAGTGACCCAACTGAATATCAATGGCCTGACGATAGTCAGCAATGGCAAGCTCGTAGTTCTTCATCCGATAATTTGCACGACCACGACTGAAAAATGCCTTGGCGTTTTGTGGCTCACGCTCGATCAACCAGTTGAACTGCGAGCGTGCCTCTTCCCAGCGTTTTTTATCCATCAACAACAGGCCGAGGTTGTAGCGTGCCGCAGAATATTCCGGATCGAACTGCAGCAGTTCCCGATAACGCTGAATCGCTGCCTCGGTATCGCCGTTATCGTTGTAGTGCATTGCCAGGGCAAATAATGCGGGCGGGTTACCCTGCGCCAGCTGCAACACAGTCAGCAGTTGCTCCTCCGCAGCCTTACGCCCTTCTGCTGTGTCGGGTTCCATCTTTGCCAGTTCCAGACGAGGCTCGACGAAGCCGGGCATATGACGAATGGCAAGGCTGAACTGCTTTTTCGCCTCAGCCTTCTTTTCACCCCCCTGCCCCAGAAGCGCACGTCCAAACTGGTAGTAAGCTCGTGCTTTACGTGCTCCGCCGGCAAGCGTCACTGTATGCTGAAAGGTTTCACCTGCCTGCAGATAATCATTCTGTTCCATCAGCAATAGGCCGAGGTTGTAGTGCGCCTCAAAATGATTGGGATTGATCTCGATAAGACGCAGGTAGTCCTGTTCGGCCTTGTCATTCGCATCAAGATGGGAGTACACCAGTGCACGATAGAAGTAGAGCCCAGGAAAGAGTGGTGTCCGTTGCGCGGACTTTTCCAGACTACTTAACGCATCGCTATAACGTTTCTCTTTATATTGCAGGATACCCAGCGTCGCCCAACTGCGAGAGTCATCTCTGCGTGAAACTAACTGCTGCAGTTGCTTGTTGGCCTGCTGAAATTTTTGCTCGCCGATTAATTTTGCGACAGCATCAAGCTCTGGGTCTATCTCACCAAAGGTGAGTAATTCCTGATCTTCCGGGTCATCACCCGTCTGCTTTGCCACCTGTGGACGGATATTGATGACGGTAATCGCATCGGCTTCCAGCACCACCTGGTAACGCACGTAAAGCAACAGCACAAACAGCAGGCCTAGCACTGTCAGAACCGGAACAAAACTCTCACGCAGCAGCTTTGTCATCGTAGCGCCTCCAGTATCGGACGCATTCCACAGGCAGTGACGTTCTGGATCTCCAACCCAGGCCGAGCATTGATCTCCAGCACCACCGGCCCCTGCTCGGCGATAGCAACATCAATACCGACATATTTAAGCGGCACTGCTTCTGCAAGACGATGGGAGTGTTCGAGAATCTCTTCCCAGAATGGAATCTGTACACCGATCAAATCGGCACCCGTGTCAGGATGGCGGGAAATAATTTCCTGCATGAACATCGCCCGGTAGCTACGACCACTCTGCGGATCGAGGCCCACACCAACCGCCCCCTGGTGCAGGTTGGCCTTCCCTGCGGACATGATTGTCGGCACACGACTCATGGTCAGAATCAATTCATGGCGAAACAGAATGAGGCGTACGTCAGCCAGTCCCTTGTCGAATAAGCTGTCAATAACCGGATGTTGTACGATTCGCTGTTCGATAATTGCCGCATCCTGCTTATCGTGGGAATAGACACCAAAAATAATGTCAGCTATATGGCGGCGTAGATCGGCGATGATATAGCGCTTGCCATTGATCCCAACCCATTCATCACCTTCGTGTCCGATAATCACCAGTATGCCGTTGCCCGCACTACCGTTTGAAGGTTTGATGACGAAGTCATCTATGCTACGCAGATCGGTAGCCAGATCATGTAACTCATAAAAGTAACGATAACTAAAGTGCGTTTTGGCTACCGGCACGCCGTGCAACGAAAGTATTTCCTTGGACAATAATTTATCGTTGGCGACAGGGAAATCACGGCGTGCATTGTGTGGATAGACATAGCCGAGATTACGCTGATTCATTGTCAGTACGTTACGAGAGGCATCACGAAGAGTTCGCCATTTGGAGAGCCAGTCAAGCATGAGCCGTCCCCTCCCGATGAACCATCAGATGACGGAAACGAACGAACTCCATCAGCCGCATGCCAACCCACCGACCGAGCCAGACATTCAATGCCATGACCACCAGCAATAACTCGGGGAATGCCAGAAACAGGGACTGCATAAATATCGAAGACATCACCGCATAGGCGGCGGCAATGACAATTACTGTGGTAAACATCAGCTTCATGGTTTCCGCCATACCCTGCTCTTCGACCATAATTGCGAAACGTTCCGAAGTGATCGCCAGAATCGCGATAGGAAATAATGTCATCTGCGCCAGCTCGAACAGGCCGTAGTGCACACCACCCACCGTCATGGTCATCATCACCATCACCACCACCGCCAGAATCACCGCCATCTTTGGCGAATGAAGCAACTGTAACCAGTCGAGTCCTTTGCGAATCAGCGCGGTGATACCGATAATCAGAATGAACCCAATCAGCCCCCACAACAGACCACTTTCCCGCGCGGCAGCGGCAATCAGGGCAGGAAGAAAAGTGCCAAATGTCTCAATGCCCACAACATTACGGAACACCACGGTGACAAAAGCGCCGAGTGGGATCATCAACAGCACCTTCAGCAAGTCCTGGGAAATCCCTACCCGCTCAAACAGCGCATAGAAGTTGATCATATTGAAGATCGAATCGCCTAATTCCTGCTGCACGTCGTAACGTGGCACCAGTTTTTTCACAGTATTGAATCGATACTGGAAATTGATACTGCTGGTGTGCTTGAACAGCACTTCATCGCCGTAATAGAGGGTAAGAAAATTAGCCGGGATCTCGGCAAAGTGATCATTAATCGTATCGAAAGGCACCCAATGCCCACTGACATAGGCTTCCACCCACTGGTGGCTGGTCCGTTTGCTGCCACTTTCCATCACATAACCGCCGACCAGACGTGCCGGAATATTGAGATAACGGGCCATCGCCACGAACAGACGTCCTTTTCCATTGCAGCTGGCCTCACCCAGCTTTAATGCCGTGAGCGCGTCGGTATAACCGGAAAAATTGCGATTGGCGAACTGATCCTGAAGATAGCGATGAATGATCGTCAGACTTTCACCAAGGGTACGCGCTTTCGGGTTCGGCATCAGTTCATCGACGCGTTGTTTGATCAGGGGACTATCGACCTGAATCCCTTCCTCTGCCTTTAAATATTGCTGCAATTGCTCGGAATATTCGCCAGGGATCGGCATGTTGGGCGGCAGGATGTAGCGCACTGGTTTGGTCTGCACCAGTACCGTATATCGAATATCCTGGCGTCCATCGACATTGCTCGCACTCCAGGTGGCAATACGGTTTTCACCCTCGGTGCGCTGATTGAGGACAAAGACACCATTGGCGTTCTGCTCTTCAAGGATGTTTTGCCGGGTATCGGAACGGGGCAGGAAAGTATCTATATTGAGCGACTGACCATGACCATCGGCCTGCATGGCCAGTTCCACCTGGTAACTTTGTGTCGGGATCAGACCCTTCAGGGGGTAATTCAGGACGAACAGCTTTATCCCCATCAAACTTAGGGGAAGAATAACCAGAACAGCGATAAGTGCCCAGTACGCAAGGTGTTTTTTGGTTATTTTACTGCTCACGTTCGCCACCATTACCTCAACTCATCCGTCTGCATCGGGATGAGAAGCGTCACAACAGAATGTTGTGTATCTGAAGCAAGTAACGAATTATCAGGAGATCTGGTTGCAAAGTTTTTGCAATAGTGGGGATATAAGCAATATTACTAAATTAGCATTGAGACATAGGCTCAAACGAGCCCATTAGTTGGAAACGCACTTTTCCTCAGTATGGTTCCATTTATTTGAACCACATATTCTGGAACAGAAAGTGTAAATAATGACGCCACCGATCGAGCTAATGATAGCTCCAACATCTACTTAAATATATACCAAACGTGCGCTTCAACCTTCATCAGAAGATGAAAAGAATTTTCTGCTATTGCAGCCAAGCTCAACTGTTTGTGGGTACCATCCGACTAATACTGTGCCGACCCAAATTATCCCAGCTTCCGGACCACCACCATAAGCATATGCAGCAGGAACCTGAGAGTAGTTATATGCCAGAAAATTGGTAAATGAGAATTCTGTTGAAACATAGCTCCACCCATCAGGACATTGCTTACCTAAATCAACTGGTTCCGACACCTCAACCGAACCAAAAACCATATTATGGTGCCACTGACTTTTGATGTTTAGCTCCTTAGCCTGGTGGTCTTTTTCGAAAATAATGGTGGTACACCCGGAAAGAAGCAGCAACACGGCAATGGTAATAATCATTCGCATTGTTTCAAGCCCCGTCACACCAGACACGAGCTGTCTTTGTCACATAAATTCCACCCGTAATGGCCATAAAGACAAGGTCCTGTGGCGTCACGATACTTTGCATCTGCAATACATCCCTATCTCCGCAGATTTTACTGACATTAACCCGTCCCGTTCCGATAATTCCCCATATGAAGAAGCTAAATCGTTCTTCATAGCTAGGTGGAGTTTCGAGTTTTTCCTTTGAAGCTGCTTGGATGGTAATCGTGGAGCATCCTGCAATAAATAGAGACAAAGCCAATATCAATGGTTTCATCTAATATTTCCTTATATTGGAGGCCGTGATTGCCACGGCCCTCTACTCCCGATACTTTATCTACTAGACGAGTGCGAGCGCAAATTAATAGTGTGAGAGTGTTACCCAGCCCACACACGTGCATTACGGAACATCCGCATCCACGGCCCATCTTCACCCCATTCCTCTGGGTGCCATGAATACTGTACCGCCCGGAACACCCGCTCCGGGTGCGGCATCATGATGGTGAAGCGGCCGTCCTCACTGCTGAGCCCGGTAATACCAAGCGGAGAACCATTCGGGTTGGCGGGGTAGATTTCAGTCGGGTCGCCATAGTTATCGACATAGCGAAGCGCGACCTGCTGTGTACGCAGCGCATCTTCAGGGGTGTGTCCAGGACGGAATTCGGCGCGGCCTTCGCCATGCGCCACAGCGATGGGCATACGCGAACCTTCCATTCCCTGCAGGAACAGCGATGGCGATTTCATTACCTCAACCATCGCCACCCGTGCCTCGAACTGCTCAGAGAGATTACGTACGAAATGTGGCCATGCAGAAGCGCCAGGGATCAGGTCGTGCAGGTTGGACATCATCTGACAACCGTTACAGACACCGAGACCGAAACTGTCTTCGCGATTAAAGAAGGCTTCGAACTGATCACGGGCCTGTGAATTAAACAGGATCGATTTGGCCCAGCCTTCACCAGCGCCGAGAACGTCACCGTAGGAGAAACCGCCGCAGGCAACCAGACCCTTGAACGCATCCAGTGCAACGCGACCGCTGATGATGTCACTCATATGCACATCCACCGAATCAAAACCGGCGCGGTCAAAGGCGGCGGCCATTTCGATCTGGCCGTTTACGCCCTGCTCACGCAGTACTGCGACAGTGGGGCGTACACCTTTGGCAATGAACGGTGCAGCGACATCTTCATCAATGTCGTATGTCAGTTCGGCAAACATGCCCGGATCGTTAGCATCGAGCAGTCGGTCGTACTCTTCCGTGGCACAATCGGCGTTGTCGCGAAGTGACTGCATACGGAAGGTGGTTTCTGACCAGGCACGCTGCAGATCAACACGTGACTCGTCGAGCAACACGTCACTACCATGGCGAATGACGATACGATCATCTTCATTCAACTCACCAATCACAAAAGCAGTATTTGCCAACTCCATTTCGCGCAGTTCGGAGAGCACCTCGTCGGTGTCTTCGTGACGTACCTGAATGACTGCGCCCAGCTCTTCACTAAACAGCGCCGCAACCGCATCGTCACCTAACTCGTCCAGTTGCAGGTTCACGCCACAGTGTGCAGCGAAAGCCATCTCGGCGACCGTGGTGAAAAGACCACCGTCGGATCGGTCATGGTAGGCGAGCAGTTTGTGTTCGCGGCTCAGTTCCTGCATTGCAGCAAAGAACTGTTTGAATGCCTGCGGGTCATCCAGGTCAGGACCGTGATGGCCCAACTCTTTATAAACCTGTGCAAGACAGGAGCCACCGAGGCGGTTACGGCCCTTGCCGAGATCGATCAAGATCAGATCAGTATCGCCCTTATCCGTTTGTAGTTCCGGGGTCAGGGTGCGACGCACATCGCTCACCGGTGCAAAGGCGGAGATGATCAAGGAGAGTGGCGCGGTAACCGATTTCTCTTGGTTACCGTCCTGCCATACGGTTTTCATCGACATGGAGTCCTTGCCGACCGGAATGGCGATACCCAACGCGGGGCACAGCTCCATCCCTACTGCTTTTACCGCATCGTAAAGACCGGCATCTTCACCCGGATGACCCGCGGGAGACATCCAGTTAGCGGAAAGCACAATGTCTTTAATATCGTCGATGGCAGCGGCAGCAATGTTGGTCAGTGCTTCGCCCACTGCCATGCGCGCGCTGGCGGCATGATCGAGCAACGCCAACGGCGTACGCTCACCCATCGCCATCGCTTCACCGCAGTAGCTATCGTAACTGCTGGCGGTCACACCGCAGTCGGCCACCGGCACCTGCCACGGACCAACCATCTGATCACGGTTAATCAAACCGGTAACGGTGCGGTCGCCGATAGTAATAAGGAAGGTCTTGTCGGCAATGGTCGGCAGACGCAGCAAACGATAGGCTGCATCACGAATGTCGATCTTCTTCGTATTGAAATCGTTTTTCTGGAAAGGTTTGTGCTGCACTTCACGCAGCATCTTCGGCGGCTTGCCCAGCAGCACTTCCATCGGCATATCGATGGGGGTGTTATCGAAATGCCCATCGCCCAACACCAACTGTTGTTCAGCCATGGCCTCGCCGATCACGGCGAAGGGGGCACGCTCGCGTTCGCAGATAGCAGTAAAGCGCTGCATATCTTCCGGCTGAATGGCCAGCACGTAACGCTCCTGCGCTTCGTTGCACCAAATCTCCATCGGCGACATGCCCGGCTCGTCGTTGGGAATGGCGCGCAGTTCAAAGCGCGCACCGCGACCAGCATCGTTAACCAGTTCCGGCATGGCGTTGGAGAGACCACCCGCGCCGACGTCGTGAATGGAAACGATAGGATTGGAATCGCCCAACTGCCAGCAACGATCGATTACCTCCTGGCAGCGACGTTCGATCTCCGGGTTACCGCGTTGCACCGAGGCAAAATCGAGATTCTCCGCCGACTCGCCGCTGGCCATCGATGAGGCCGCGCCACCACCGAGACCGATCAGCATCGCCGGGCCGCCGAGCACCACCAGTTGCGCACCGGGCGGGATAATATTTTTTTCCACGTGTTCAACGCGGATGTTGCCGAGACCACCAGCGAGCATGATCGGCTTGTGGTAACCACGCACCTCTTCGCCATTGGCACCGCTGACCTTCTCTTCATAGGTACGGAAGTAACCGTTGATCGCCGGACGACCGAATTCGTTATTGAAGGCCGCGCCGCCGAGAGGGCCGTCGATCATGATGTCGAGGGCGGAGACGATGCGTCCCGGTTTGCCGTAGTCGTTCTCCCACGGCTGCTCGAAGCCGGGGATGCGCAGGTTGGAGACAGAAAAACCGGTCAGGCCCGCCTTCGGTTTGGAACCACGTCCAGTCGCACCTTCGTCACGGATCTCGCCGCCGCTACCGGTGGCCGCGCCGGGGAAAGGCGAGATCGCCGTCGGGTGGTTGTGGGTCTCCACCTTCATCCGGATCGCCATCGGCTCTTTGTGATAGTTGTACTTGTTGCTACCCGGCTCGGGGAAGAAACGCCCCGCCACCGGCCCTTCGATGACCGCCGAGTTGTCGCTATAGGCGGAAAGGGTCTTGCCCGGATTCTTCTGGTGGGTATTGCGGATCATGGCAAACAGGGATTTCTCCTGCTCCTGGCCGTCGATGATCCAGTCGGCGTTAAAAATTTTGTGACGACAGTGCTCGGAGTTGGCCTGGGCGAACATCATCAGTTCCACATCGGAGGGATTGCGCCCCAGCGCGGTGAAGTTCTCCACCAGATAGTCGATCTCGTCGGGGGCCAGTGCCAGACCCCACTCGCTGTTGGCCCGCTCCAGCTCTGCCTTGCCGCCGTCGAGAATATCGACGCTGCGTAGAGGCGTTGGCTCCTGGGTCAGAAACAGTCCTTCGGCCTCTTCGGCCGAGGTCAGCACCTGTTCGATCATGCGGTCGTGCAGTAGCGCAGCGGCAACCTTCCACTGCTGTTCGGTAATTTCAACACTGGCACTGAGGTAGTAGGCAATGCCCCGCTCCAGACGACGAATCTTGCTCAGGCCGCAGTTGTGCGCAATGTCGGTGGCCTTGGAGGCCCACGGAGAGATGGTGCCGACGCGCGGGATCACCAGCAGCATCCGCCCCTGCGGTTCTTCCACTGTGGCACTGGGGCCGTAGCTCAACAGTTTGCCGAGTGTCTCCTGCTCGTCACCCCCCAGTGCGCGCTCCACATCGGCGAAGTGAAGGTATTCGGCATAGAAGTGTTCAAGTGCCGGGATCGGTTCCTGAAGTGCAGCCTGGAGTCGGGCGAGACGAAATGGGGAAAGGGCCGGGCTTCCGCGCAGGATCAGCATTGGGTCGAGCCTATATCAGTCAGTGATCGGGAGATGTCGGTCGCTCTCGGCATCCTGCCTCTCGCGACACTAGCACATCCGTGTGCGTCGAATGATACTGGAAGCGGACAGGGACATAAACACACAGCACCGTTATAATGGCCGCCGCTAACCAAATTCTACAAATTATGACCGACCCATCGCCCTTACCTCATTGCAGCCTGCCCCGTCGTCTGGCGGCGATCCTCTACGATACGCTGCTGCTGCTGGCCATCCTGTTCATCGCCAGCGCCCTCTGGCTACTCCGCAGTGGCGGTCAGAGCACCCCCGGTTTCAACCCTTGGCTCACCCTCTATCTGGTGATGATCAGCTTCGCCTTCTTCGCCTGGTTCTGGAGCCATGGCGGCCAGACACTGGGGATGCGTGCCTGGCGTATCCGCCTGCAAAACCGCAATCCGGGGCCGTTCTCTCTGTGGCAACTGGCGCTTCGCTTTATCGTCGCCATCATCTCCTGGCTACCCTTCGGCCTCGGCTTCCTCTGGTCACTGTTCGACAAAGAGCAACTGACCTGGCACGACCGCTACTCCATGACGGAACTGGTGGTGGTGCCCAAGGGTCGGAAGCAGGCATGAACCCGATACGGCAAGCACTCACTACCCACACTTTCCGCCTGCTGGCGCTATTTATCCTGTTCCTGACCTTCATGGCGCTGCTGCCGTGGAACCCGCAGGGGCCGTTTGACGCCCGCGACTACAAACTGATCGAAGGGGTCAGCCTCAGCTATCCCTGGTGGGGCGTATTGCTGGAGCCGTTCTACGCCCCGGCGCAGATGCTGATGAACGCCCCCGATTTTCGTCTGGCACTGATGGTTACCGGCCTGTGGCTGGCAGCCGCGGCCGTTGTTCTGCCTATATGGCTTTCGTTACGCCAGTCACCGCGACCATCTTCCTTACATATTGCCGGACGAACCAGCGCGACGTTGACCGTCAGTATCCTGCTCTACCTCACCTACGTCATTACCGCAGCGGTGGTCTACTTTCCCGGCTGGAAGCTGGAGGTGGAAAATCCCGAGTGGCTGGTTGCCGATCTGCAGAGCCACACCCTCGGTTCCCACGATGGACTGGTGACAGCGAAGAAAAGCCTCGGCTGGCACGAGGCACGCGGTTACGATCTGTTTGCGGTGACCGAACACTATATTGCCGACGGCTCGTTTGCCGCCCGCGATCTGGCCGATAAAACCACAGGGTCACCGGCGGTGATCCCCGGGGTCGAGATCAACAGCGAGCACGAAGACTTCATTCTCGGTATCGGCCTGAAGAACGGCGACATTCCCAAATATGCCGGCCCCGAAGACACCGCCTATTCACGCCGTTTCATGGAAAGTATCCACCAGCAACACAACGGTGCCACCATCGTCCTTTCCTGGGGACTGGAACCGGCACGGGTCAACCAACTGCTCAGCTACGGTGCCGACGCCTTCGAGATCGTCAATACCGGCCATCCCGATGTCCCGCAAAAACTACGTGACGAATTGCTACGTGCAGAGAAGGAAGACGGTGTGGTGATGCTCGCTTCCACCGACTGGCACGGCTGGAGCGGTTTCAGTCGCACCTGGACCCTGGTGCATATACCCGACGCTGCGAAACTGAGTAAGGATCAAATTGCTGCACGTACCGTGCAGCTTTTACGCGAGCGCAAACAGGACGCCTTCGTCCCGGTTGTCGCCGGTTACATGGGCCCGGTCGCCTGGGTTCGCACGATATTTACGCCACTGTTTGAAACCGTCCGTTACGGCGCCGAACTCTCGGCACCCCGGGTCGTTTCCTGGTGGGTCTGGTTTTTCGCCCTGGCTGGGCTCTACGGCTGGTTGCGCCAGAAAGGCTATAGCGTCCCCTCGGTTTTACTCGGTACGACTTCATTGCTTTTATCGCTGACACTGATGCAACGGGGAATGGAACTTCACGGCTGGTGGCCGGGCAAAACAACCACGGAATACAGCCTGGAGATCGGCGGGAATGTTTTCTGGCTGGGACTGCTTAGTCTGATACTGGCGCTGTGGTTTCTACTGCCGCAGGGATGGCGCTGGTATCGACAGAGAAAGGCTGCTTTGAAGTGATATAACTGGTGGCGATATTGTCGTCTTCGTGCTGCTCGATCTTCACCACCAGGAAATCATAATCTTTGGCCAACCACAGGGTGGTGGTGCCTTTCTTCACCACTAAGGTATCCACCGTACCGAAAGTCGTCACCTGCGACTCCTCACCGATTACCTGCAACTCGTACTGTTCGACTTTACCCCGTTCAGCGACCGGGTAGACGAACTCGGTTTTATCTTCATACAGCGCATTGCGCATCGCTAACTGATAACTCTGTTTATCCTGGGTGCCAGGACGCAGACGCATTGTGGTAGTCTCGCCGTCACGTAACGAGGTAATGCGTTTCTTTTTCCAGTCGAAATCGAGGCGCTCGCTGACATCCTTGTGGTTACCGGTGTAGTGATAGGTATAACTAACGGGACACGGTTTACCATTTACCAAGTTGACCACACTACGCTCAACTACCGTATCACTGGCAAACCATGAGACCAGACCGGTGGTTTTCATCCTGGTTTCCAGCAACCAGTTACCGTTTTGCTGCGGCAGGTAACTTTGGCGCATCTCTCCGACCTTGAAGCCGTTGTAGTGCACATCGTAGGTCGCGCTATAGGGTTTGGCTGCCTGAGCCGAAATGCTCAGCAGAAAAAGTAACGGTAATACCAAGTAACGCAATCGCATCGTCACACCACCCGTCGCATCAACCAGAACCAGGCAAGATAGATCAGCATGGTGGGTGTCATCGCGCTCAGTATCGGTGGCACATCGTAGATCAAACCCATGCGAGAAAAGACTCCGTTGGCGAGATAAAAGAGGATGCCGATCAACACACCGATCATGATCCGCTGGCCGACGCCGACGCTACGGGTGGAACCGAAAACGAAGGGCAGTGCCAGCAGGATCATGCCACCAGTTGCCAGTGGCATCGCCAGGCGGATCCACAGCGCCACTTCATAGCGTTGTGAGGCCAGCCCGTTATCCTGTAGATAGCCGACATAGTCATACAGTTCCCAGGCGGCCAGATTTTCCGGGGCAATCGCCGCCAGGTTGATCACGTCAGGGGTCAGGCTGCTGCGCCACTCCATTCGTTTTTCCCGCGACAATTCGATCCCCTGTTCACCGAACAGCGTCTTGCGCACGTTATGCAAAAACCAGACACCATCAAGGTATTCACCGCGAGCCGCGGTATCGATTTCGCTGATGCGCTGGCCCTGCAAGTGATAGAGACTGATACCGTTAGCCTTGCCTTCAGGAGTCAGACGGCGGATGGTGATAAAGTTCTCCCCGTCCTTGGCCCACAGACCGTTTTCCGTATTCAGGCTGATGCTCTTGGCCAATGCACGTAGCCGCTGCTGGTTGGCTTCCTTCTCCAGTTGCGGTGCGATGCCCTCGCCAAGGGCAACGATCACCACAATCATCAGCAGACCTGCCTTGCTCACCGAAAGGGCAATGCGTTTGATCGAAACGCCGGAGGCGCGCACCACGGTCAGTTCACTGTTACCGGCCAGGGCACCGAGGCCCAGGATTGCCCCGAGCAGCGCCACCATAGGAAAGAGTTCATAAGCCTGACGCGGTAACAACATGATGCTGTAGAGCACCGCATTCACCGCACTGTAACTGCCCTTGCCCACGTAACCCATTTCGTTCACCAGGGTGGAGAAGAAATAGATGATCAACAGGATGAAGAAGGCCACCAGAGTGTGACCAATTACGGTTCGACCGATGTAGCGATCCAGCAATTTCATGCCGCACCACCTTCCACCGACTTCGGTCCGGGCAGGCGATTTTGTCGCCACAGGATCAACGCCAGCATCACCAACAACAGGCCATGCACCCACCACATACCGAGACTGGCCGGAATCTCCCCCTTGCCCAGGGAGGAACGGGCCACGGTGAGCAGGTTGTTGTAGACCACATAGATCATGATACCGAGGAATAGTCCGCCGAAACGCCCCTTGCGCGGTGAGGTCTTGCTCAATGGCACCGCCAGCAGGCCAAGCAGCAAGGCACTGATCGGCATCGCCAGTCGCCACTGTAGCTCTGCCATATCGGCCGAAGTGCCGTTGCGGATCAGCTCGCCAGTAGCAATGGCATAACGCGGTCGGGTCGAGGCGATTACCGCTCGCTCACGCATCAGGATACCGTACTCCTTGAACTGGATGACGCGATATTCGGATTGTCCAGGAGTGCCTTCGTAACGGTAGCCATCGCGCAAAATCAGGTAGCGGGCGCCGCTCTTGTCCAACTGCTCGTAAGCGCTCGCTGCGGTAACCTGCATATCCCTGTCCTGCTCGCGGAACTGGACGAACACTCCGCCAAGAGTCTTGCTACCCGGCTCCGCACGCTCGGCGTAAATCACCGGGCCACTATCATCAAACTGGTTGAACTGGCCGGGGATAATCCCCTCCACCTCGGTGCGTGCGCCGGCCTGATCCAGTAATTGCGAGCTCTGCTCCTCCGACCAGGGAGCGAACCATAGAGCTAGAAAACCAACAAATAGCGCCACCGCCACGGCGGGAATCACCACCGCTGCAAGCACCTGCTGTGGCCTCACACCACAGGCGGTGAACACCACCATCTCGCTATCTTTGTAGAGACGACCAAAGGCAAGCATCACCCCGATAAAGAAGGCTAGCGGCAGGATAAACACCAGATTACCGACACCCTTCAGGGCAAACAGGGTAAACAGGATCTTCGCCGGGTAGTCCCCTTCGAGGGTCTCAGTAAGCAGGCGAATGAAGGTGCTGCTGAGGAACATCAGGGTGAACAGCAGGGCAACCCCGAGAAAATTGAGGCCGACTTCGCGCAGCAGGTAACGGCGCAGGATCATACGGGACTAACCCGATTGGAGGCGTTTGAACTCATCAAGCAGCGTGCCATCATGGCTGATATAATCGATTGCGTTGAAAGTTTACGCGATACCTCTGCAGGAGTCACAATGGAATTCAGCACCAGTACTTCCCCGATTCAATCCAGCCCCAGCGCCTGCCTCATCGTCGGCATTTACGACGGCAAGAAACTCACCCCCGCGGCGAAACAGCTCGACGACGCCAGTGAACACTTCATCAAGAGTGTCCTGAAAGGCGGCGACATGAGCGGCGCGACCGGCAGCACGCTGATGATTCCTGCCCCCGTAGGCCTCAAATGCGAGCGCCTGCTGCTGATCGGTTGCGGCAAGGAGAAAGAACTCAACGACCGTGCCTATCGCAAGATCGTCCAGGCTGCTGCCAAGGCACTGAACGGCACCAAGGCCAAGGATGCCCTCTGCTGCCTTGCCGAACTGCCAGTCCCCGAACGCGAACTGGACTGGAAAGTCCGCCAGTTCATCGAGGCCATCGGCCACGCCAGTTACCGCTTCGAACAACTCAAGAGCAAGGCCAAGGAGGATAAAAAACCGACTTTGGCCAAGGTGAATTTCCCCTGCACCAATCGCGGAGAAAGCGCACTGATTCGCCTCGGCAGTATTCAGGGCCAGGCGATCAACAGCGGTATCGAATTGACCAAGGACCTCTCCAACCTGCCGGGTAACATCTGCACCCCGACCTATCTGGCCGATCAGGCACGCAGCCTCGGTCGCCAGTACAAAAGTATCAAGACCACCGTGCTCGACGAGGCACAGATGGAAAAACTGGGTATGCACTCCCTGCTCTCGGTCTCCCGCGGTTCACGCCAGCCCGCCAAACTGATCGTCATGGAATACAAGGGTAGTGCCGCGCGTAACAAGCAGAAGCCTATCGTGCTGGTTGGCAAGGGATTGACCTTCGACGCTGGCGGCATTTCGCTGAAACCGGCGGCGGCGATGGACGAAATGAAGTACGACATGTGCGGCGGCGCCAGCGTCTTCGGCACCCTCAAGGCGATCGCCGAAATGGAGCTGCCACTCAATGTCATCGGCGTGGTCCCCAGTTCAGAGAACCTGCCCGACGGCGATGCCAATAAACCGGGCGACGTCGTCACCTCCATGTCCGGCCAGACCATCGAGATCCTCAACACCGACGCCGAAGGCCGTCTGATCCTCTGCGACGCCCTTACCTACGTGCAGAAATTCGAACCCGCCCAGGTCATCGACATCGCCACTCTGACTGGCGCCTGCATCGTCGCCCTCGGCCACCACGCCTCCGGTCTGCTGGGCAACGATGAGGATCTGGTGGGCAAACTGCTGGATGCCGGACAGAAGAGCGGCGACCGCGCCTGGCAACTGCCGATGTGGGAAGAGTACGACGAACAGCTAAAAAGTCCCTTCGCCGACATGGCCAACATCGGTGGGCGCAGCGCGGGCACCATCACCGCCGCCTGCTTCCTCGGCCGTTACACCCAGGAGTTTAAATGGGCGCACCTGGATATCGCCGGTACTGCCTGGCGCAGCAATAGCGACAAGGGCGCGACCGGCCGCCCGGTACCGCTGCTGACCCAGTTCCTCATCGACAGCGCCAAGGGCAACTAAGTTGACCCGGGTCGATTTTTACATCCTCAATGACAACGCCGCCGACGCACGACAGCGTTTTGTCTGCCGTCTGGCGGAGAAGGCGTGGCAGCAGGGCAACAAGGTCTACATCCATACCGGCGATCCGGCATTGAGTACCCGCATCGATGAGATGCTCTGGACCTTCAGCCAGGGCAGCTTCGTGCCCCATGGCATGGATAACGATCCCGCTGCCGACGAGGCGGATATCCACATCGGCCACGGCGATGAGCCGCGCCACCACGACGAGGTGTTGATCAATCTGAGTAGTGAGGTGCCGCTCTTTTTCAGCCGCTTCAAGCGGGTGGCCGAGATCATCGACGGTGACGAAAACCAGCGCCAACAGGGACGCGAGCGGTTTCGCTTCTACCGCGAGAGGGGGTATCCTCTCGAGTCTCACAATATCTAAGATGAGTCGTGACGGATGAGTAACGACAAACCGAAAAGCAAGAGCGAGATCCTGAGTGAACTCGATCGACTCAAGGAACTGCTGGAAAAGGATCGCTTCGACAGCGACGACGACGATATCCCGGTACTCGACGAGGTAGTGGAGATCGCCGACGAGGATATTCCGGTACTCGAAGAGGTCGCCACCACGGAGAAAAAGCCTGCCCCGGCCCCATCAGGCGGCAATCTGCCGACTCAGCAGGAACTAAACAAGCTGGTCGATATGCTGGTCGGCCACCAGATGCGCAAGCTGCGCCCCATTATCCAGAAAGAAGTGATGAAACTTATTCTGGAGAGATACCCAAACCTCAAATAAACCCCATTCTGCGATATACTCGCCTGCTCTCTGAAACCGCTACCTGTGACTGCCTGTAACCATGGATAAAAGCTACAACCCCCACGACATCGAACAACGTTGGTACCAATTCTGGGAAAAGAATGGCTACTTTGCCCCACAGGGAAGTGGTAATGCCGCGGGAGGCAGGACGCCGGAAGCGGCCGCCCCGAAAAGCGAAGCCGGCGACAACGATGATGCCTACTGCATCATGATCCCGCCGCCCAACGTCACAGGCACACTGCACATGGGACACGCCTTCCAGGACACCATCATGGATGCGCTGACCCGTTACCACCGCATGAAAGGGGATAACACCCTGTGGCAACCGGGCACTGACCATGCGGGCATCGCTACACAGATGGTGGTGGAACGACAGCTCAACGCGGAAGGTAAAACTCGTCACGATCTGGGACGGGATGAATTCATCGAACGGGTCTGGGCCTGGAAAGCGGAATCGGGCGGTCACATCACCCGCCAGCTGCGCCGCATGGGCGCCAGCCCCGACTGGAGTCGCGAACGCTTCACCATGGACGACGGTCTTTCCGATGCGGTGAAAGAAGTTTTCGTTCGCCTCTATGAAGAAGGACTGATCTACCGCGGCAAACGGCTGGTCAACTGGGACCCGGTTCTGCACACCGCGGTTTCCGATCTGGAGGTAGTCAGCGAGGAGGAGCAGGGATACCTGTGGCACTTCCGCTATCCGCTCAGCGACGGCAGCGGCCATCTGGTGGTCGCCACTACCCGTCCAGAGACCATGCTCGGCGATACCGCCGTAGCGGTACACCCGGAAGACGAACGCTATAAAAAGCTGATCGGCAAGACCGTGACCCTGCCGCTGGTAGGTCGCGAGATCCCGATCATCGCCGACGACTACGTCGATCCCGAATTCGGTACTGGCTGCGTCAAAATCACCCCGGCGCACGATTTCAACGACTACGCCATGGGTCAACGTCACGATCTGGTGATGATCAACGTCCTCACCATCGACGCCAAGATTAACGACAACGCGCCGGAAAAATACCGTGGCAAGGATCGATACGAAGCACGTGACGAGATCGTCCACGACCTGAAAGATCTCGACCTGCTGGAAAAGATCGAAGATCACAAACTGATGGTGCCGCGCGGCGATCGCAGCGGCACGGTTATCGAGCCGTTCCTTACCGACCAGTGGTTTGTCGACCTGACCCGCGAGGTACAGGAAGACGGTCGTCCCGGCGGTAGGAAAGAGATCACCGAACCGGCGCTGGATGCGGTACGTAGCGGCGCAATCACCTTTACACCGAAAAACTGGGAGAACACCTACTTCCAGTGGCTGGAGAACATCCAGGACTGGTGCATCAGCCGTCAGATCTGGTGGGGCCACCGTATCCCTGCCTGGTACGACAACCGCGGCAATGTCTATGTCGGCCGCAACGAAGAAGAGGTACGTAACAAATACCAGCTCGATGCGACGCTACCACTGAATCAGGACGACGACGTTCTCGACACATGGTTCTCCTCCGCCCTCTGGCCCTTCTCCACCCTGGGCTGGCCGGAACAGACCGATGCCTTGAAAACCTTCTACCCCACCAGCGTGCTGGTCACCGGTTTCGACATCATCTTCTTCTGGGTCGCACGGATGATCATGATGGGCAAGAAATTCATCGGCGACGTACCGTTCCGCGAGATCTATATACATGGCCTGGTACGCGATGCCCACGGGCAGAAGATGTCAAAGTCCAAGGGTAACGTGCTCGATCCGATCGACCTGATCGATGGCATCGAACTGGAAGCGCTGGTACAGAAACGCACCACCGGCCTGATGCAGCCGGAGATGGCGAAGAAGATCGAGAAACAGACCCGCGGCGATTTCCCCGATGGCATACCTGCCTTCGGTACCGATGCCCTGCGTTTCACCTTCGCCTCGCTTGCATCCACCGGTCGCGATATTAACTTCGACCTCGGTCGTATCGAAGGCTACCGCAACTTCTGTAACAAGCTGTGGAACGCGGCCAACTACGTGTTAATGCAAACTGAAGGGCAGGACTGCGGTCAGGGTGGCGAAGAGGTGGAACTCTCCACCGCCGACCGCTGGATCACCTCGCGCCTGCAGCGCGCCGAACAGATCGTCTACACCGCCATTGGTAACTATCGTTTCGATCTGGCGGCAAGCGCCATCTACGAATTCACCTGGGATGAGTACTGCGCCTGGTATCTGGAACTCTCCAAGCCCGTACTCTATTCCGATGAAAGCAGCGAAGCGCAGAAGCGCGGCACCCGTCGTACCCTGGTGCGTGTACTGGAAACCCTGCTACGTCTGGCCCATCCGATCATCCCCTACATCACCGAAGAGATCTGGCAGCGCATCGCCACCCTGGCGGGTCGTAGCGGTAACACCATCATGCTGCAATCCTATCCGCAGACAGACGAAGGCAAGATCGACGCTGCGGCTGAGAGCGAAATGCAGTGGGTGATGGATTTCATCATCGGTGTGCGCAAGATCCGCTCCGGGATGAACATCGCCCCGGGCAAACCGTTACCTGTGCTGTTAGCCAACGCCTCCAGTCAGGACGCGGCGCGCCTTGAAGCCAACACTGCTTTCCTTCGCTCCCTGGCAAAACTGGAATCGGTAACCCTGCTGGCTGCAGGCGAAGAGGCCCCTGAATCCGCCACCGCACTGGTCGGTGAGATGAAACTGCTGGTGCCAATGGCCGGCCTGATCGACAAGGAAGTGGAACTGGCGCGCCTGGGTAAAGAAATCGAGCGACTGGAGAAAGAGGTCCAGCGTCTCAACGGCAAGCTGAGCAATGATAAGTTTGTCGGAAAAGCACCCGAAGCCGTAGTGCAAAAAGAACGGGACAAGCTGGCCGAGGCCAACTCTTCACTGGAGTCCTTCAGGGAACAACAGGCGCGTATCGAGCGTTTGTAATGCCTGTCTCACACTTTAATGAAAACCCTGTCTAACACGGTCCGCGTGAACTGGAATTCAGGGACACTGGCTTTGACCTTGCGACGATAAACGACGAGTAATCCATTGTAACCTTCGCCAACATGCAACCGACACAAACCTACATCGCACTACTTCGTGGTATCAATGTGGGTGGCAAAAATAAACTGCCGATGTCAAAGCTCGTCGATATCCTGCAGCAACTTCATTGCCGTGATGTGAAGACCTACATCCAGAGCGGTAACGCCATTTTTCGCAGCAACGTTGAACAGGCTGCCAACCTGGCCAACGAGATTGGTAACACGATTCAACAACGATACGGTTTTCATCCCAAAGTATTGCTATTGTCCTGGAGCGAGTTGGAAAAAGCCGCCGCAAAAAATCCTTATTGCAAAGCTTGCAAGAGCGGTAAGGAACTGCACCTGTTTTTTCTTGAGGAGAAACCCGGTAAACCGGACCTTAAAAAACTTGCTGCGCTGCAAAACGACAGCGAACAATTCACCCTGACTGATCGGGTCTTCTATCTCTATACACCGCAGGGCATCGGTCGTTCAAAGCTGGCGGCGGGAGTGGAAAAAGCCCTTGGCGTTGCCGTTACCGCACGCAACTGGAACAGCATCTGCAAGATGCTCGAGTTGGCACAGCAGCTGGCCTGAATTCATACATAGCCGTCTCACACCCGTGACGAAAAAAGGTGAACCAGTGCTAATTCCTGGGGAAAACCTTTTGTCCCGTTGTAAATTCTTACGCCAAACTGGCGTTCGTCCCTGACATACAGGTGGCACCCGCGCTGCCCGTTCCTAAACCTGTAGTCGTGATCTTTTTGGGGCATACCACTATTCGAATGGAGGTGATTCAGTATGACCACTAAAAAAACCATCTGTTTTTCAGCACTGCTGGCCCTCACTCTGGCGGCAGGAACAGCACAGGCCGTTGGCAATATGGGGGGCGGACGTGGCCCAGGCCCCATGTCGTTTTCCGACTTCGATAAAAACGGCGACGGGATGATCAGCCGTGAAGAGTTTGCCGCCACCCAGCAAAATCGTATTGAAACCCGCACCCAGACTCGCACACAAACCCGTGATATGAGTGGCGCCCCCGCGGTACCTGGCGCGGGCATGGGCATGCAGCAGCAAACCCAACAGCAGATGCAGGAGCAGATGCAGAATCAGAACCAGGGAGAGATGCAGCAACAGATGCAACAGCAAATGGAGCAGCAAACCACTCGGCAGCGCGTACGGGCCGCCAACATGCCCGCCTTTGCCAATTACGACCTGGATGGCGATGGCAACGTGACGGAAAAAGAGTTCTACACCGCGCGTAACAATCGCATTCGTCAGCGTGTGTTAGAGGGTAAAAAGATGCGCAACATGTCCAATGCACCATCCTTTTCCAGTATCGACAGCAATGGCGATAAACAGTTAAGCGAAGAGGAATTCAATATGCATCAAGATCAGCATATGAAGATGTGGGAAGAATAACGACTTGTCCTCTGTAGCTACAGAGTAGAGTGAAAAAAAGCGGGCAATGCCCGCTTTTTTTATTCGCGTTAGCCGCGGGTGTTAACACCCACCAGTGGATACAACGGACAGAAACCCACAAGGCCAGTTGCCAGCGGAATCACACCGATCCAGCCCCATACGGGAAGCATACCCATGACGGTCGCACCGACCAGTGCGGCACCCACAACGATACGAAGAATACGATCAATACCACCAACGTTCAGTTTCATTTCCTGCTCCTTTATTGACGTTTGGTCTGAATACCGTGGACCAATCTACACCGCAAGCGTCCGCCGTTCAGTGACTAACTCACATTGCGGTTCGCTGCAAACCTGTCTGGTCCTGCACTCCTATCCGACCGCGCCCCAGCTGCACCAGGCCACGGCGTTCAAACTCCTTGAGCAGACGGCTCACCACCTCGCGGGCCGTCCCCAGTTCTCGTGCCAGTTCCTGATGGGTCAGGGCCAAGGTGCCAGTATCATTTGCGTGTTCCAGCAGGTAGGCGGCCAGGCGCTGATCGACCCGGCCAAAGGAGATCGCATCTATCAACATCAACAACTCGGTCACCCGCTCAGCATAGACATCGAAGACAAATTCGCGGAATCCACGGGAACCATGCAGGGCCAGCTGAAAGGCGTGATGCGGCAGGGCAACCGCGTGGACCTCAGTCTCGGTATAGCCCTCAGCACTGTACTGTTTACCGCCAAGCATACAGGCCGTGGTTAGAATACAGGACTGTCCCTCCTCGACACGGTAGAGGACGATCTCGCGTCCGCTTTCCGACAGTTTCTGTACGCGTACTGCGCCATCGATCACCAGCAGGAAGTTGCTGCACTGGTCCCCTTCACGGAATACCGCTGCCCCTGCGGGCAAGGTCAATGTCTGCGCTTCGGTTACTGCCTCTTTCCAGGCAGGATCGTCGATCTGTTTCAGAACGGGAAAGTGTTCCAGCCATTGCGGCTCATTCATCATCGCATCGCCTCGATCTCTTGTTCGCTTAACGGGCGCCATTCGCCGGGCTGCAGGGAGGGATCCAGTCGCAGATGACCGATGCTTTCTCGGTGCAGCGCTATCACCCGGTTGCCCAACGCAGCAAACATCCGTTTTACCTGATGGTACTTACCCTCGCTGATGGTCAGGCGCGCCTCGTTAGCAGCGATGATCTCCAGCTCTGCCGGACGGGTCTTCTTTTTTTCGTTACGTAACGCTATGCCTTCGGCAAAGCGTTCCACCAGTTCGGCATCCAGTGGTTCAGCCAGGGTGACATAATAGGTCTTGCCGCAGTCACGCTTCGGCGAGGTAATGCGGTGCGACCAATCACCGTCATCGGTAAGTAACACCAGTCCGGTGGCATCGATATCCAGACGCCCTGCTACATGCAACCCCTTGCGCAATGGCGTATCAAACAGATCGAGTACCGTCTTGTGCTGGTCATCCACTGTTGCGCAGACTACACCTTGTGGCTTGTGCAGCATGTAATAACGTTTACCACTGGGACTGACCTGCTGCTCATGCCACTCGACGACGCTGTCTGCAGTCAGTTTGAAATCCGGGCATTTGTTTATTTTGCCGTCAACGGTCACCTGGCCTCGGCGGATCGCGATCTGTGCCTGCGAACGACTCAGGCTGGTGGCGTGACAGAGGTATTTATCGAGTCGCATCGGCATCAAACCATATTCCGCAACATCAACTCCTGCGGATGCGGAGAGAGATAGACCTGACGCTCGATGTATTCGTGAGGATGACGACGAAAGTGGTGTTTCAGCAGGGTAATCGGAACGATCAGCGGCACAATACCGTCACGATAGGCCTCGATCACCTCCAGCATTTCCGCCTTGTCTTCGCGGTCTAGCTGCTTGCTCAAATATCCCAGCAGATGCTGCAATACATTGACATGTTGTCCCCGTGGAGCCGGTTTGGCCAGTGCATCCATCAACACACGTCCGTACTCGTCGGTCAACGATGCTAATTCCTGCTTCCCTGCATCAGCCAACATTCTGCCCAGTTCCCGATAGGCGCTCTGCTTATGCGCCATGATCAGGTATTTGTGATCGCTGTGAAAATCGAGCAGCTGTTTTGCCGTCACACCACTTGCCAACAGTTTGCGCCAACGGTGAAACACGAACACCCGCATAATAAAGTTTTCACGCAATCCCGGATCACCCAGACGTCCCTCCTCCTCCATCGGCAACAGCGGTTGTCCCTTTGCCATCTCTTCGGCAAAGGCGCCACTCGCCTTATTCGCGAATGTTCCTGTGGGGGAATAAACTTTTACACGCTCCATACCGCAACTGGGTGAGGAACGCTTGAAGATGAAACCGCTGATGTCATTCATCGTATGCGCCATCTCACGGCCATAGTCGTGTAGCCGTTCGGTCACATCCAGTTCCGGGTCTTTAACCCCCAGCACATGCACACCATCGTCCAGTTGTACCAGACGAATCGGCGGACGCGGGATCGGCAGACCGATGGCGACCTCAGGGCAGACGGCATGAAAGGAAAAGTAATTTCCCAAGGTGCCAACGATGTAACTATCGCGTTTATGTCCCGCATCGAAACGCACCTCTTCGCCCAACAGGCAGGCGCTAATCCCCAGCGGGATTTTTTTCACCACGTCGACCGAACTATCGCTCACTTTCATCTGCCCGTTTATGCCTAGCCAGCAGCTTGTCGATAGTCCGCGCCACTGCGGCAAAGGCGAAGCTGGCGGTGACAAAAGTAGCCGAGCCGTAACCGAAATTGCAGTCGAGGGTCACACCCTTCACACCGGGCTTCTGTTGACAGACCGTACCGTCCTCTTTGGGGTAGCGGTGTTGTTCATCGGAAAAAACACAATCGACACCGAAGCGACTCTTCGGATTGCGAGAGTAGCCATAGGTGGCGCGCAGGCGTGAACGTACTTTGGCGGCTAACGGATCATTGAAGGTGCGGCTCAGGTCGGTGATCTGAATGCGGGTCGGATCGGTGATCCCGCCCGCACCACCGGTAGTGATGATCGGAATTTTGTTACGTTTGCAGTAAACGATCAGTGCCGCCTTGTGGCGAATGGAGTCGATGGCGTCGATGACGTAATCGAAATCTTTGCTGATATATTTTTCGATATTGGTTTCGACCAGCAGGTCGTCGATAGCGGTCACCTGACAGGCGGGATTGATATCACGTACCCGTTCGGCCATCACCTCGACCTTGGAACGGTCGATAGTAGAATTGAGGGTATGTAACTGACGATTGCTATTGCTCGCGGCAATATCGTCATGGTCGATCAGAGTGATGGCACCGACCCCGCTACGCGCCAACGCCTCGACCGCCCAGGAACCGACACCGCCGACACCGACCACACAGAAATGGCTGGCGCGAATAATATCCGCCTCGGTGACTCCGTAGAGGCGACGGATCCCCCCAAAGCGCTCATTGAAATCGTCTACAGTCATTGACGTTAAAGCTGTCTGGCAACCATCTTCATGCGTCGGAGTTAACCAAAACAACGGAGTAAGCCGTGATCGGCACATGACTCTGTGGCAACGAGATACCCGCCGGTCGACTTAACGGCAGTGGACGCTCCAGCTTCTGCACAGTATCGCTGGAGAGGAGGATCTCCCCCATTCCTGCGTTATCACTCAGACCACGGGCAATATTCACATTTTCGCCCATCAGATCGTAACCCTTGAAATCAGCGGTACCAAGCATGCCTTCGATAACCGGGCCCGTATGCACACCAATCCCCGCAGAAAGACCGAATTCACCCAGCGCCTCGCCTACCTTCTCATGTATCTCAAGTGCCGCCGCCACAGCAGTGGTGGCATCGCCAAAGACCAACAGGATCTCATCGGCATCCAGTTTGGCCCGCAGGGCGTGAAAACGCTGCCAAGTCGGTTCCGCCGCCTCATAAAATGCATTCACCGCATTAACGATGGTTTCCGTCGTCTGCTTTTCACTCCACGGATTGAAGCCACGTATCTCCAGTACGACGATGGTGCGCTCCCGCCGCTCTTGTGACAGCAACTGCGGATTATTCGCCGCCTCAGCCAATAATTGCCTGCCCAACACCCACTGTGAGTAGATCTTGAATTTGTCGGCAATACCTCGCAACACACTTTCGTTACGCTCGGCGTCCATTAACGCCACACCGAGCATCAGGCCGGAGAAGGGTACGACTACTGCAATAAACAGGTGTGTCGGATCGTCGGCAAACTGGCGCAGCGAGGTCAGGTCACCCAGTTCGAAATGGAGGATTATGTACATCGCCAACAGGATGCTGGTACGCAGGGTACTCTCGACCAGAATAAATAACGAACCGATATTGGGTGACAGATGTACCTGCATCTGTCGACTGAAGCCGATGGCAAAAGCGAACACCCAATAAGCCACGTGGTTGTAACTGTCAGTAAAACTGCCACTCCCCATCAATAGTTCATAGACGGTATAGACCAACGGACCGATCAAGTTACCCAACATCGGCACAGCCCGACCAACATAGGTACGGTTACTGATAAAGCGGGCCTGCAACAACGCTGCCAGAAGCAGGACATAGGGGTCCGGTTTGACAGAATAGCCCTGTGGGTCATTAAGCAGTTCGAGGAAGATATTGGCCAGCGGGAAATAGGCGCTATTGGTGAAAAATTCACGGATAAAGTGGCTGAGCCTGCTGCCATGCACACGCTCATCAAAAGCACTCTTGTTAACGGTTATTGTCTCGCCCATGCAAGTCACTCAGTCCTGTTATCATTATTGCTCTGACGGTAAAGGCTACGTGCCATCAACACGACAATCAATACACCGATTGAGAGTGTCGACCAGAGCAACCACTGCTGCCAGGGCGTCGCTGGCGGCACATCACCCAGTCGCGCCACACCACCCAGCTCATATACTGGTCCAGGCAGTGCCGATTTTACGAAACCCTCACCCTGGCGACTCTGCTGCAGATCGGTCAACAGGACACTGCTATCCATACTCGGTCGCCCCACCTTCGCTGCGGCAAAAGCCAGAACAAACGGTGCTTCCCCGCGCGCCTCGAAGTAAACCCGCGGAGGCAGCCAGCCCAGTTCAAGTATCGGTTCCTCGGGAAGCAATTCGGCCGCCAACGCGAGTTTCCAGTAGGGTGCATTGGTAAGCGCCAGCCGCAATATACTATTTTCCAGTTCCCGCCCATCCTGGGACAGGTGGTAGAGCAGACCATGAAACTGTTCCTGCCAGGGTCCCTGCGGCATTTCTCCACTGTAGAGGGCCGCCGTCAACAGGGAACCCCGCGGCAAAACCAGCCTCGCCCGGTCGAAAGGGTAGTGACCCTCGACATGATACTGATACAGACCACCAACCCTATCTTTATCGCTTGGCACATAGCGCTGCCAGCGGCGCGGCTTCTCATCACCTGCCTGCGCCGGCAGTGCCAATACAAACTGCAGCGCCATCCCTTTTGCCCCCAATGGCCATGCAAGACGATAGTACCGCGCTTCAGTCAGTGGAGGCAGGGGGATAACACCCTGATGCAACTGGTGCCCTTGCCGATTAACAGAAATCAGCGAAGCATTGCTCGCCACAGGAGTCCAGTTTGCCAGATCGTTACTCGATTCCAGCTCGATCGGCAACACAAAATCTTCTGCTGGCCCGTTCCACTCCAACAACAGTCTCACCAGCGGCTGTAGCTGTGCACTGGCATCGATCAGGTAGAACCCTGGCAGCGCGCCCTCCCCAACAACACCGCGCTGCCACACATTGAGCAATACCCCGTTCTCCCCCGTAGCGATATTGATCTGTCCCGTCATCGCACCATCGGTGCCCACCTGGACAGGGAAAAACGGCAACGAGACCGGCTCCACCTCGGTGCCTTGCGCAACAGATTGGAGCAGGTAGGGCACCGCCTCGCCATAGCTGTTAAAGATACGCATATCGGCCAAATCCGGGCGGGTACTGTAACGGCAGACCTCGGTGGGCAAATCGAAACTGTAGAGCGCGCCGTCTCCATCCACCTCAAGCGGAATGCCGTAGGCGAAGTCATTGGGTTTGAGCGCATGCCCGGGTTGTGCGAACGCGCTTTGCGGCAGCCACAGCGCAATGGCTAGTAACGGCCCAATCCCCATTTGGCGGACTTTGGATATCATTGAAACAGTAGGCATGGATTTAATCGTAGCCAACGGGAAACGGTGAATCAGGAACCGCTTCACAGCTACCCTTATTCCAGCTCAACGGCGCGACGCTCCCCTTCGGCCAGATCGACGCGGCTAAGGAAAAAGGCGCCCAAGGCAAACAACAGCAGCAAGGTGAGAATACCGGTACGCGGACTGCCACTGACCATCCCGGCCCAGCCGACCATCAATGGTCCCAACACCACGGCGAACTTGCCCAGCATGTTATAGAAACCAAAGAACTCTGCCGTCTTATCGGCGGGGATAATCCGTGCATAGAGGGAACGGCTGAGGGACTGGATACCACCCTGTACCAAACCGATACCGATGGCCAGTCCGTAGAACTCGATCTCCGAATCCATACGCGAAGCCCACAGTACGATAACCGAATAGACGGCGATAGCGAGGTAGATCCCGCTCTTCGGCCCAAAGCGGTTACCCAGATGACCGAAGCCGATGGCGGCGGGGAAACCGACAAACTGGGTAATCAGCAGGGCGACGATCAGGCTGTCGGAAGAAAAACCGATAGAGAGGCCGTAATCCACCGCCATGCGCACGATGGTGTCGACGCCATCGATATAACACCAGTAACCGAGCAGAAACAGGAACACGACCCGCAGCTTGCGGACCTCATGGAAAGTATCGCGTAGCTGCAACAGGCCTTCGCGTACCGCGCCCAGCGTACCGACACCCTGGCTCTCTGGTTCGTGCACCCACAATGCCAATGGAACGGTAAACAGCGCCCACCACAGCGCCACGGAGAAGAATGAGACCTTCACCGCCTCCGCGGCATCGGCCAGACCAAACAGCGCAGGCTTGAGAGTCATCGCCACGTTGACGGCAAACAGGACACCGCCACCGAGATACCCCATGGCATAACCGAAAGCAGATACCTTGTCGAAACGGGAGGGTTCGGTGACAAACACGATCAATGAATCATAGAAGCTGATACTACCGGAAAATCCCAGGGTAGCAGCTACGTAGAGCAGTACCGCCAACGGCCACTCCCCCTTACCCACCAGCGGCAGCAGCGCGGTCATGCAAACACCGAGAAAGGCAAAGAAGATCAGAAAACGTTTACGGTGTGAAGCGCGATCGGCAATGGCCCCCAGAATGGGTGCCAGCAGTACGATGAGCAATCCGGCAATGGAGTTGGCAAGGCCGAGGTAAAAGGTGCTCTCGGTCACCTCTACCCCGGCGCTCCAGTACTGCTTGAAAAAAACAGGGAAGAAACCGGCCATTACCGTGGTGGCAAAGGCCGAGTTGCCCCAGTCGTAGAGACTCCAGGCGAGCACGGTTCGGTTTGTTATCGGTGCCATGACAGCACGATAACACGATTGCCCGCACTGGCGAACGGCTTACAGTGCCCGCGACAGCATCACCCCGGCCCCCCAGTCGACACTGGTATCGCTAAAGCCTTTGATGAAATAGACGCTGAGATTACGCTTGGCATCCAGCGCCCTGTCGAAGGAAAAGGTCAGTTCCTGAACCGGGTCGTCACCGCTCAGAGCAGGCTGCTCAGTATAAAGCTCGCTGCGCAGGTTCCAGGTCTTGTTCATTGCCGCGGTCCAGGCCAGCGCACCGTAGACAATATTGTCGTAATCGACCGTATCGGTATCGCCGAGAACGTTGTAACCGAGCATGGCATCGAAACGCCCCTTGGCCATCTCCAGTTGCACGGCGTAATCATTTTCGCCGGTACCGAGGTTCTTACTGGCACTGGCAGTGCCGAACTTCACCTTGGCGGTCACCGCCAGCCACGGCGTACTCGGCCCTTCCGGTAACAATTGCAGGCTGGCCTTGGCCACTACATCACCAATCCCGGTATCGGTACGGGTTGTGGTAGTAATCACCGTGGTAGTTGCGCCATGGCCAGTACCGCGTACACCGCTTACCTCGGAAGATCCGCTCACCGCAACGAACGGTACCGTCAAACCGACGGAATAGGTTTTGCCCGCATGGCTGAGCGTCAACGGTAAGTACCAGGTAGAAGTGTCGACCCCGGTACCGTAATCACCACGTGTATATTCCACTCCGGCGGCAAAACGGGTTCCTGCCTGTAAGGTAAACGGTGTCAGTAGTGCTATAGCGACGAACAGACGTTTCACTGACGGCCTCCCCGCTGTATCCGCTCCATACCGTGACGCTCCATCCGCGGGCTACCGCTATCCATTCGCTGTCTTGTCTGCATATCGTTCTGCTCCGTAGTCGTCGTGGTTTTATTATCATTGTTTGTCTCCTGCGCCCGCTCCTGCCACTGCTTGCGCAAGGCCTGTTGCTCCTCGGGCGGCAGTTGGCGAAACGCCTCCATCTGCTTGCGGAGGCGCTGTTGCTGTTCAGGATCGAGCTGCAGATATTGCTGGTATCGCTGACGAATGCGCTGCTGCTGTTCCGGCGTCAACGCCTGCCATCGCTGGAAACGTTCCGCTGCCTCCTGACGCTGCTGACGGTCCATTTGCGACCAGCGTTTGGCGCCACGTTGCAGGCGCTGTTGCTGTGCCTCGCTCATGCCGTCCCACTTCCCTGCGTAAGGTTGCAGCACCTGCTGCTCGGCCTTGTCCAACTCATCCCACGGGACAGCCAGCGCTATACAAGGCAGCAGTGCCAATAGCAGCGCCACAACGCGGCTATTCATCGTTCTGCTTGTCGATTCTTTCATCATCACTCTCCGCATCTTTCTTTACAGCGGGTAACAGTAGTTGGGGGTCAACCCAGCTGCCGTTGGCATCTTCCCAGTTGCCCAGATACTCCAACAGTTCCAGGGACGGTTGCTCCTCCTCCGCGCACAGCGCCGAGGGCAGCAGGGTCAACAACAAAATGGCTGTTTTTCTAGCCCGCATGCTCGCCCCGTTGCTCCAGCCAGAGATAGAAATCGAGATCGGCAAACAACTCCAGATCTTCACCATGCACCAGCATCTCAAAATCGCCTGCCAGCTGTTGCTGCGGCAACGCAACGGGATCACTGCCCTGGGGCAGTTGTGAAAACCAGGCCACACCCACGGCAAGCACCAGCAACATGGCGGTGCTCAGTGTCGGCATCCACATCGGCGTAGCACGACGATAAGGCGCGGCAATGGCAGCATGCCGTGCCTGACGCAGACGCTCAGAGACATGCGGCGGTACCTCTGCCGCATCCCGATCCAGCGCAGCGCGCGCCTGCTGGATAAACTGTTCGTCATCTCTGTTCATGCCTGCATTCCTTCCAGTTTCTCACGCAGGGTATGCACCGCGCGCGAGTAGTGGGTTTTTACACTGCCCGCCGAAACACCCATGGCCGCGGCGGTCTCATCAACACTCATTCCCTCCCACGCCCGCAGCAGGAAAGCCTGCTGCTGACGGTTCGGCAGTTCGCCGAGGGCCTTTTCCAGCGCCTCACCAAACTGTTCCGTTTCCAGCTGCTGTAACGGTTCGTCCGGTACGGGAGCGGGGTGATTCTCCAGCGGGTCGTCATCGTCCTCATCCCGTTTGAACCAGACCCGGAAACGGTTACGCACCTTGCTGCGCCGATACCAGTCACAGATACGACTCTGCAGAATGCGGTGAAACAGCGGAGCCCACTCCTCTTCATTGCGCGCAGCATAACGCTGCGCCAGGGTGAGCATGGCTTCCTGTACAATCTCCAGTGCATCGTCCTCGTTGCCAGTGGCGATCCTTGCCATACGAAAGGCCTTCATCTCCACTCCGGCGAGAAAACGATCCAGCGCCTGTTCCTGATTCAGCGTTAGCCTCCTTCAACTGAAGACGATGCAACTGCCCACCGAACTTAACGGCGGCCGACACCGCCGCTACCGCCCATTCCCATATCGGAGCGGTTGTTCATGCGACGATACTCGAAACGGTTGGTATTACGGTTCATATCACCGCTACCATCTTCATTATGAAGTTGATCGCGCTTCTGTTCACGAACCTGATCACGAGTTTGATCGCCATCTTCGGTGCCGTCGTGCAGGCGATCCTGTTTACGGTCACGGATCTGGTCTTTGGTTTGATCGCCATCGCCGGTGCCATCATGCAGACGGTCCTGAGTACGATCACGGATCTGATCTCGGGTTTGATCGCCACTCCCTACAGCACCGTCTTCATTCAGTTGCTTACGCTCGCGATTCTGCTCACGTGTCTGCACCTGATTCTGGGCCCGGGTCTGCTCCAGTGCCGGGTCGGTGGTCTCATCTGCTGCTACCGCGCTACCGGTCCCCAGCATCAGAGCCATCACCAGACTGCTTGCCAATGTTGTGTATTTCATCGTCGTCTCCTATTGGGGGTTATGTGAAGTCACCGCAAAACGACAATGACTTCAGCTACTTTCACCCCGTATAACGCGGCAGCAACGAATCGGTTGACAAGTGAAAGGAGAAAGATATTTTCCTAAGACAATTCAAATATTTGCATAGCATTGGCGGTGGTCTGCGTAGCAACCTGCTCCACTGGCAACCCCCGCAGTTCGGCGAGAACGGCGGCCACCTGAGGAAGGTATTCTGGGCTGTTGCGCTCACTGTGGTGGGCGGCAGGACTCATGTCCGGGGCATCGGTCTCCAATACGATCGACTCCAGCGGCAGCTCGGTGGCCAGCTTACGGATTCGAGTAGAGCGTTCATAGGTCAGCATGCCGCCGAAGCCGAAGCGAAAACCGAGCGCCTGGTACTGCTCTGCCTGCTGCAGGCTGCCACTAAAGGCATGGGCGATACCGCCCATCAGCTTGAAACGTTTGAGGGTCTGGATCACTTGGTCGTGGGCCTTGCGCACATGCAGCAGCACCGGCAACCTGAACTCCTCTGCCAACGCCAGCTGCGCCTCGAAGATCGCCTGCTGTCTCTCTGCATCGGGATCGGGAATGAAATAGTCGATACCGATCTCGCCAATCGCCACGGGTCGTTCACTCACCAGCAGCAGACGTAAACGGGCCAGATCTTCATCGCGATGGTGATCGCTGTAGATGGGGTGCAGGCCCAGCGCCGGATAAAGCCCTTCTTCCCCACGACAGAAAGCCAGCAGATGGTCCCAACCGGCGGCATCAATGGCCGGGATCACCTGTCGACTCACCCCGACGGCACGCGCACGGGCTAGTACCGCCGGGCGATCGGCGGCGAACTCCTCCACATCGAGGTGGCAGTGGGTATCGAACAGTTCCATAGGATCATTGTAAGGGTGCATCGCCACACAACCAATGTGCATTCCTTGTATACTGCATCCCCAATCCCAATGGTTATTCCATCATTTACGGTTATTTAGAGAGTCCTATGAGCCACCCGCAAAGCCACCCCTCTTTCGAGTATCTGCGCAGTCACCGCATTCCGTCGATCGATGTCGACATCCAGGAGTTCCGCCACCGCAAGACCGGTGCGGTACACATTCACCTGGCAGCGGACGACGATCAGAATGCCTTTATGGTGGCCTTCCGTACCGTACCGCAGGATTCCACCGGGGTCGCGCACATCCTTGAACACACCAGTCTTTGCGGCAGTAAAAAATATCCGGTACGCGACCCGTTCTTCATGATGACCCGGCGTTCGTTGAATACCTTTATGAACGCCTTTACCGCTGCTGACTGGACCGCCTACCCCTTCGCCAGCCGCAATCGCAAGGATTTCGATAACCTGCTCGACGTCTATCTCGACGCCGTGTTCCACCCCAATCTGGATGAACTGGACTTCCTGCAGGAGGGCCACCGGGTGGAGTTCGCTGAAGCGGACAACCCGGAATCGGATCTGGTCTTTAAAGGGGTGGTGTTCAATGAGATGAAAGGCGCGATGAGCTCACCCACTTCGGCGCTCTATCAGTCGCTGACCCGCGAGCTCTATCCGACAATCACCTACCACCACAACTCGGGCGGCGACCCGGAACGCATCCCGGATCTCACCTGGGAACAGCTCAAGAAGTTCCACGCCCACCACTACCATCCAAGCAACGCGGTGTTCATGACCTTCGGTGATATCCCCGCCGCCGAGCAGCAGGCCCGCTTCGAGGAGGGCGCACTGGCACCCTTCGAGGCGCTGGAGATGGACATCTCCGTACCGGACGAAAAACGCTACAGCAAACCGGTCGAGGTGGAAGATCGCTACGCCCTCGACGGTGAAGAAGACATCTCGGACAAAACCCATATCGTCCTCGGCTGGCTGATGGATCGGAGCATAGACGCCGAGGCGGTGATGCGTGCCCACCTGCTCTCCGGTGTGTTGCTCGACAACAGCGCCTCACCGCTACGCCACGCCCTTGAAACATCGGACCTGGGCAGTTCCCCCTCTCCCATGTGCGGCCTCTCCGACTCTAACCGCGAGATGATTTTTGCTGCCGGTCTTGAAGGCTCCAACCCGGAACACGCCGAGGCGGTGGAGAAGCTGGTGCTCGACGTGCTGCGCGAGGTGGCGGAGAACGGTGTCGAACAGTCGATGGTCGAGGCAGTGCTGCACCAACTGGAACTCTCCCAGCGCGAGATCAGCGGCGATGGTTTCCCCTTCGGCCTGTACCTGATGGTCAACGCCCTCGGCCCGGTACTGCATGGTGCCGACGTCGCCGAGGTGCTGGATATCGATCCGATCCTGGAGAAGCTGCGTCAGCAGATCGCAGACCCGGCCTTCATTAAAGGACTGGCCCGGGAACTGCTGGATAACCCGCACCGGGTACGGTTGGTCATGCGCCCGGATCCGAACCTCAGCGCCGAACGCAGCGTACGCGAAAGCGAACGCCTGGCGAAGATGAAGGCGGCGATGGACGATGCCGAGAAACAGCGGGTGATCGAGATGGCGGCCAAGCTGCTGCAGCGGCAGAACAGCCAGGATGATCCAGAGCAACTACCCAAAGTTGGCCTTGAGGATATCCCCACCGATCTCGCCATCCCCGAAGGAAGCGAACACTCACTCGGCGGCATGCCCGCCACCTGGTTTGCCCGTGGCACTAACGGCCTGGTCTACCAGCAACTGGTACTGGACCTGCCACCGATGGAACAGGAAATGGTCGAACTGCTGCCGATCTTCTGCGACATCGTCACCGAAACCGGTTACGGCGATTTCGACTATCTGCAGGCCCAGGCGAAACAGGCCGCAGTCACCGGCGGTATTGGCGCCAATGTCGCCATCCGTGGTGAGGTGGATAACGTCCTGAAAGACCGTAGCGTCTTCACCCTCTCGGGCAAAGCGCTGAACCGGAATCAGGGCGAACTGGCCGGGATGATGCTGGAGACCTTCCGCAACGCCCGTTTCGATGAACTCTCGCGCATCCGCGAACTGGTGGCACAGGAGCGGACCTACCGTGAACAGCGAGTCACCAGCGCAGGCCACAGCCTGGCAATGAGCGCCGCTGGCAGCGGCCTCGCACCCAACGCCGCACTCAGCCATCGCTGGAGCGGACTGGCCGGGATCAAGGCGCTCAAGGCGCTGGATGACAGTCTCGACGATCAGGGAAATCTGCAGGCCTTTGCTGCCAAACTGGAACAGATCCGCAGCATCCTGCTCAATGCACCGCGACAGCTACTGCTGATCGGCGAGGAGGCGGAGCAGCGAGATGTTACCCGTACGATCGAACAGCTGTGGCAGGAGGGCTCGGTTAACGCTGGCGAACGCTTCCACGCCGCTGCGTCGAACGGGCAGTTGCAACAGGCCTGGTCAACCTCAACCCAGGTCAACTTCTGCGCCAAGGCCTTCCCCACCGTAGCCCCGGAACATGCCGATGCCCCGGCACTGATGGTGCTCGCAGGCTTCCTGCGTAATAACTTCCTCCATCGCGCCATCCGTGAGCAGGGTGGTGCCTACGGTGGTGGCGCCAGTTACGACTCCAACAGCGGCGCCTTTCGCTTCTTCTCCTATCGCGATCCGCGTCTGGCCGACACCCTGGCCGATTTTGATAAGTCAGTAGAGTGGCTGCTGGAAAATGATCATGAATGGCGCCTGGTCGAAGAGGCGATCCTCGGCGTGATCAGCAGCATCGACAAACCGGGCTCACCGGCGGGCGAGGCGAAGAAGACCTTCCACGGCAACCTGCATGGCCGCACCCCGGAACAGCGTCGCCGCTTCCGCGCACGCATTCTGGAAGTGCGTCAGGCGGATCTGAAACGGGTCGCCGAAACCTGGCTCAAACCGGAAAACGCCAGCATCGCCGTCATCAGCGATCCGGCCACCCTGGCGAAGAACGAGGGTCTGGGACTGGAGATCGTCAAACTTTAATCTGACGTATTCCGCTACTGCGTATTGCTGAAGTAGGCCAGCCGCTGTTCCATCCCGGGGTGGGTAAAGGGATAGGCGAACACCTCTGACCCTTCAGCAGCAGACTGGGCCAGCTTGACCTGTTTGTACTGCTCAAGTCGGCGCATAAGATTGGCATAGTGGACAGTATCGATACCGTTGGCACGCAGGTAATCGTATGCAAAGCTATCTGCCTCACGCTCCTGATCTTCACCATAGCCCTGCTGCAGATAGAGCTCCGACAGCGCCTCGTCGATACCCGATACGTTACCGATGGTGAAGGCCAGAAACAGATTCAGGACCGAGTGTTGCAAACTCTGTTGCAGGGCATGGCGTTTGACCACATGCGCCAGTTCATGGGCCATCACCGCTTCCAGTTCGTCATCATTCTGCGCCAGTCGCACCAACTCATCGGTTAGAATCACCGTCCCCGAGGGTAACGCGATGGCGTTAGCACCGAGCAGTTCCTTGCCGCGGCGAAACTGTAACTCGAACTGATACTCACCGCGGGCTGCCGAGATCATGGCGGCAAAACGCGCCTGCAAGCGCTTCTGCAACCGATCCGGCAACCGACTGGTGCCGAAGGCGTGCTCGTCCAGATAGCGCAGGGTGCGTTCGCTGGAGGTCTCGTTAATATCTGGCGGCAACTGCTCCACCGCGATCGCGGCCATCCACGCCCCACCGTACAGCCATAGCCCCCAGGCAAGCAGCAGGAAAAACATCAGTGAAGAGAACAGGTGGCCACCACGACTATTCAGTGAAACCACCCTGTGCCAGCCGTGCGCCTTGTGCTTGACCAGTATCGCATCGACCGCATCGTTGTTGCTGGTTTCGAATTTCCAGCCATTGGGTAGATCCAGATTACGCGGTGTATTGCCCACACGCGTCGAAACCTTCACCGAGCGCAACGGATAGGAAGCCCTCCCTTCATCCCAGGAAAGCTGTAGTTCACCGTTACCCTTCTCTCTCAGTACCGCGGAAAAATGCCGCGAACTGCGGCCGTCGAAAACCTCTCCCTTGATATCACCCATCGAGGGATGTCCATATCGTCAACATCGTCACACTCCTCGCCAGCGAAAACCGCCAGCCACAGCAAATACCACAAAAACCGCGGGCTTTTTAACACGCGCCTGCCACAGGGTCTGATGACTACGTCACACCCCGCGCCGCATGACAAGGCAAAAGCGCTGCGGTAGACTCAGCCCCTTGCTGTTTTACCCATCAATTGCCATGCACGCCCTCAAACTCAGCGGACTGAAAAAAACCTATAGCAACGGCTTTGAAGCCCTCAAAGGCATCGACATGACTGTCGAAGAGGGGGACTTTTTCGCCCTGCTGGGGCCGAATGGCGCAGGCAAATCGACCACCATCGGCATCATCACCTCACTGGTGAACCGAAGCGCGGGCAGCGTGCAGGTATTCGACGCTGACCTGGAACGGGAACCGATGAAGGTCAAACGCTACCTCGGCCTGGTACCGCAGGAGTTCAACTTCAATATGTTCGAACCGGCGGAAGAGGTGGTGCTCAATCAGGCAGGCTACTACGGCGTACCCAAGGCCGAGGCGAAAGAACGGGCCGAGGAATCACTGAAAAAACTCGGCCTGTGGGAAAAACGCCGAACCATGGCGCGCGCCCTTTCGGGCGGAATGAAACGGCGACTGATGATCGCCCGTGCTCTGGTACACGATCCGAAGCTGCTAATCCTCGACGAACCGACCGCAGGGGTCGATATCGAACTGCGCCGCTCCATGTGGCAATACCTGCGTGAGGTCAATCGTCGCGGCACCACCATTATCCTCACCACCCATTACCTGGAAGAAGCGGAACAGTTATGCCGTAATGTAGCGATTATCGATCAGGGGCAGATTATCGAAAACACCAGTATCCGCGCCCTGATCAGTAAACTGGATAAGGAGACGGTGATCCTCGATCTGAAACAGCCGCTGCAACAGCCACCTGCTCTCGCTGACTACCCCTGTATGTTGAGCGATGAACAGACGCTGGAGGTGGAGATCCGACGCGAGCAGGGATTAAATCGCCTGTTCGAACTCCTCGGCCAACAGGGGCTGGAGATTGTCGGTATGCGCAACAAGGCCAACCGTCTGGAAGAGCTGTTCCTCGATCTGGTAGAGAGCGGAGTCAACAAATGAACCTGCGCCTCTACCGTGTCGCCTTCGCAACCATCCTGATCAAGGAGATGCGCCGCTTTCTACGCATCTGGGTACAGACCATCCTGCCGCCGATGATCACCACCGCGCTTTATTTCGTTATCTTCGGCAAGATGATCGGTAGCCAACTGGCACCGATCTCCGGTTATAGCTATATGGATTTCATTGTCCCCGGCCTGATCATGATGACGGTAATCAGCAACTCCTACGCCAACGTGGTCTCTTCCTTTTATGGTTCAAAATTCCAACGCTATATCGAAGAGCTATTGATCGCACCGATCCCGTTATCGCTGATCCTGCTCGGTTTTATCGCCGGTGGTGTAGCAAGGGGACTGATCGTCGGCGCCATGGTGACCGTGGTCGCCGCCTTTTTTGTCGACCTGCAACTACACAATATATGGGTAACACTGAGCATCCTACTTTTAACCTCCATACTTTTTGCCCTCGGAGGTTTTATCAATGCCATCTACGCCAACAGCTTCGACGATATCTCCATCATCCCCACCTTTGTACTGGTGCCGCTAACCTATCTGGGCGGTATTTTCTATTCGGTGCATATGCTGCCCGGGATCTGGCAAACCATCTCGCTGGGAAATCCGATCCTCTACATGATCAACACCTTCCGCTACGGCATGCTGGGGATCAGCGATATCGATCTACTGACCGCCTATACGGTCATCATCCTGTTTATCGTTGCACTCTATAGCTACAGCCTGTGGCTATTAAAACGTGGTGTAGGATTGCGCGGCTAATCAGTTTATTACACGCATAAAAAACGGGCTGCACAGTAAACTGTGCAGCCCGTTCATTGTTGGTCGGTGAAATTCGCTCAGACGAGTGTCAGGCAAGGTGAAATCAACCGAAGAAGCGCAGTTTACATGTAGTAAATGAGCATTCTGAGGGAGATTTCAACGCCGCATCACACCGCTCTGAGTAGAATTTCTAACCTGTGATGAATTTCATCCAGTTAATCTTCTTACCAGGATGCTTGGAGAGGATCTCCACCACATCCTTATGCCCTGCTTCTTCCGCCATATCCTGCGCGGTCATACGTTGTTTGTTAAGCATAAAAGGATCGGCGCCCGCCTTGAGCAGTTCATTGACCACTGCCGCATGACCACCCTTGGCTGCCAGCATCAGCGCGCTATTGCCGTTATCATTACGCGCGTCGATAGGCGCCTTGTACTTGAGCAACAATTTTACCGCATTGTACTTGCCCTGCTCCGCAGCCAAAGTCAGCGCTGTGTTGCCGTCGGCAGTGGTATGCGTGGGGATCGCACCACTGGTCAGCAATAGCGACAGACAACCGTCGTTGCCGTTATAGGCGGCACGCTCCAGTGCGGTGTGGCCGTGACGATCCGAGGCAAAGGTTTTACCACCGTGATCCAGCAGGTTTTTCAGTAACTCCTCGTTACCACTATCTGCGGCGTACCATGCGGCATCACGCTGGTGATCATCGTGGGCATCCAGATTGGCGCCGGCTTCCAGCAACCGGTGGGCCGACTCGGCATCACCCTTGCGTGCAGCGCGAATCAGCGGCGTGGTGCCGTCCTTCTCTTTATGCGAAGGACTGGCCCCGACCTTGAGCAGCATGGCCAATGCTTCATGATTTTTGTGGTCCACCACATAGGAGAGCACACTGCGACCATCGGCATCGAGATCATTAGGATCGGCACCCTTATCCAGCAGCAGTTTAACTACTTTGGGATGAACCTTTTCCGCAACCGCCCAAAGTAGCGCCGTCCGCCCGTTACTGTCTTTCAGCTTCACATCGGCACCTGCCTTGAGCAGGATATCGACTACCTTATCGCTACCGCGCCAGGCGGCACGAGTCAGCGCAGTATGCTTGTCCTTATCGCGGGCATTAACTTTCGCACCCTTGGACAACAGCGCCTTCACCCGTGAGGGTTGATCCTGCCATGAGGCAATGGTCAGCGGCGGCCAACCGGCGTAAAGCTTGGCTTCATCGCCGGTCACCTTGATCGAAGTGACTACCCGCTTGGCCTTAAGCTCCTTGGGCTTTTGCGCACCCGCCTTATCCAGCGCGGCGATCATCTCATCGTCTTTCTTGCGCATGGCGGCAGCCATTGGCGTATCGCCCTTCTTGTTGCCCTTGTTCGGGTTTGCTTTCCGCCCGAGCAACACCTTCACAACAGCGGTATTACCCGCATTCGCTGCCAGCAACAACGGCGTATTACCGTATTTATCCGCCGAGTTGACGTGCGCACCGGCATTCAGCAAAAGAATGACCGTGCGTGAACTGCCGCTCAGCGCCGCCAGACGCAACGGAGTATCGCCAAACTTATCGGAACGATTGGGAGAAGCGCCTGCCTTGAGCAGTTTGCGCACCACATCGACCTGCTTGTTTTCCACCGCCTCGATCAGTGCAGTACGACCATTGGCATCCTGACTGTCAACCTTCACCCCGGCATTGAGCAGTTGCTCAACTTCAATCAGTGCACCGCGGCGGGCAGCCGAACGCAGTTGATCGTCTGAATCCTTGGTGATCTCGATCGTCGTGGGACCACCTTTCATCTTCTCCTTGGCCAGGTCATAGCCCTTGGCCGCGGAACGCTCATAGAGACGCTTGGCTTCACTTTCCGATTTACAGCCAACACCTTTCTGACAAAGTTCCGCCAGCAGATATTGTGCCTTGGCGTGTCCTTTGTCTGCCGCCTTGCGCGCCCAGCGGGCTGCTTCGTCGAGATCCTGCGGTACACCGCGCCCACTGCGATAGAGATTGGCCAGTTGATACTGCGCCTCGGTGTCGTTATTCGCGGCCAGCTGTTTGAGGATGCTGGCCATCTTCGGGTAGTCGCGCATCCGCGCCGCCATCTTGGCGTCGTTCATAGTTACCGCGTAGAGCGGCTCGGCACCGATGAGCAGTGCGGAGAGAATCAGCATGGCGACTGTTTTTTTGCTGTGGTGTTTCATCGTTATTCAGTTCCGTGTTTTGTTTCCACTTCAATACCGATCTTCTTCAGGAAACCGGTCGGCAGGATACCGCCCGCCGAAACTATTACCGCGTCATTATCCAGAGTGATCATCTTGCCATCGTGATCGAGCTCTACCTTGTCCGGGTGAATAGCTTTAACATTCGATTTCATCAATACCTGCAGTTTGCCCGCCGCTTCGGCCTCTTCTACCTTCTTGCGGTTCTTACCTTTGGCACGGCTGAAGGCATCACTACGATAGGAGAGAGAAACTGTCGTACCCGGCTCAGCGGCAATACTGGTGGCCGCTTCCAGCGCACTGTCGCCACCGCCAACCACCAGCACTTTCTTACCCTGGTACTGTTCGGGATCCACCAGTTTGTAGACCACCTTGGTCAACTCCTCACCGGGAACGCCCAGTTTGCGCGGTGTACCGCGACGACCGATAGCCAGCAACACGGCGCGGGTCTTGAAATCGCCATCAGTAGTCTTGACCACAAAACCATCTCCATCCTTTTCGATACCGTCCACACGAACGCCCGTGCGCATGTGAACATTGTTATCGGCCACAATCTTGTTCCAGTAGCCCATCAACTCCTCTTTGGAAACTTCGGTGAAGCGCATCTTGCCGACGATCGGCATCTTCACCGGCTGGGTCATCACCATCTTGCCGCGAGGGAAATTGGCTACCGTACCACCGAAGCTGTCCTGCTCCAGCATTTCGTAGCGCAGCCCCTTCTCAATAGCGCCCAGTGCCGCGGCCAGACCAGCGGGACCAGCGCCGACAATGACCACATCAAGACGGTCCTTCTTGCCCAGGCCGGAAAGCTTGGCGATGGAATCCATCGCCTGACCGCCCTGATTGACCGCATTTCGGACTAGACCCATACCACCAAGTTCCCCGGCGATATACATACCTGGAACGTTGGTCTGGAAGTCGGGACTGACATGAGGAATGTCGACACCCCTTTTTTCCGTACCAAATACAAGGGTAATCGCATCTCGAGGACAGGAGAGGCGACAGGCGCCGTGACCGATGCAACGGGTAGGATCTACCAGCACCGCCTTACCGCCAATCATCCCCAGCACGTTGCCTTCCGGACAGGCATTGACGCAGGAACCACTACCGATACAGCGGTTTGGGTCGATTACCGGGTGGAGAGAAGCAGGCTCGGTCAAACCGGCCCTGGTTGACTCCTCCAGGGTCTGTACAGCCAGCTTTTCCCGTCGACTTACCCGGCGCATATACCAGACCCAGATAAGCACAAAGGGTGTGGCATATATACCCAAGAGCAGCCATTCACTATAATCCACCGTAAATCCCCCCGGAATCATTTATAAAAAGCGTGACAATAAGAACAGAACATCGGTACACGTTCTGGGAACATACTCGCAATTCGCCCACATTTGATAGCGATTTTATTAAAACGATCTTAATTAAAGCATTTGCGATTAGATAACCACATTAAGGTTGTTTTAATGCGGTTGTCGCTAAATTGCAGACACAGCACCACACACTGAGGAGAAGTAATATGTCGACCATGCCTCCGTCGACAAAAACGCAGCGTCCGGCACAGCTCGACACGCCTACCCTGAGCCGTATCGGTGGTTTCCTGTTTTTTGCCGTAGTAGGTTGGCTGCTCTATCGTGGCTGGCAGCTTCGCACGGAGCACTATATCACAGCGGAAAGAGGCGTTGGTTACGCTCTGGGTATCATCGGCGGCTCCCTGATGTTGCTGCTGCTCCTCTACCCGGTGCGTAAGAACTGGCGCCCCCTGCGCAACTGGGGCCCCCTGCGTTACTGGTTCCGTGTGCACATGGTCTTCGGTGTGCTCGGCCCCAGCCTGATCCTGTTCCACTCCAACTTCGGTTTGGGTTCAATCAACAGCAACGTAGCACTGATCTGCATGCTGCTGGTCGCGGGCAGTGGTATCGTCGGCCGTTTCTTTTACACCCGCATTCACTACGGTCTTTACGGTAGCAAGGCGAGCCTGGGTGAGCTGGGCGACATCGTCGGTTTCAGCCGCGGACACCTCACCTGGCTGAGCGAAAACAGTGAAGAGTTCACCAACCACCTGCAGGCCATCGAAGACATAGCCCTGAAACCGGCCAAAGGTGTGATCCACAGCAGCCTGCGCTGGTTCCACTTTGCCATGACAGGTTGGTGGCACCGCTGGCGTCTACGCCGGGCGATGGCTGTAGTACTGAAAAAAGTCGCTGCCGAAGAGCAGTGGGATAGAAAAACCACACAAAAACAGGCCCAACAGGCCAAGCGTTACCTGAAAACCTACCTTGACTCCACGCGCAAGGTGCTGGAATTCAACTTTTACGAGCGCCTGTTTGCGCTCTGGCACGTTGTGCATCTGCCTTTCTTCCTCATGATGGTGTTGTCAGGGATCGTTCATGTTATTGCCGTTCACATGTATTAAAAATAAAAAGACCTGGGTTCTTCTGCTGTTATCCGTGCTCTCGATGCCGGCCACGGCGGCCAAGATCGAGACCCTGCTGATGCCAGGAAAGGTCATTGAAGGTCATGCCAAGATTGAAAGCGAGTGCACCCAGTGTCACTCGCGTTTCAGTAAGGACACCCAGAACAAGCTGTGTCTGGACTGCCACGATCACTCCGAGATCAAAAAAGATATAGAGAAGAAGCAGGGCTACCACGGCCGTTCCAAGCAGGTACGCGATATCAACTGCGGTGTCTGTCACACCGACCACAAGGGTCGCGATGCGAACGTCATTTTGCTCGACCGAGAACTGTTTAATCACACTGAAACCGATTTCAAACTGGAAGGCGCTCACGGCCGTGTGCCCTGCCAGACCTGTCACAAGAAAGGCAAACTCTGGCGCGAAGCCCCTCATGTCTGCGGTGAATGTCACCAGAAACAGGACATACACAAAGGCGATTTCGGCAAGAAGTGCGGCGAATGCCACGGCTCAAACAACTGGGTCGACAAGAAATTTGACCACAGCAAAACCGATTTCCCGCTGAAAGGCGCGCACAAAGATGCCCTCTGTGCCGCCTGTCACCCGACCAAAAAGGATTACGACAAGACTCCGACCAAGTGCGTCGAGTGCCACCGTGGTGATGATGTACACCGCAACCGTTTCGGCAAGAAATGCGAAACCTGCCATGGTAACGTCAAGTGGAACAAAATCCGCTACAACCACGACAAAACCAAATTCAAACTGCGTGGCGCCCACAAAACCGCTGCCTGCTTTGCCTGCCACTTGCCGGGCAAAGAAGACAAAAAACTATCACTCAAGTGTAACGATTGCCATAAGGCCGACGACGTGCACAAGGGCCGCAACGGTGAGAAGTGTGAAAAGTGCCACAACAGCGAAAACTGGGGTAAGGCCAAGTTCGATCACGATCGTGAAACCAAGTTCAAACTGCGCGGCGCCCACTCCAAGGCCACCTGTAACGCCTGTCATGCGGGCGGTGTGAAAAAAGACGCCAAGGTGCGTAGCTGCGTCGAGTGCCACAAGGCCGACGATGTGCACAAGGGTGATCTCGGCACCAAGTGCGATAAGTGTCACCGCGAATCGGGCTGGCAGGAGAAGGTCCGCTTCGATCACGACCTGACCAATTTCCCGCTTTACGGGCTGCACGCCCTGGCGACCTGTGAGAGCTGTCATACCAAGGGACAATACACCTCTACCTCAGCAGGCTGTAACGACTGCCACGAAAAAGATGATGATCATAAAGGTGGTCTGGGCGAAGCCTGCAATGACTGCCACAACGCCAACGGCTGGCGCCTGTGGAAGTTCAACCATGACCGCCAAACCGATTACAAACTGACCGGCAAGCACCGTGGCCTGGCCTGCAATGCCTGCCACCTGCGTGCGCCACCCAGTGCAACACCCAACGACTGCGCAGCGTGTCATGAATATGATGATGTGCACCGTGGTCGATTTGGTCGTAACTGTGGCCGCTGCCATACCACCAAAGATTTCAAAAAGGCCAAGATAGGGTCCCGCTAGGCCCTGAACGGAGAAGAGTCATGTCAAACGCTAAACGCACCACACTTCGCGGCGTCATTGCAGGGCTGTTGCTCTGGCTCCCGGCAGCGGTCATGGCCGCCCCGGTCAATGACACCTTCGATCACTTCACCACCGGCTTCCCGCTCACCGGGGGACACCGCTCAGTGGAGTGTGATGCCTGCCATACCGCAGGTCAGTTCCGAGGTACCCCACGGGAGTGCGCCTCCTGTCACAATCTGCTGACCAATACCGGCGCAGTGGTCAAGAGTTCCGGCCATATCCAGGCCAGCAACGACTGCGAAACCTGCCATTCCACCCTGGCATGGGACGACGTGCGTCGGGTGAACCACATGGCCGTCCTGGGTAACTGCAGGAGCTGTCATACCATTGGTGGAACTGCAACCAGTACCCCCCCCTCCGACACTATTCACAACAGTGTTATCGCCAATGGAACCGATTGCATCGAATGCCATCGCACCAGTACCTGGATATCCGTGCACTATAACCACGGCCTGAACGCAGCGGGACATGCACTGTGTAAAGATTGCCATTTTAGTGCAGCCACTAATGGAGGAATTCCAGCAACGCCACCACCGGGAAATAGCCTGCATAATGTTGCATCTATTCAAGATGGCTCGGTGAATTGCAATAAATGCCATACGACACATAGCTGGAGCTTCGGTCACAACAACATCACCGAACCGTGCAGTACATGCCACAACAATGTTATTACCACAGGCAAGCCAGGCAACCATTTCGTCACGGCCCTGGAGTGCAACGCCTGCCACAGTACCAGAGCCTGGATACCGGCCAGCTTCAGCCACCAGGATTCATCCTACCCGCCGGATCACGGTTGGGCTTCCAGTTGCGATAGATGCCACAGCGGCTCACCGCAGTCTGACGCAAATGTCTATGTCTACGACTATGGGAGCCAGACTAGAACGTGTATCGACTGTCACTACAGTGATTTCAGGCGTAAACACAGCGACAGTAAGTTGCCTGCTTATCAAAACTGCCTCGTAGGCTGTCACGAACACAGCATGCGCAAGTTTTAGGAATTACTGAGGTCATCGATTTCCAATGAAAGCACTACACAAAATTTGCGGCCGCCGAGGCGGCCGCGCCTTTCTGCTGCTCCTTTGCAGCCTGGGACTCACCCAACCGGCCTCGGCGCTGGAGGGTGAGGGAATCATTGATGAAGTACAGATCAGCAACGGCTCGATTCACCTCTTGTTTACCGAACCGGCGCAGGTTGTTGGCCACACGCCGAAAAGCAAGGGTGATCGACTCTATATCGACCTCAGCCTGAGCGACGGAGAACAATCAACCAGCGACAGTCCTCAGCAACAACAGGAAAGCTACAAGTCCACCGAACGGATGCCGCTGACCCTGGTCAGCTACCGCAAGGAGAGCAGAGGCCAGGCGCGCATTGAGCTGCGCTTCTCCCGAGCGGTGGACTTCGATGTCGCTGCCCGTAGAGATTATCGCGGTGTCACCGTCACCCTGGGCGCTGCGGCTATTCGCGCAAATGCCGAGGTTGAGGCCCAGGCTAATGCATTGATGGAACGGGCCCGCACTGCACTGGTAGACGAGAACAACCCACAGAAAGCGAGCGATATCTACCAACAGGTCATAGACCTGCCCGCTAACAGCGCGACCCGTGAAGCCTACGAATATATGGGTCTGGCACAGGAACGCCTGGGTAACTTCGCCTCAGCCCAGGGTCTCTACCAGGCATATCTCAAGCGTTATCCGGACGGCCCAGATAGTGAGCGGGTCAACCAGCGCCTACTCAGCCTGCAGACCGCCACCGACACCGAAAAGAAAGAGCTACGTAAGGCGGAAACCCGCAAGGAACAGAATCCGTGGCAATTCTATGGCGGTGTCTCTGCGTACTACCTGTATGACACGCTGACCACAGATACCGACGTCAACACCGTCACCTCCCAGGCCAGCTATCTGCAAACCGATGTCGACCTGAATGTTCGTCGTCGTGTTGGTAATTCCGATTCCCGTTTCCGCCTCAGTGCCGGCAACGATGCGAACCTTGAGGATGGTGGCGACCGCACCAGTGTTCGTTACCTCTATGCCGAACACAAGGATCGCAAACTGGGTTTACTGGCACGCCTTGGCCGCCAGGCTAGTAGCCGCGACGGGGTTCTGACCCGTTTTGACGGTCTGCGTCTGGGTTACACCGTCACTCAGGGCATCACCGCCACCCTGGTAGCTGGCAGCCCGGTTCAGAGCACCCGTAACCCCTACGACAGTAGCCGTACTTTCACCGGCTTGGCGGTTGAGCTCGGTCCCTATTTCGGCAATCTGGAAGTCAGTGCCTACGCCCTGAATCAGGATGTCGGTTCCCTGGCAGACCGCCGTAGTGTTGGGGGTGAGGCACGCTACTTCACCAAGGACCTGACCATCCTCGGCATGTACGATTACGACACCTATTACAGTGAAACCAACCTCGCCATGGTTATGGCCAACTGGACCCTGAAAAACGAGCTTAACCTGAGCGCCAACTACAGCATGCGCAAGGCGCCGTTTATCGCCACCAGCAATGCGCTTCAGGGTAGCATCTATACAGATATCAAAGATCTGCAGGCGGTATATACCGACGACCAGATAAAACAACTGGCCAGTGACCGTACTGCAGATACCCAGAACATCACCCTTGGCGCTTCATACCCGTTCAGCAAGAAGATGCGCCTCTATGGTGACGTTTCAATTATCAACAGCACTGGCACACCTGCAGTAGCAAACAGCACTGCTTTCCCCGGAGGCCTCGTCGCCACCGAAGACAGCGGCGATGAGTACTACTACAACCTGCGCATGGTCGGTACTGGCATCATCAACGGCGACGACGTCACCACTGCGGGTATTCGCCAGTTCAACGGTAAGGACATGAACAGTACCGGCATCTACGCCAGCGTGCGTCTGCGCTACAAGAAACTGTGGATGCTCTACCCGACCATTCAGTACGACACCCGCGACTGGACCAGTACGGGTACCAGTCAGAATGTCTACGGGTTACGCTTTCGTGCCGAGTATGCCTGGAGTGAAGACATCTCCTTCGAGGGCGAATTTGGCGCCACGGTCAGTGATCAGAGCATCCCTGACGACCCGAGCGAGACCAGCATCGGCAACTACGTAGACCTCGGTTTCCGTTACAACTTCTAGAACCACCAACAGTCACGCCGTTCCCCGCAGAACGGCGTGACTGCGTTAAGGCCTCTAATTCACCACAGGGGCCTCTCAGAACGGTATACTCCTCCCCTTCAAACCGAAATCGATCCCATGCTTGAAGCGACTGATCTGGAATGCACCCGTGGCGACCGCTGCCTCTTCAGTGGACTCAACCTGCGTCTCGACGCAGGAGAACTACTGCACGTGCAGGGAAAAAACGGCAGCGGTAAAAGCACCCTGTTGCGCGCCCTCAGCGGACTGTTTCAACCCAGCGCAGGTGAGATCAGCTGGAACGGCACCGCCATCGAAGATCTGCGCGAGGAGTTCGGTCGCGAGGTGCTCTACCTTGGTCACAAACCGGGCATCAAGGGTGACCTGACCGCGCTGGAGAACCTGCACTTTACTGCCGCACTCAACGGCGAAAGCGTTACCGAAGAGAAGGCGTGGCAGGCACTGGAACAGGTTGGCCTGCGCGGTTTCGAGGACTTGCCGAGCAAACACCTCTCCCAGGGACAGAAGCGCCGCGTCACCCTGGCGCAACTACTGGTCAGCCAGACCAAACTGTGGGTCCTGGATGAACCCTTCAGCGCCCTCGATAGCGGTGCGGTGGAGGAACTCCAGGGCTGGATCGCCGAGCACATCGCCAACGGAGGCATGGCGATCCTCACCACCCATCAGGAGGTAGCGCTGACTCGCGGTGAAGTGAAGCAGCTAAAACTGGGCGAGGCGGTGGCCGATGTTTAACACCTTCCGCGCCATTATCGCCCGCGACCTGCTGCTCGCCTTCCGCCATCGCGGTGACCTGCTCTCAACTCTTTTCTTCTTCGTTATCGTGGTCAGCCTCTTTCCGCTGGCCATCGGCCCGGAACCGAATACCCTGCGGCTGATCGCCCCCGGTATCGTCTGGGTTGCCGCGCTGCTCTCCTCGATGCTGGCGCTGGAACAGCTGTTCGCCGCCGACTTTGCCGACGGCACCCTGGATCAACTACTGCTCTCCCCCTGCCCGCTCTCGCTGCTGGTGCTGGGCAAGGTGATCGCCCACTGGCTGATCAGCGGTGTGCCACTGGTACTGATGGGGCCGGTGCTGGGCATCCAGTACGATCTTTCGACTGAAGCACTAGGTGTGCTGTTACTTAGCCTGCTGCTCGGCACCCCGGTACTGAGCCTGATCGGCGCCATTGGCGCGGCCCTCACTCTGGGACTGCGCAACGGCGGGGTGCTGGTCTCGCTGCTGGTGCTGCCGCTAACCATTCCGGTACTGATCTTCGGCGCCGGTGCGGTGGAGGCTACCGCCTCCGGGCTGGGGGCAGAGGGGCATCTGTCGATGCTGGCAGCGATCCTGGTACTGTCGCTCTTCTTCGCACCACTGGCCGCAGCACTGTCACTACGGATTTCGGCGGAATAAGAACATCTACGGATTACAGGGATAATGCAAAACAGCCTACAATCGCTGCGCTAATTCTGCTTTCAGATTAGCGAGATACATTTAACGGTCACAGGAACTAAACCCGAGTAATTTGCTCTTACTGCGAACAATAAAGTTGGGCCCCCCATGGATTCACGCATCATCAACTGGTTCAAGTTCTCATCCCCGGCGACCTTCTACCCGCTGGCCGGTGGCATCGCCCGCTGGTCTGCCTGGATCGCCGTGGCGCTGATCACGGTCGGACTCTATATGAGCTTCGCCGTCGCCCCGACCGACTACAAACAGGGCGAGGGCTACCGCATTATCTTCGTTCACGTCCCCGCCGCCTGGATGTCGATGATCATCTATCTGGCGATGGCCTTCTGGTCGCTGCTGGGACTGATCTACAACACCCGCCTCTCGGCGATGATGGCCTCGGCCCTCGCCCCCACCGGCGCCATGCTCACCTTTGTCGCCCTGTGGACCGGCGCCTTCTGGGGCAAACCGATGTGGGGCACCTGGTGGGTGTGGGATGCGCGCCTCACCTCGGAGCTGATCCTGTTGTTCCTCTTTATCGGCTACATCGCCCTGCACGCCGCCATCGAAGACAACCGCCGTGCCGACCGTGCCGCTGCAGTGCTCTGTTTGGTTGGCGCGGTCAACATCCCCATCATTCACTACTCGGTGAAATGGTGGAACACCCTGCATCAGGGCGCCTCAGTCAGTGTCGGCGGCGGCTCAAGTATGGGTGGCGTGATGCTCAGCACCATGTTGATCATGACCCTCGGCTTCTGGGCCTACAGCATCGCCGTGGCGATGCAGCGGGTGCGCAGCATCATCCTCGAACGGGAGCGCGACAGCAGCTGGGTCAAAGAGCTGATCGCCGGGGAGACAAAGGTATGAGCGAATTTCTCAACATGGGCGGCTACGCCGCCTACGTCTGGCCATCCTTCGGCGTCACCGCGCTGCTGATGGTCGCCGAACCGATCCTGCTCCGCCGCCGCAAGGCGGAGATCCTGCGCCGCATCCGACGCCTGATGCGGATGAACGAAACGAGGCAAGCATGAAGGCAAGACAGAAACGACTGCTGATCATCCTGGTCGGCCTGGGTGTCCTCGCCCTGGCCGCGGGGCTGGTGTTCAACGCCCTGGGCAACAACCTCTCCTACTTCTTCTCGCCCACCGAGATCGCCGAGGGCAAGGCACCGAAGGATCACCTGTTCCGTCTCGGCGGGCTGGTGGAGAAGGGCTCGCTGCAACGGGGCAAGGAGTTGACCGTGCGCTTCGTTGTCACCGATATGCAAAACAGTATCAACGTCAGCTACACCGGCATCCTGCCCGACCTGTTTCAGGAGGGTCAGGGGGTAATCGCTCAGGGCCGTATGGGGCCGAATGGCGAATTTGTCGCCGACGAGGTGCTGGCCAAGCACGACGAGAAATACATGCCGCCTGAAGTCGCGGCGGCGCTGGAGAAATCCGGCATGAGCAACGGAGAGAAGAAATAATGATCCCAGAACTCGGCCACATGGCCCTGATCCTCGCCCTCTGCATGGCACTGGTGCAGGCCAGCCTGCCGGTGATCGGCGCCCATCGCGGCATTGCCAGTTGGATTGCCCTGGCCCGCCCCGCCGCCTGGGCCCAGTTCCTGCTGGTGGCGATCTCCTTCGCCTGCCTCACCTACGCCTTCCTGGTGCACGACTTCTCGGTACAGTACGTCGCCAGCAACTCCAACACCCAACTGCCGACCATCTACCTCATCTCCGGGGTGTGGGGCGCGCATGAAGGATCATTGTTGCTGTGGGCCCTGTCCCTCTCGCTCTGGACCGTGGCCGTGGCTATCTTCAGCCGCAGCGTGCCGGAGGCGATGGTGGCACGGGTTATCGGCGTGATGGGCATGGTCGGCACCGGCTTCCTGCTCTTCATCCTGGTCACCTCCAACCCCTTCGAACGGCTGCCGATGCCGCCGATGGAAGGGCGTGAACTCAACCCGCTACTGCAGGACCCGGGTCTGGCGATCCACCCGCCGATGCTCTACATGGGCTACGTCGGCTTCTCCGTCGCCTTTGCCTTTGCTATCGCGGCAATGCTGGGCGGTCGCCTCGACGCCGCCTGGGCGCGCTGGTCGCGGCCCTGGACCAACGTCGCCTGGGTCTTCCTCACCCTCGGTATTGTCCTCGGTAGCTGGTGGGCCTACTACGAACTGGGCTGGGGCGGCTGGTGGTTCTGGGACCCGGTGGAAAACGCCTCCTTTATGCCTTGGCTGGTGGGCACCGCCCTGCTCCACTCCCTGGCAGTGACCGAGAAGCGCGGCGCCTTCAAGGCATGGACAGTACTGCTGGCGATCTTCGCCTTCTCCCTCAGCCTGCTCGGCACCTTCCTGGTCCGTTCCGGGGTGCTGACCTCGGTACACGCCTTCGCTACCGATCCGGAACGCGGCGTCTTTATCCTGCTGTTCCTCGGCGTGGTGGTTGGCGGTTCGTTGCTGCTCTACTCCTGGCGCGCCAGCGAGATCCGCTCCACGGTCCATTTCGAGCTGGTCTCCCGCGAGACCGGCCTGTTGCTGAACAATGTGCTGCTGGTCGTCGCCACCGCCAGCGTGCTGCTCGGTACCCTCTACCCACTGGTCCTCGACGCCCTCGGTGTCGGCAAGATCTCGGTAGGACCGCCCTACTTTAACAGCGTCTTCGTGCCGCTGACCGTACCACTGGCTATCCTGGTGGGGATCGGCATTTTCACCAACTGGCGCAGAAGCGAGCCGAAAGAACTCTGGCAGAAATTACGCCTGCCGCTGGCGCTGAGTGTCATGGCCGGTGCCACCGCAGTGTTTGTCTTCGCCCCGCAAGTCAGCCTGGGCGCGCTGCTCGGGGCGGTGCTGACC
>JBNKVM010000065.1:0-14427 GCA_050299175.1 Thiohalomonadaceae bacterium
ATGTAGACTGGCCGACGTGTGCGATGCGCCCCGGTTCCCTTGGCGAATTTATCCGGGGAGGCTGTCATGTCCTTAGAATTCATATGATTTTTCTCTCAATTTCAAGAAGTTACCGAAATTATTTTTATGCAGTCTCAAAATGTGGGGCATTGTACCTGACAAAACAAGAAACCAATACTATTTATTAAAATAAACAATACTAGGTTCACAAAATGAGACATTTCCTCATTGTCGGGTAACGGGTCCGAACGAACGACGGAACGGTAAGATTTTCTGCCTGCAGGAAACGCCATCATGCGCCAAAATTAAGAAGTAACTTTCACTGTCGTAACAAAAGGCGCGCTGTTCATGAATAAAACCAATCTGGAATCCGCGATCTATCTCTCTGCCGTGGCGTTGGCAATTGGCGTTTTTCTCCCCCTTACACGACTTCCCATTTATGGTGACGTCAGTTACTACCGCGTAGCACAGTTCGAAGCGCTACTGGTTGTTCTGTTCGCCGTTACCGCGCCAGTGCTGTTATATCTGAAGAAAAAAACGTTTTTGCTGCTACCTCCCATCGCTGTCTGGCTCACCCTGCTGTTCCCTGCGATCAAAAGTTTGCTCACACCCAAGGGGAAACGTGGTTTCTTCAGCCAATTAGGGGACAGCGCCTCCACAGTGATGCAGGACTTTGCCGCCGATCTCTTTCTCAACATTGCTGATTTCAAATGGGGGGGACTGCTCTTTGTGCTTGGCCTGTTGGGTTTTACCGCCAGCTGCACACTACGCTGGATAAAGAAGTAATCGGTACCACCCCCCTTTTGAGGTACAGGGTTAGCAAATACCCCTGTGATAAAATCGTCTACGGGAAGGCCGGCAAAGGAAATCTTAAGTTCCTTCCCCTACGATAGCGCAATAACACCTGCCAGTGCAGCAGGCGTAGCCGGATAGAAAATGAGTACAAACCGCATGCAGTTGACGTCAAAGCGCATACTTTTACATTCCCTGCCGATTCCGTTGGCGCTGTTTGCGCTGCTCTTCGTGATCACCAGCTACATGGTAGACATCGAAGAAAACCGTCTCATGGATATGGAGCGCAGCCAGGTGCTAATCCACGCCTCAGCAACACGCGCGCAACTGGAAAGCGAACTTAATGCTACGCTCTATATCACTTCCGGTCTGATTGGATATATCACCATCAACCCCAAGCTCTCCGGCGAGCATGATGTGCAAAAAGTACTTCAAACTCTGTTCAACAGCGGACGACACCTGCGTAACATTGGGCTGGCACCCACTAATGTGCTGACACACGTCTATCCGCTGAAAGGCAATGAACAGGCCATTGGCCTGGAGTATGAGAATCATCCCGCGCAATGGCCTGCGGTCAAGCGCGCAATCGAATCGCACAACACCGTATTGGCCGGGCCGGTCAAACTTGTACAGGGTGGTACAGGCCTGATTAGCCGCACTCCCGTTTTTCTCGAAGATGACAGTTACTGGGGAATCCTCAGCCTGGTAATCAATATCGACTCCCTGCTGGAGGCTGCGGGATTAAGAGGTCACAGTGACGGTATGATCTTCGCCCTCCGTGGGGAAGAAGGCATGGGGCAAAATGGCGCTATTATTCTCGGCGACAAAAGCATCTTCGAGCAAAATCCGATCATTCTGGATATCACCATTCCAGGCGGCAAATGGCAAATGGCATCGATGCCGACCAATGGCTGGGGTAGCAATATGGAACACCTGGCCCCCTTTCGCATCATCGCTGCGATCACCTCTCTGCTTCTGACAACCATGCTCTGGGTAATCGTTATCGACCGTCGGGCAATCAAGCACATTGCCCTGCACGATGCGCTAACCGGCCTGGCAAATCGCAGACTGTTCGATGAGCGCCTCAATTACACCCTGTTACAAAAGCAACGACACCAGCAATCTTTCGCCCTGCTGGCCATTGATCTGGATCGTTTTAAACCGATCAATGACCGTCACGGCCACAAGGCAGGCGATATGGTGTTACACGAGATGGCAAAGCGAATGAGTGAGGTCGTACGTCAGGAAGATACCGTGGCACGTGTTGGAGGCGATGAGTTCATGATCATCCTGCCCTCCACCGAAGATATGCAGGGCGCACAGATCGTTGCGGAAAAAATACGACAGACGCTAAGCGAACCATTCTTCTATCAGGATAGTGAATTATCACTGAGTGCCTCAGTCGGTATCAGTATTTACCCGAAAGATGGTGCCAGCAGTGATGCATTGCTTCGTGTTGCTGATAATACGATGTATGCAATGAAAGAATCTGACAAGAAGAAAAATCAACAAACTGCCGCTTACTAATTTTCGTCTTTTCTATTGTAAGAAACTAAATATTCCAGCCTTCAGTCCCACAATATCCGTCAGCTCGGTAAGTAAATTATCGCTAACAAATCTATCAACGTGGTAAAGACGGCAAGCAACTATTTTTTCTTTTTAGTGCGGCGAAGTCTGGAGAGCAGCCGTCGAGCCAGATCACCAAACAGTTCGGTCTGGGTCGGATGGGGATGTATGGCATGGGCCACCTGCTCCAGTGTCAGTCCTGCCTCGACCATCATCACCGCCTCACCGATTAAGGCATCGGTATGATCCGCCAACAGGTGTACCCCGATGATACGATGGCTCTCCTTGTCGGCAACGATCTTGATCAGGCCGTGGGTCTCGCCGCTAATCATGGCGCGGGCATCGACACTCATCGGCACCTTGACCTCAGCGGCATCAATACCCTGTGCCTTAGCCTGTTCCATGGAGAGACCGACAAAACCGGCTTCGGGGCGAGTGAAGATCACGCCGCAATCCTTCGCCTCGTCGTAGGCCATCTCTTCACCGAGGATCGTTGCGGCTGCAACGCGCCCCTGTTGTGCGGCGGTATGTGCCAGCATCAGCCCGCCAATGACATCGCCGACAGCAAAGATATGCGATACTGAGGTGCGGCAGTGTTGGTCTGCACTTATTACACCGTTCTCGCTGACCACACCGGCTTTTTCCAGCTCAAGCCCGTTGAGTGCCGGACGTTTACCGGTTGCCATTAAGACATAGTCGCACTCGAACTGCTGCTCATCCCCTTCCCCCTGCGCATAACGCAGCACCATTTTACCGGGCTTACCTTCAATGCCGTTGATCGCAGCACTGTTTACAATGGTCAAGCGCGGATCGTTTTCCAGCACCGCAGTGAGTTGCTTCGCGATCTCCTGCTCCACTTCGGCCAACACGCGTTCATGCCGCTCCAGCAACAAAACCTCAGTACCGAAATCCTGGAAGATCTGTGCCATTTCCATACCGATGGCACCGCCGCCGATAATGCCGAGACGTTTGGGTTGTTTACTCAAACTCCAGATCGTATCGGAAGTCAGTACACCGCCACTGTCGAGTCCTTCGCGGGCACCGGTTATTCCGGGCACAAAGGGCGGTGCACCCGTCGCAATCACCGCACACCCAAAACTGATGCGTTCACCACTAGCGCCATCACCACAGTGAGCGCGGCTATGTGGGTCATCGCTATTGCCTGAAGTATCGACAAATACTCGATGATCGCTTTCGAAACTAGCAAAGCCCTGAATCGTTTTTATCTTGATACCCTTGTCGGCCTTCGATGCCATCTCACCGCGTTGTTCCAGTACACCACGGCGATGGGTTTCCAGTTTTTCCCAGTCGAGTTTCGATTTACCGCTAGTGATACCAAGCAGCTCATCGCCTGCACGATCACGAATACGATCTGCTGCTGCACGCCACGCCTTGGAGGGTATACAGCCGCGCCACAGACATTCACCACCGGGCAGTGGTGCATCGTTAATCATCGCCACCTTGAGACCGTGGCCGGCCAGATCACGGGCGCAATCTTCACCACCGGGGCCGCCGCCGATCACCACTACATCGTAATCCCAGTCACCTTCCGGGATCGCAGGACCGACTGAACCGAGCCACGCATCCGGTTGTTCGATCACGCCTTTAAGGGTATTGAGAAACTCCGCCACCTGGGCGCCGTTGACCACGCGATGATCGGCAGTAATCGTCAGCGGCATCCCTTCCGGTCCTGTAGCGGCAATCGCCAGCACTGCGCCGGTTCCCGGCGTAGGGATCGCATCGAACCAATCAACCCCCAGCATGCCCATATTGGAAATCATGAAGGTTGGGTTGGTGTACTCTTCCGGGGTCAGGTGCCGACGTCGTGCACGCGGCATCAGCTCCTTCCAGATTTCATCCAGTTCCTCTAAGGAACGACTTTCGCACTGGTGCAGTATCGGCACCACCAGACCACCGCCCTCGGCGGCAACCGCCATCCCAATATCGATCTGGGTGCGTTCCACCAACTTGTCGACAGGTTGATAGGCACTGTTGATCTCGGGATGCTGCTTAATCGCTTCGGCACACGCCTTGGCAATCGCCACGGTCAGTGAAATACCGCGGCTCTTTGCTGCGCGCACCAGCGTTTCCGGATGGGCCTTAACCGTGACATGGAAGGTGGGCATGGTCAGCGAAGCGGTCATCGCCGCAGTAACCGCCTTCTCCATCGCCGTCATCGCTCGACCGTGACCAGCCACCTGTACGTGGGGCGAGAGGTGGGCCGGGATCGGCTCGGCGATCTCGGTGGGACGATGAGTCGGATGAGCGTGGCGCACATCGTCAGCGGTGATTTCGCCGTTGGGTCCGCTACCGTGCAGGGTATTCAGATTTACCGCCAGCGAAGCGGCCAGTTTACGTGCCTGAGGGGTTGCCGGTTTGTTCGCGGGACGCGGAGCAACCTCTTCTGTTGCACTGGGTTCTTCTGCGGCTTGCTCGGGTTCGGCTTCTACTTGTGTTTCTGTATCGCCTTCGATCTTAATTTCTTCGTCGACCACATCATCTTCACTTGCCACCAGACGGGCCAGTGCTTCGCCCACCGCCACCACCGAATCGGCAGCCACCCGTGGACCGGAGAGATAACCGTCACGAAACACCTCCACATCCATCAGCGCCTTGTCGGTCTCAACCGTGGCAACGATGTCACCGCGCTCGACTCGATCACCGATTTTTTTCTCCCAACTGACCAGTACACCTTCGGTCATGGTATCGGAGAGCTTGGGCATTTTGATGATGTAGGGTTCAGCCATTATTCTTATCCCGGTTCTGCACACATAAACAGATAACCCGTCGCTGTCGAAGCCGAGCGCAACGGAAATAAAACGGATTACTTCGTAAACATTTTCAGTACGGCTTTGACAACCTCATCCGCATTGGGAATGGCCGCCTTGCCCATTGTCCGATTGTACGGGATCGGGATATTTTTTGCCGCGATCCGTTGCGGTGGTGCATCCAGTTCATAAAAGCACTCTTCATTGATCACCGCCATGACCTCGGCACCGACTCCGGCCACCGGTTCGTCCTCTTCAACGATCACCGCACGATGGGTCTTGCTGAGTGAATCCTTTATCCCCTCACGATCCAGCGGCGCCAGAGCAAACAGGTCAATAACCTCTGCTTCGATACCCTGCTTTGCCAATTTCTCTGCCGCCTCCAGACACCAGTGCACTGAGATGTTGTAACCGAACAGCGTTACATCGCTGCCCTCACGACTCACCTCTGAGCCTTCCAACGGCATGAAGTACTCCCCATCGGGCACTTCGCCCTTGAGGTTGTAAAGCAGTTCGTGCTCGTTGATAAAAACCGGATCGTTACAACGTACCGCGCTCTTCAACAGGCCGTATGCCTGACGTGGATTGGAGGGGGTCACCACCCGCAACCCGGCGGTGCCCATGAAGACTTTTTCCAGTCGTCCCGAATGCTGTGCCCCAAGCTGATGTGCCGTCCCGCCCGGTGAGCGAATCACTACCGGCGCCGCCAACTGTCCTCCTGACATATAACGCACCTTGGCAGCGGTATTGACGATCTGATCGCTGGCCAACCAGGCGAAGTTAACCGACATGATCTCAATAATGGGCCGCACTCCCAGAAATGAGGCACCAATACCCAGACCGGTAAAACTGTTTTCCGAGATCGGCGTATCGATGACCCGTTCAGGACCGTACTTGTCGTAAAGCCCCTGGGTCGCCTTATAGGTACCACCAGCGATACCCACGTCCTCGCCCATGCAGATCACCAACGGGTCGTTGGCCAGTTCCTCATCGTGGGCACGTCGCACCGCTTCCCAGAACATCATCTCAGCCATGTTGCGGCCCTCCCTGTACCCAGGGATCATTCTCCGCAAACAGGTACTTTTCCAGCTCCGCCAGATCCGGTTCCGGCGACTGCTCGGCAAAGGGGATGATCTCTTCATCGATCCGTTTTTGCACCGACTGCTCCATCTTTTTGTACTCATCCTTGTCCAGCTCACCCGCATCGAACAACCGGTCACGCAGGATCAGGATCGGGTCGCGCTTGCGCCAGGTCTCCTCCTCCTCGCGTTCACGATAGGCATTGGAGTCGGACATGGAGTGGCCGCGATAGCGGTAGGTGTGCAGTTCCAGCAAGTAAGGTCCATTGCCTGAACGGACATGCTCAACGGCCTTATGTGCCGCGGTGTAAACCGCCTCGATATCCTGACCGTCGGCCTGGGCAGAAGGGATATCGTAGCCGCAGGCACGCTTGTACTGCTCTGGTACCGCAGTGGAGCGATTGATACGTGTACCGATACCGTAAAGATTGTTCTCGGTAATGTAGAGGACCGGCAGTTTCCACAGCGAGGCCATGTTGAGGGATTCGTGGAAGGTCCCCTGATTGTTGGCCGCATCGCCGAGGAAGCAGAGTACGATCTCATCACCGCCCTTGAGCTGGATCGCCTTGGCCATTCCCGCCGCCAACGGGAAAGGTCCACCCACCAGGGCATAGCCGCCCATGAAGCGCTGCTCCACATCAAACAGGTGCATCGAACCACCACGGCCTTTGGCACAGCCGCTCTCCTTGCCGTAGAGCTCGGCCATTACCGCCTTCGGATCGACGCCGCTTTTAATCGCATGGATGTGGTCACGATAACCGGTAATCACATAATCGTGACCGGGACGGGCCGCCTCCATCACACCGTGGGCGCACGCCTCCTGTCCCGGATAGAGGTGCAGAAAACCACCAATATGGTGTTCGACATAGGCTTCGTAACAGCGCTCTTCAAAACGACGAGCAAAAAGCATTTCAGCCAAGAGACGCTTTTTATCCGTGGAATCCATTACCTCCCCCCTTGTCATCATGAACCGCGGACATGGGCTTTTAATGGGGATACCCCGCCTGAATAAAAAGCTGGGTATTTAAGGCTACAGCCTAGCTTGTTGTAGTCTGGGCACCACCCCGTTAATATCCATTTTCGTTTTATGTTTTTATGGATACGGAAGTGCCCACCCCCCAGGAAGCCGAAGTTATTGTTCTCGCCTGGCTGAAAGATCTCAGCCGCAGCGTCGCCGAGCACGACCTCCCGGCACACATGCAACTGGTGTCGCGCCAGGTAAAAGTGGTCGGCATCCCCCATGCGGGCACCATCGACTACGACGGCTGGAAGCTGCGCCGCTTCAATGAGTTCAACGGTAATCTGCTACAAAACCTCGGTTATCAGCTACGCGCGATCATCAATACCAAAGAAGAGCAGATCGTCTTTAGCGTGCAGGAGACAATGAAGGGCAGCAACGGTAAAGCCGTCGTGGCCAACAAGGATGTGATGTTACAGAAAGAAGGTGATGGGCAGTGGCGGGTGCGTTACGAACGCTACGACGAGATCATTCGCCCGCACTAGCCTCGGCAGGCTGTTTTCCCGGCCTTGGCCAGGCACTCAGAATCGCGCTAAACAGGGTCGCCAACGGAATGGCAAAGAAAACGCCCCAGAATCCCCACAGACCACCAAAGACCAGGATCGCCACGATAATCGCCACCGGGTGTAGGTTAACTACCTCAGAGAAGAGCAGCGGCACCAGCACATTGCCGTCCAGCGCCTGGACAATGCCGTAGGCAACCATCAACCAGGCAAAATCGGCACCCCAGCCCCACTGGAAGTAGGCCACCACCGCCACAGGCACGGTGACCGCCGCCGCGCCGATATAGGGCACCACCACGGATAGTCCCACCAGCACCGCCAGCAGGATCGAGTATTTCAGATCCATAAAGAAGAAGACCACGAAGGTCACCGCGCCAACGATCAGGATCTCCCAGAACTTGCCGCGCACATAGTTACCCAACTGCTGATCCACCTCGCGCCATACCTGCGAGACCAGTTGGTGGTCGTTGGGCAGAAACGAGGTCAACCAGCCGGTGAGGCGCACTTTGTCCTTGAGGAAAAAGAACACCAGCAGCGGCACCAGGATCAGGTAGACCAGCAGGGTGATTACACCGGGGATGGAAGAGAGCGACAGCGAGAGTAACCGATGGCCCTGTGCGGTCACTTCACGGGAGAGCAGATCGAAGAGTTCGCGAACCTGCCCTTCGGAAATAAAGCTGTAGTTCTCGGGCAGGCGCAGTAGTGCATCGCGTCCCTTCTGCACGTAATTGGGCAGTTCACGGGCAAACTCTGCAGCCTGGCCCCACAACAGCGGCACCACAGCGAAGAGCAGGAACAGCAGGAAAGTGATAAAGGCGAGATAGACCAGCAGGAAGACATGTTTGCGTTGCCAGTCGCGTCGCTCCATCGCACCGATCACGCCTTCCAGCAGGTAAGCGATGACGATACTGGCAAGAACAGGGGCCAACATGGTGCCGAAGGTCAGGACGATGCCGAAGCCGAACAGCAGCAGCACCGCCAGCAACACCGCCTGTGGGTCGGTAAAGTAACGCTGGAACCACTGCCTGATAATGTCCATTAGCTGTCGAACTGCTCCAGAAATTTGTCGAAATCGCGGCGAAAGATCATTTCCAGCTCGTCGATCACCTCTTCCGCCGGGCGCCCCTGCATCAGATGCTGTGCCATCAGTGCGCTGGCCTCATTCAGCATCTTCGAGTGATCCAGCATGTGGTAAGTTTCGCGCAAGCGTTTCAATGCTGCCACCACGTTCTCCTCGGCGGGACGCGGGATCGGTTTCGGCTCCAGGGATTCGGGCTTGACGGGTGTACTGCGCGCGGCAAGAAATTCGGCGAAATCGAGCAGCGTTTTGCGCTCTGTTTCGGACAGTTGCGCGTAGATCTGCGCCAGCCGTTTCTCCGGTTTATTCTTGCTTTCAGGGACCAACATGCCGAATCAGGCCGGGTGCTCCTGGCAATAGTGACGGGCGAAATCGAGCAGCTTTTCCATCGCCCGCAGGCGGAACTTCTGTTTTTGGTGCACAAAGGAGAAAGGCCTTTCCAGCGGGGTCTCCAGGTTGACCGCCACCAGGGAACCCAACTTCAACTCTTTGTCTATCGTGGCTCTGGAGAGAATGGAGATCCCCATGCCCGCTTCCACCGCACCCTTGACTGCCTCGGGGCTACCCAGCTCCATCACGATATCGAGATCCTGCGGATTACCGCCAGCATCGGCCACCGCCTCAAGCATAACCTCACGGGTACCTGAACCCTCTTCACGACAGATGTAGGGGTGACGGGTCAGTTCCAGGATCGGCACTTTCTTCATTTTTGCCAGCTCATGGCCCGGCGGCACGATGAGCACCATCTGGTCCATGCGACAGGTCTCCACCACCAGATTCTTGTTGCCCACGGGCGCCTCGACCACACCGAGGTCGATAACGTTGTTCTCCACCATAGAGACGATGCCATCGGTATTGGCCACCTGTAACCGGATGGAAACCTCGGGATATTTGGCCTTGAAATCGCCGAGCAGCGCCGGAAGCATGTACTCGGCGATGGTGGTACTTGCGCCCAGCAACAATACACCGCTCACCTCACCGGTCAGATCGCGTACCGCGTTTTCCATTTCCGAATAGAGGGAGAAAATCCGATCGGCGTATTCGTAAACACGCTGTCCCGCATCGGTCAGACTAATGCGGTTGTGGGTCCGGTCGAACAACCGGGTATTGAAGTACTCCTCAAGCTGGCGCACCTGAAAGGTCACCGCTGGCTGAGTCATGTGTAACGACTCGGCCGCCTTGGTAAAACTGAGCAACCGTGCCACGGTGTGAAACACCTGCAGTCGACGATCCGCCATACCTGCCTCCCAACCCTGAGATGTATGTCAACAAATTTTATGGAGGACAAGCATACTTTATATCGGTGAGCGGAAACAACGTTTCCAAATCAGTGCATGGTGTCGCGGGGCTCCTCGGCGGGCTGCTCATGTACCACGTGATCGCCCAGATCCAGATGCGAAGCCACCACCCGCGGCCCCAGCAGGGCGATCTGGCCAAAACGGCGCTGCTCACCATCACCACTGAATTCGAAACCGTAGCGGCGCAACATGCCCACTCGACCGGTCACGTCACGCTGCGGTTTCATCCCCTGCAGGGCCACTGTCTGGTCGAGCAACTGCTGCCCGTGGCTCTCGCAAAGGCGATGCGCCGCTCGCACTGCCGCCTCCTTGGCCACCGTTCCGCTGTACCAGCCCCAGGCAATCAAGCCCAGCGCCAGCAGTATCCATTCCACGCTAACCCCACCCGAGTCCGAGTTGCGCCATCACTCCTCCAGCGCCATCGGGGTCACCCGCACCACCTCTTCGATAGAGGTCACGCCATCGGCTACCTTCTGTAGTCCGGCAAGACGCAGCGCCTTCATCCCCTCTTTCAGGGCCTGCTTGCGCAGCTCATGCATATTGGCGCCACGGGTCACCATTCCCTGGATGGTGGGAGAGTAATCCATCATTTCGTAGATCCCGGTACGGCCGCTGTAGCCGGTGTGACGGCATTCAGTACAACCGACCGCGCGATAGATCTTCTTCGGCTTCTCCGACTTGAACGGCTGAATCAGCTGCTTCCACTCATCGTCCGGGAACTCAACCGCCTCCTTGCAGTGGGGACAGAGCTTACGCACCAGACGCTGAGCCACCACCGCCAACAGCACCGAGTTGATCATGTAGGATTGTACGCCGATATCCATCAGGCGGCTGATGGCCGAAGGTGCGTCGTTGGTATGCAGGGTAGAGAAGACCAGATGGCCGGTCAGCGCCGCCTGCACCGCCATCTCGGCGGTCTCGCTATCGCGGATCTCGCCGACCATGATGATGTCCGGGTCCTGACGCAGCAGGGTACGAATCCCCGCGGCGAAATCGACACCGATGCCGTGCTGCACCTGCATCTGGTTCAGCGCCGGGTCAACCATTTCGATCGGGTCTTCCACGGTACAGACATTGACCTCAGGTTTGGCCAGCATCTTCAAGGTCGAATAAAGGGTGGTGGTCTTACCGGAACCGGTCGGGCCTGTCAGCAGGATAATGCCGTTGGGTTGGCGTACCAGCTCGTTCCAGAACTGTTCGTCCGAGGGAGAAAAGCCCATCTCGGCAAAGCCCTTAACCAGTACATCCGGGTCGAAGATACGCATCACCATCTTTTCGCCAAAAGCGGTAGGCATGGTAGAGAGTCGTAGTTCCAGTTCCACCCCGTCAGGCGTGCGGGTCTTCATCCGCCCATCCTGGGGACGGCGTTTTTCCGCCACATCCATCCGACCAAGTATTTTGATCCGATTGGAGACCGCGGCCATTACCCCTGGCGGCATTTCATAGACCTGATGCATCACCCCGTCGATACGAAAGCGGATGTAGCCGGTATCACGACGCGGTTCGATATGGATATCGCTGGCACGTTGGTCGAAGGCGTATTGCAGCAACCAGTCAACGATGGAGACCACATGGTGGTCATTGGCATCGAGCTTGCCACTTTTGCCCAGCTCCATCAGTTGCTCAAGGTTCTGAATACCACCTCCGCTACGGCCGCTTTTCTCTTCGCGGGCCTCGAACACCGACTTGGAGATGCTGAAGAACTCCAGGGTGTAGCGCTCAATCTCATCCGGCGTCGCAAGCACACGCCTGAATTGTTTGTGCAGCAGGCGGTCCAGTTCATCCTCCCAATCGGTGCGTAACGGCTGGCTGGTGGCAATGGTCACCACATCGCCATTCACTTCGAGGGGCAGGATGGAAAAGTTCCTGGCATAGGCCATCGACATCAGGGCGGTCACCTGGGCCACATTGACCTTGAGCGGATTGATGGTCACCACCTCCAGGCCGAGGCGCTCGCCCAACCAACGAATCAGCGCCTCCTGGGTCATCTCCTTGGCGGAAGACTTGGTGCCGTCGCGGTAAAACTCCTCAATCACCTTGAAGGGATGGCGTTTGCTCAGGGCAAATTTTTGCAGCGTCACCAACTGCGCCGCTTCATCGGTGCTAATTCGGCCATCCTCGATCAACCAGTCGAGCACTTCCTGTAGTCCCAGTTCGTGCCCTGGCATCCCTTTTGTAGTCTGGTTCGCTTTTGCCATATTCATCTGCCAATCGCTATGCGGAATAGCCCCATGGTAAACCATCCACGCGGGTAAACAACGTGCCCTGGCGCAAAACCCGTCACACTGTGCACACCGATTGCCTGTGGCATAATGCCGTTTTAGCCATAACAGCCCGAATGCCGTGGATACCATTACCCTCACCCAACCCGATGACTGGCACCTCCACCTGCGCGACGGCGACGCGCTGAAGGCGGTTGTGGCCCACAGCGCCGAGCGCTTCGGCCGCGCCATCGTCATGCCCAATCTTCGCCCCCCCGTGACCACCACGGAACAGGCACTGGCCTACCGTGAGCGCATTCTGGAAGCACTTCCGGACGACAGCAATTTCCAACCACTGATGACCCTCTACCTCACCGACAATACACCGCCGGATGAGATCATCTGTGCCAGGGAAAGTGGCCTGATACAGGCGGTGAAACTCTACCCCGCCGGGGCCACCACCAACTCCGACTCCGGCCTCACCGATATCCACAAAGCGGAAGCGACCCTGCGGACCATGGCCGAATGCGGTATGCCGCTACTGGTGCATGGTGAAGTCACCGACAGCAACGTCGACATCTTCGATCGGGAGCGGGTGTTCCTCGAAACCGTACTGGCGCCACTGCTGGAGCGCATCCCAGAACTGAAAGTGGTGGCGGAACACATCACCACCGCCGAGATGGCCCGCTTCGTTCTCGCTGCCGGCGACAACGTCGGCGCCACCATCACCCCACAACACCTGCTGCTCAACCGCAATGCGCTACTCGCTGGCGGCATTCGCCCGCATAACTACTGCCTGCCGGTACTGAAGCGTGAATCACACCGCGAGGTGCTGATGGAGATGGCGATCTCCGGCAACCCGAAATTCTTCCTCGGCACCGACAGCGCACCGCATGCCAAAGGCGCCAAAGAGTGTGCCTGCGGTTGCGCCGGGATCTACTCCGCCCACGCCGCCATCGAACTCTACGCCGAAGCATTCGATCGCGCCGGGGCGCTGGATAAACTGGAAGGGTTTGCCAGTTTTCATGGTGCCGACTTCTACGGACTGCCGCGGAACAGCGACACGATCACGCTGAAGCGTGAAGAGTGGGAAGTGCCGGGGAGTTATCATTTTGGAGGGGAGGAGTTGGTGCCGATGAGGGCGGGGGAGAAGGTTGGTTGGAAATTGGTTTGAGGGTTGAGTCGCTACGCGACGATTAAAGGCATTTGAAAGCGGGGACTCGCCCCCGCGGGTCGAGGTACTTTCTTGTAGCGACAAGAAAGTACCCAAAGAAACGCTCCCGAAATTCTCGCCCCTTCGGGGTACCCTCGTTGCTCGCTCCAGTCGGGCGTTGCAGACAGGCCGTCCATGGCCTGACTGCAACGTTGCGCACTTCCTGTGCGCAACCCTTCGGGCTATTCCTCCCTCCACTCCGCTACTCGGCGGAATTGACAGGCCCAAAACCGCTTCGTCTTGCCCGTAACAAAACCCTCCACAATTGAGTAATCTGAACGCACCATGTTATAACCGTTAAAACAACAGGGAGGATGTGACAATGATCAATAGAATCCCCCCACATGACCGGAAAGACCATGCTATACGGAATCCGTCTAGCATGGTATTTCCGGTATCCGTCTAACACACTGTTAGATTGCAAAATAATGATTAAACCTGACAATCAGCAAGCAGCAGACCCTTCAGTTAGTGATCGTGCAGGCACTATAGGTTCGTATTTGATTCTCGGGTTTCTAGGTTATGCGCTCGTGTTTGGTGTTGCATTTTTATGGTTAGCCATTTCAGGCGCAAGCGCGTGGTATGTAGTCTACGTACCACTTATTGCCATTCCAGGCATCCTTTTAGGGCCAGCAATTATCGCATGGAGAAAACGTAAGCGTGTATAGACAGGAATGGCAATCTAACAATTTGTTCAAGTCGTTCGCTTCGCTCACTGAGACGCTCCGCCGCGATGCGGCTCCGCGCCCCTTAACAATGCGTTATGTTTCAAATCTACCGAGCCGGGCGAGAGGCATGTCCTAGGAAAGATATCTGGTCACTTATGTTGACGTTTGGACCTAAAATCACTTCGTTAGTGTCATCTCCTAGACTAATATATGGTATTCCTCTTCCACCTGACATAGCTTCAT
>JBNKVM010000066.1:0-162976 GCA_050299175.1 Thiohalomonadaceae bacterium
GCTCGTGCCGTCACGGCTGCAGGAGCGCCTCGTGACGCCGACCTGGGACCGGATCTTCTACCTGCGCCTCGCGCTGCAGTCGGGGATGGCCGTCTCGCGGATCCACCAGCTGACCGGCATCGACCCGTGGTTCCTGCACGAGATCGAGGGCATCGTGGCCACGGAAGGACGGCTGCGCTCGTTCGGGGTCGACAACGTGCCGACGGAGCTGCTGAGGCAGGCCAAGCGAGAGGGATTCTCCGACGTGCAGCTGGCGCACCTGCTCGGCACGACGGAGGACGAGGTCCGGCGCAAGCGCGAAACGGCGGGTCTGCTGCCGGTGTACAAGCGGGTCGACACCTGCGCGGCCGAATTCGCCTCCAGCACCGCCTACCTCTACTCCACCTACGAGGAGGAGTGCGAGGCGGCACCGAGCGATCGCGACAAGATCATGGTCCTTGGCGGTGGTCCCAATCGTATCGGCCAGGGCATCGAGTTCGACTACTGCTGTGTGCACGCGGCGTTGGCGATGCGCGACGACGGTTACGAGACCATCATGGTCAACTGTAACCCGGAGACCGTCTCCACCGACTACGATACCTCGGATCGCCTCTACTTCGAGCCGCTGACCCTGGAAGACGTGCTGGAGATCATCGACCTGGAAAAACCGAAGGGCGTTATCGTCCAGTACGGCGGTCAGACCCCACTGAAACTGGCCCGCGATCTGGAGGCCGCTGGCGCGCCGATCATTGGCACCACACCGGATTCCATCGACCTGGCCGAAGACCGCGAGCGCTTCCAGCAGATGATCGAAAAGCTGGGCCTGCGTCAGCCGCCCAACCGTACCGCCCGCGACCCGGAATCTGCGGTGAAGCTGGCGGAAGAGATCGGTTATCCGCTGGTGGTGCGTCCCTCCTATGTACTGGGCGGTCGGGCAATGGAGATCGTCTTCAACGAATCGGAACTGCGTACTTACATGCGTGACGCGGTGAAGGTCTCCAACGAATCGCCGGTACTGCTGGACCGTTTCCTCGATGACGCCATCGAGATCGACGTGGATGCCATCTGCGACGGTGAAGACGTGGTCATCGGCGGCATAATGGAACACATCGAACAGGCCGGGGTTCACTCTGGTGATTCCGCCTGTTCGCTGCCGCCTTACAGCCTGAGCGCGGAGATGCAGGACGAACTGCGGGTGCAGGTAGCGGCGATGGCCAAGGCCCTGAACGTAGTCGGTCTGATGAACACCCAGTTCGCGATCAAGGGCGATGAGGTCTATGTTCTGGAGGTCAATCCGCGCGCCTCGCGTACTGTGCCCTATGTCTCCAAGGCGACCTCACGGCCGCTGGCCAAGATCGCCGCACGCTGCATGGTCGGCCAGACCCTGAAAAAGCAGGGAATTACCGGTGAAGTGGTGCCTGAGTATTACTCGGTGAAGGAGGCGGTATTCCCCTTCATCAAGTTCCCCGGCGTCGACCCGATCCTCGGCCCGGAGATGAAATCCACCGGCGAGGTGATGGGGGTCGGTCGCACCTTTGGCGAGGCCTATCACAAGGCGCAACTGGGCGCTGGCGTCTTGATGCCAGCTGGTGGCCGCGCCTTCATTAGCGTGCGCGACCGGGAGAAGCCGGGCGTGGTTTCCATTGCCCGGGATCTGGTCGAGCTGGGCTTTAGCGTGGTCGCTACCCGCCGCACTGCCAAGGTTTTGCAGGAGGCGGGTGTGCCGTGTGAACCGGTGAACAAGGTCACTGAAGAGCGGCCGCATATCGTTGATATGATCAAGAACGACGAGATCAGCTTTATCATCAACACCACTGAAGACAAGCAGGCGATCGCCGATTCTTTCCTGATTCGGCGCGAGGCGCTACAACATAAAGTGACATACACCACCACACTGGCCGGTGCCTCTGCCACCACCCGCGCACTGAAGAAACGTGCCATGGGTGAGGTCAACCGCCTGCAGGACCTGCACAAGGAGTTGAACTGATGAGCAAGACACCGATGACGGTATACGGGGCAGAGAAGCTGCGTACCGAATTGAACGATCTTAAATCCGTGCAACGTCCGCGTGTGATCCAGGCGATCGCCGAGGCGCGTGAACACGGCGACCTTAAGGAAAACGCCGAATATCATGCTGCCCGCGAGCAGCAGAGCTTTATCGAAGGGCGTATTCAGGAGATCGAAGGCAAGCTCTCCCATGCCCAGATCATCGATCCCAGGACCCTCAGCGGTAACAAGGTGCTATTCAGTGCCACCGTGGAGCTGCTCGACCTGGAGACCGATACCGAGGTGACCTACCAGATCGTTGGCGAGGACGAAGCCAACATTAAAGAGGGTAAAATCTCCGTCACATCCCCCATTGCCCGTGCCTTGATCGGTAAGGAAGTGGATGATGTGGCCAGTTTCCAGGCGCCGGGTGGCGAAAAGGAATATGAAATCATCTCAGTAAAATTTGAGTAAACCTCCCTCAAAACTGCTGCGCTCGGCGATACGGTGTTAAAAATGGACTCAAAATGCTCATTGACTACGTGTCAACTCCGCTTTTTTGTCCATTTTCGCCTTGTCTCGCCATCGCTCGCGACGTTTTGAGAAAGGTTTTATATATGTTGAATTACGGCGAAAGAATTTTAACCACGCTTTGGGTCGGTGGTCTCTGGATCATCGGCTACCTGGCAGTACCGATCCTGTTTGCCTCCCTCGATGACCGCATGCTGGCCGGGCAACTGGCGGGTAAGATGTTCACCTCGGTTAGCTATATCGGTCTGTTCAGCGGTGGATTGCTGCTGGCAGGTGCAATCTATAGCACACCGAAGCCATGGGGCGACTGGAAGGTACGCCTGCTGGTAGTGATGCTGGTGATCGTCGCGGTAGGAGAGTTCTGGATCCAGCCGATCATGGCTGAGCTGAAGGTCGGTGGTCTAGTGGAAGGGACCGAGAAGTGGTCCCAGTTCGGCAAGCTACACGGTCTGGCTTCGAGTCTCTATCTGGTCAACAGTCTCCTGGGCCTTGCCCTGATACTGCTGGGTGTTCGTCGGGAAGCTAAGGTAAACGAATAGAGGGTTTCTTTGCCTTGCGATAAACCACGGCAATGTGACCGATACGCTGTACCAGTTCGCACCGCGCCGAGGCGCACATCTCCTTAATCAGGGCATCACGGGTTTCCCGATCTTCGGCACTGACCCGAACCTTGATCAACTCATGGTGTTCCAGCGTAAGATCCAGCTCATTGGCGACGCCCTCGCTGAATCCAGCGTTGCCGAGCATGACCACGGGCTTGAGTTTATGCGCCAGTCCGCGTAGATAACGTTTTTGAGGTTCAGTCAGGGCCATAGTGGCGGGTCCGTTGGAGAAAAGGGAGGCAAACATAGCCTCACCACCAGTAACTTTCAACCGATATTTCTGGATTACAGATGGCAAGAAGCAAAAGCAGCGGCCGTTGGCTGAAGGAGCATTTCGACGATCACTACGTGGTCCGTGCCCAGCAGGAGGGCTATCGCTCCCGTGCCGCCTACAAGCTGCTGGAGATCGATGATAAGGACAAACTGCTCAAACCGGGTATGACGGTGGTCGACCTGGGGGCGGCCCCTGGCGGCTGGACCCAGATCGCGGCCGACCGCGTGGGACGTAAAGGCATGGTAGTGGCGCTGGATATTCTGCCGATGGATCCGATCCCCGAGGTGACCGTACTCGAAGGCGATTTTCGCGAGGAAGAGGTGCTGAAGCAGCTACTGGCGGCGCTGGAGGGCAGGCCGGTCGATCTTGTAATGAGCGATATGGCCCCCAACATCAGTGGGGTAAAGAGTGTGGACCAGCCACGGGCGATGTATCTGGTCGAACTGGCCCTGGAACTGTGCCGCGAGGTCCTCAAACCGGGCGGCGATATGCTGGTGAAGGTGTTCCAGGGCGAAGGTTCCGAGGCGTTTATCAAGGCGTGTCGGGAGGCGTTCGGCAAGGTCATTATCCGCAAACCAGACGCCTCCAGGGGCCGTTCCCGTGAGGTTTACGTGCTGGCCCGGAACTTTCGAGTGTAGTAACGTACGAACAAACTGGCCCTGTTGAAGCCCGCTTGCCGGGTGAGATGGGCTAAAGTAACTGAATATAGATAGATGCGAGTCGAGGACACACCTTGAACGATATTGCCAAGAATATTTTGCTGTGGGTGGTGATCGCCTTCATTTTGATGTCGGTCTTCACCAACTTTGGTCCCCAGCGCAGCGCGCCCGCACCGCTCGGGTACTCTACTTTTATCTCCGATGTCCGTGCGGGCAAGGTGAAGAGCGTCCTCATTGAAGGCCAGACCATTCTTGGCACCAACGAGGACAACACCCATTTCACCACCTACGCGCCGAATGACCCCGGCCTGATGGCGGACCTGCTGAACAACAACGTGGAGATCGTGGTCAAGCCGCCGGAGAAGGAAGGCGTGCTGATGCAGATCTTCATCTCCTGGTTCCCGATGTTGCTGCTGATCGGTGTCTGGATCTTCTTTATGCGCCAGATGCAGGGCGGCGGCGGTGGTCGTGGTGCCATGTCCTTTGGCAAGAGCCGCGCCCGTCTGCTGGGCGAGGATCAGGTCAAGGTGACCTTTGCCGACGTGGCCGGCGTGGAAGAGGCCAAGGAAGATGTGGCCGAACTGGTCGAATTCCTTCGTGACCCCTCCAAATTCACCAAGCTGGGCGGCAAGATCCCGCGCGGCGTATTGATGGTCGGTCCTCCCGGTACCGGTAAAACCCTGCTGGCCAAAGCTATCGCTGGCGAGGCCAGGGTACCGTTCTTCACCATTTCCGGTTCTGACTTCGTTGAGATGTTTGTTGGTGTCGGTGCTTCCCGTGTACGCGATATGTTCGAGCAGGCGAAGAAGCAGGCCCCCTGCATTATCTTCATCGACGAGATCGACGCGGTCGGTCGTCACCGTGGTGCCGGTCTCGGCGGCGGTCATGACGAACGCGAGCAGACCCTCAACCAGTTGCTGGTAGAGATGGACGGCTTCGAAGGTAACGAAGGCGTCATCGTCATCGCTGCCACCAACCGTCCCGATGTGCTCGACCCGGCGCTGCTGCGCCCCGGTCGATTCGACCGTCAGGTGGTGGTACCGCTGCCGGATCTGCGTGGCCGCGAACATATCCTCAAGGTCCACATGCGCAAGGTCCCGGCGGCTGATGATGTGAATGCCTCGATCATTGCCCGTGGTACTCCTGGCTTCTCTGGCGCCGATCTGGCCAATCTGGTCAACGAGGCGGCTTTGTTCGCCGCCCGTGCCAACAAGACGCTGGTCAACATGATCGATTTCGAGCGCGCCAAGGACAAGATTATGATGGGCGCCGAGCGTAAATCGATGGTGATGAACGAGTCGGAGAAAAAGCTTACTGCCTATCACGAGGCAGGCCATGCCATCGTCGGTCTCAGCGTGCCGGATCACGATCCGGTGCACAAGGTGACCATTATTCCCCGTGGTCGAGCCCTGGGCGTGACCATGTTCCTGCCCGAAGAAGATCGCTACAGTTACTCCAAGCAGCGTCTGGAGAGCCAGATTTCCAGCCTGTTCGGCGGTCGTATTGCCGAGGAGCTGATCTTCGGTGCTGAGAAGGTGACCACCGGTGCCTCCAACGATATCCAACGTGCTACCGATATGGCGCGCAATATGGTGACCAAGTGGGGCCTCTCAGACAAACTCGGTCCGTTGACCTACGCGGAAGAAGAGGGTGAGGTTTTTCTCGGTCGTTCGGTGACTCAGCATAAGAACGTTTCCGATGAGACTGCACACATCATCGACGAAGAGATCCGCTCCTTCATCGACCGTAACTACGAACGGTCGCGTAAAATTCTTGAAGAGAAGAAGGATATCCTGCATCTGATGGCCGACGCGCTGATGAAGTACGAAACCATCGACAAAGAGCAGATTGACGAAATCATGAATGGCAAGGAACCCAGCCCGCCGCGTGACTGGAGTGATCAGCCACCGCCGCCTTCTGACACAGGCAGTGCCAGCAAGGCGAAGAAGAAATCTGGTGATGATGCGGTCGGTGATCCAGCTGGACAGCATTGATCGATGTTATGAAAAGCCCGCGAAAGCGGGCTTTTTTATGTCTGAAGCCTTTATGCGGGTTACCTCCTAAGGCATCACCTCTTATAATCCCCGCATGTTGCTCGACTGCGCCGGTAAATCCCTGGACCTTTCCGTTCCCCGTGTGATGGGGATCCTTAACGTCACCCCCGATTCGTTCTCGGATGGGGGCCGTTTCGTGCGTCAGGACGAAGCGATCGAGCAGGCACTGCGCATGGTGGATGAGGGCGCGGCAATCATCGATATTGGTGGCGAGTCGACCCGTCCCGGCGCTGCGGATGTGAGCGCGGAGGAGGAGATTCAACGGGTGGTGCCGGTGATCGAGGTCTTGGCGCCGGAACTGCCGGTGCTGATCTCGGTCGATAGCAGCAAGCCTGAGGTGATGCGGGCGGCGGTGGCCGCTGGCGCGGGATTAATTAACGACGTCTATGCCCTGCGCCGGGATGGAGCATTAGAGGCCGCGGCAGAGTTGGAGGTGCCGGTCTGTCTGATGCACATGCAGGGTGAGCCACGCACCATGCAGGCGGAGCCGCATTACGACGATGTTGTGGCCGAGGTGGCCGAATTTCTGCACCTCAGAGTGTGTGAGTGCGAAGCGGCCGGTATTGCCCGGGATAGACTGATCCTCGATCCCGGTTTCGGCTTTGGTAAGAGCCTGGAACACAATCTTACCCTGCTGCGTGATCTGGAGAGGTTAGCTGTGGAGGGTTTGCCGCTGCTGGTAGGCATTTCGCGTAAATCGATGATCGGTGCCCTGCTCAATGCCGAGGTAGACGACAGACTTTACGGCAGTATTGCCGCGGCCACCCTGGCGGTAAACCAGGGGGCAAGAATAATTCGGGCCCACGATGTGAAAGCCACCGCCGATGCGGTGAAGGTGGCATGGGCTGTCAAGCAGGTTAGCGCTTAGGAGGTTTTGTGGGACGCAAATATTTTGGTACCGACGGCATACGCGGCAGAGTAGGTGAGTTTCCTATCACCCCTGAATTCGTCCTCAAGCTGGGTTGGGCCGCTGGTCGGGTACTGGGTCGTGGCAACGGCGACAAAGTGGTCATCGGTAAGGACACCCGCATCTCTGGCTATATGTTCGAATCGGCGCTGGAAGCGGGACTTTCCGCCGCAGGGGTCGATATCCTGCTGCTGGGACCGATGCCGACTCCCGCCGTGGCCTATCTCACCCGCACCCTGCACGCCGCTGCCGGTATCGTGATCAGTGCCTCGCATAATCCTTTCGAAGACAACGGTATCAAGTTCTTTTCTGCTGACGGCACCAAGCTGCCCGACGAGGTGGAGCAGGCCATCGAAGCCGAACTGGACAAGGTGATGGAGATGGCGCCGCCCGCAGCGCTGGGTAAGGCTCACCGGGTGGTGGATGCCGGCGGACGCTATATCGAATTCTGCAAAAGCACCTTCCCCAACAGCCTCAACCTGAAGGGGATGAGGCTGGTGCTCGACTGTTCCAACGGTGCGACCTACCATGTGGCCCCCAGCGTGTTCCGCGAGTTGGGAGCAAAGGTCACCACTCTGGGCGACAAGCCTGACGGCCTCAACATCAATGTCGACTGCGGTTCGACCCATCCACAGCAACTGCAGGCCGCAGTGGTAGAGCAGGGCGCCGATCTGGGTATTGCCTTTGATGGTGATGGTGACCGGGTATTGATGGTGGACCGCCATGGGGAACTGGTGGATGGCGACGAGTTGCTCTTCGTTATCGCCGCCGCCCGCCACAAGCAGGAGGCGGTCGCCGGGGTGGTCGGTACCTTGATGACTAATCTGGGGATGGAGAGGGCGTTGCAGGAATCTAGCATCGGCTTCTGTCGGGCCAAGGTCGGTGACCGCTATGTGATGGAGCAGCTCAAGGAGAAGGGCTGGACACTGGGTGGCGAAGGCTCGGGTCACCTGATTTGCCTCGATCACACCACTACCGGCGATGGCATTATCTCGGCCCTGCAGGTGCTGCGCGCCCTGGCGGAACAGGGTAAGGGGCTGCATGAGCTGAAGGCGGGCATGAGCAAGTACCCGCAAATCCTGATCAATGTGCGCCTGACCGAGCAGCGCGATGTACTGGGGCTGCCTGCGGTACAGGCGGCGGTAGCCGAGGCCGAGGCGGAACTGGGCCAGCGCGGTCGGGTGTTGTTGCGTGCTTCAGGTACCGAGCCGCTGATTCGGGTGATGGTCGAGGGTGAAGACGGCGCCCAGGTAGAGGAAGTAGCCAATCGTTTGGCCGATGCAGTTCGCTCCCTGCTGGCGGTAGCCTGAGGCGCTGCAAGCGCCTGTACGCGTTGATTTATCCGCCGCACACCGGTATCCTTCGCGCCTTAATTTAAAGCAATGATAACGATAAAGCGGGGAAGGGTAATGCGACAGAAACTCGTTGCCGGTAACTGGAAAATGAATGGCTCCAAGGCCAGCATCAAGGAACTGCTGGACGGTATCAAGCAAGGCATTGGTGATGTGGAAACTGCCGAAGTCGCCGTCTGTGCCCCGTTTGTCTATCTCGGTGAAACCGAAGCCCAGTTGAGCGGTACCCCGATTGTCTGGGGCGCGCAGAACCTCAGCACCGAAGAGAAGGGTGCTTTCACCGGTGAAATTTCCGCCGCGATGATTAACGACTTCAACTGCAAGTACGTCATCGTGGGCCACTCCGAGCGCCGCACCCTGTATGGGGAAGACGATGCGCTGGTGGCAAAGAAGTACAGCGTGGCCCGTGCCGCAGGCCTCAAACCGATCCTCTGCATCGGTGAGACCCTGGAGGAGCGGGAGAGCGGCGTGACCAATGATGTGGTAGCGCGTCAAATGGAAGCAGTTATTGAGCTGGAAGGGGTTGCTGCCCTGGCCGATGGCGTGATCGCCTACGAGCCGGTCTGGGCTATCGGTACCGGTAAAACTGCCAGCCCGGAACAGGCTCAGGAGGTTCACGCCTTTATTCGTGAACTGATTGCTGGCAAGGACAGTGCGGTTGCTGCCAAGGTGCAGATCCTCTACGGCGGTAGTATGAATGCAGCCAATGCATCTGAACTACTGGCTCAGCAGGACATCGATGGTGGCCTGATTGGTGGTGCTTCGCTGAAGGCGGACGATTTCCTCACCATCTGTCGCGCTGCCGGATAACTTAACAGGTTAATAGAGAGAAAATGGAAACAGTCATCCTCATTATTCATGTGCTGGCGGCGTTGTCGCTGATCGGCCTGATTCTGTTGCAGCAGGGCAAGGGCGCCGATATGGGCGCAGCCTTCGGTAGTGGTGCATCTTCCACCGTATTCGGTGCCCAGGGTTCGGCTTCGTTCCTGACACGCAGTACCGCGATCCTGGCAACCATCTTCTTCCTCACCAGCCTGACCCTGGGTTACTTCACCAACCAGGGCGTATCACGCAAGAGCGTGACCGATACAGTGATGGAAAAGGTTGACGAGAAGGCGCCGGTTGCAGAAGATATGCCGTCCGCGCCGGGCACCAACGGTGACAAGGCAGCGGCCCCTGCGGGCGATATTCCGCAGCCCAAGTAAAACTTCAAGCCGAAGTGGTGAAATTGGTAGACACGCTATCTTGAGGGGGTAGTGGGGCAACCCGTGCCGGTTCGAGTCCGGCCTTCGGCACCATCTTTAAATAAGAAACCCGTATCTGGATTCAGGTGCGGGTTTTCTTTTAGGCGAACCGGCACGGGTTCCCCGTGCGGTGGACTTCGGTACCTCCCTGTACCTCGCCCTGCGGGCGCGCTAAAGCGCGTCCCAATCGACTTCCGGTCGATTGGTCGAGTCCGGCCTTCGGCACCATATTCAAAGAACCGTATTGGCTGTGTTAATGCGGTTTTTTTTGTGTTCAGTTGAACCGGCACGGGCAAGCCCGTGCGGTGGACTCGGTACCTCCCTGTACCTCGCCCTTCGGGCGCGCTAAAGCGCGTCCCAATCGACTCCCGGTCGATTGGTCGGGTCCGGCCTTCGGCGCCAAACTTTGAGAACCCGTAGTGGAGTATTCCATTACGGGTTTTCTTTTTGAGCGAATCGGCACCATCTTCGGAAGTGAACCCGTATCCGGATTCGGCTGCACTTTTGCGGTTACTTATGAGTATGCTTTTTCGCATACCTCAATGTCACTAAGCCAGTGACTAATCGCATAGAAAGGGTGCAGATCCTCGATTTCTAAATTACGTCCCGCGTAGCAATATGCATTCTTGAATTAATACTAATCCTTTTCAGAAATAGTATTGCAAAAACACAATATTAGTCTTTGATGAATTACTTCAAATGCGTAATAAATACAGTGTAAATATTGAGCTACCCGCCGATTTGTGTATGATTAGCGCTGGCCGGAAAGCGTACAACACATAAAGAAAAACGCTGCTTTTTGGCTATACGAATAACTTTATGAAATATAAACAATATTAGTTTTACGGCGGCTTGACACTGAATCTGCTCACCGCCTAAACTCGGTTGCTTCAAAAATAACTACACACTGTCGACGATGTATCAATATAGGTACTTTCGACGTACGGCAGGGGTTGGGGTAATACATGCTAGAAAATTATTTGCCCGTCTTGATCTTCATCGGTATCGGGATCGCATTCGGCGGAATTATGGTTGTCCTGGGGTTCCTCCTCGGACCAAGCAAACCCGACGGCGAAAAACTCTCTGCATACGAGTGCGGCTTTGAAGCATTCGAGGATGCGCGCATGAAATTCGATGTGCGTTTCTACCTCGTTGCCATTCTCTTCATTATCTTCGATCTTGAAATTGCCTTTCTCTTTCCCTGGGCTGTCGCCCTGCGCGAGATTGGCATGTTCGGTTTCCTTGCCATGGTGCTGTTCCTCGGCATCCTGGTGATTGGCTTTATCTATGAGTGGAAGAAAGGGGCGCTGCAATGGGAATAATTGAAGGGCGCCTGGAGCAAGGCTTTATTACCACCAGCATGGATGGCCTGATGAACTGGGCACGTACCGGTTCCATGTGGCCGATGACCTTTGGTCTTGCCTGCTGCGCGGTTGAAATGATGCACGCTGGCGCATCACGTTACGACCTGGACCGTTTCGGTATTATTTTCCGCCCCAGTCCGCGTCAGTCAGACGTGATGATCGTTGCCGGTACCCTGTGTAACAAAATGGCCCCCGCGCTGCGCAAGGTCTATGACCAGATGCCAGAACCGCGCTGGGTGATCTCCATGGGTTCCTGTGCCAACGGCGGCGGCTATTACCACTATTCCTACTCGGTAGTCAGAGGTTGCGACCGTATCGTTCCGGTCGATGTCTACGTACCGGGTTGCCCACCCACCGCTGAGGCGTTGCTTTACGGCATTCTTCAATTACAGAAGAAGATTCGTCGTACCAGCACTATTGCCCGCTAACCATTGACCTGATGATTGCACATGTCTGATTACTATCAGCAGTTGGCTTCACGCGTTCAGCAACGCTTTAGCACGCAGATTAGCGCGACCCACGTCGAGTTCGGTGAACTGACGGTGGAGTTGCCGCGCGAACATATCCGTTCTGTGTGCACCGCGCTGCGTGATGAAAACGATTTTAAATTCGAACAGCTCATCGATGTATGTGGTGTCGATTACCTGACCTACGGCGAAGGTGTCTGGACCGGTCCGCGCTTTGCCGTGGTTTACCACCTGCTGTCGGTCAGTAACAACCATCGCATTCGCCTGCGCGCATTCGTGGATGATCACATGCCGCGTATCGATTCTGTTAACGATATCTGGAATAGCGCCAACTGGTTCGAGCGGGAAGCATTCGACCTTTACGGTGTCGCCTTTGACGGCCATCCGGATCTGCGCCGCATCCTCACCGATTATGGTTTCATCGGGCATCCGTTCCGCAAGGATTTCCCGGTTAGCGGCAACGTCGAAATGCGTTACGACCCGGAGCAGGGGCGCGTGATCTACCAGCCGGTGACGGTTGAACCGCGTATGTTGATGCAACGCGTGATCCGCAATGACAACCGCTACCATGACCCGGCGACGGAAGGGGAGAAATAAGTTGTCCGAGATTCGCAATTTCACCCTCAACTTCGGCCCGCAACACCCTGCTGCGCACGGTGTACTGCGTCTGGTACTGGAGATGGATGGCGAGATGATCGAGCGTGCCGATCCGCACATCGGTCTGTTGCATCGCGCCACGGAAAAACTGGCTGAGACCCGCAGCTTCCTCCAGGCACTGCCTTATATGGATCGTCTCGACTACGTGTCGATGATGTGTAACGAACACGCCTATGTACTGGCGGCGGAAAAAATGCTCGGCGTTGAAGTTCCGCTGCGTGCCCAGTACATCCGCGTGATGTTCGACGAAATTACCCGCATCCTGAACCACCTGTTGTGGATCGGTGCACACGCCCTCGACGTGGGCGCGATGGCGATGTTCCTTTATGCCTTCCGTGAACGTGAAGATCTGATGGACTGCTACGAGGCGGTATCCGGTGCGCGTATGCACGCGGCCTATTATCGTCCGGGTGGTGTTTATCGTGACCTGCCGGAAAAAATGCCGCGCTTCCGTGGCGAAAGCAAATGGCATAGCGCCGATGAGATCAGTGCGCTGAATGATAATCGCGAAGGCTCGCTGCTCGATTTCATTGAAGACTTTACCAATCGTTTCCCCGGTTATGTCGATGAGTATGAAACTCTGCTGACCGATAACCGTATCTGGAAACAGCGTCTGGTCGACGTGGGCATCATGTCACCTGAGCGTGCTCTGCAGATGGGCCTGACCGGTCCGATGCTGCGCGGCTCTGGCATCGAGTGGGACCTGCGCAAAAAGCAGCCCTATGAAGTTTACGACAAGCTCGATTTCGATATTCCGGTCGGCGTGAACGGCGATAGCTACGATCGTTACCTGGTACGTATCGAAGAATTCCGTCAGTCCAATCGCATCATCAAACAGTGCATCGACTGGCTGCGCAAGAATCCGGGCCCGGTAATGGCCGAGGATCACAAAATTACACCGCCGTCGCGTAACGAGATGAAGAGCGGCATGGAATCCCTGATTCACCACTTCAAACTGGTGAGTGAAGGTTTCAGTGTGCCGGAAGGCGAGGCCTATGCTGCCGTTGAACACCCCAAGGGTGAGTTCGGTATCTACTTCGTTTCCGATGGTGCCAACAAGCCGTATCGAATGAAGATTCGCGCGCCTGGTTTTGCTCACCTAGCAGCGCTGGACGAAATGGTCCGCGGCCACCTGCTGGCCGACGTGGTTACCGTGATCGGTACCCAGGATATTGTATTCGGGGAGGTTGACCGCTGATGTCACAGAATAAGATTGAGCTGCTGAGTGACGAATCGCGCGCCGATATCGATCGCTGGGTCGCCAAGTATCCGCCGGAACAGAAACAGTCTGCCGTGATGGCCGGTTTGCGTATCGCCCAGGAGCAGAACGGTGGCTGGTTGACCAAGGATTTGATTACTGCAGTTGCCCACTATCTGGATATGGAACCGATTGCCGCGTTTGAGGTGGCCAGTTTCTATTCCATGTACGAACTCAAGCCGGTGGGTAAACACAAGATCTGTGTTTGCACCAATATCTCCTGCATGTTGTGCAACTCCGATCAGGTGGTTGATCACCTGGAGAAGCGCCTGGGGATCAAGATGGGTGAGACCACCGAAGACGGTCGTTTTACCCTGAAAGAGGTGGAGTGCCTGGGCGCCTGCGTTAATGCACCAATGTTTGCGATTGGTAGAGACTATTACGAACATCTGACGCCGCAAAAGATCGACCAGATTCTGGACGGTCTGAACTAAGGCGTGGGGATGATGCTTATGACTACATATGAAAAAGCAGTGAGCGGGGTGCGTGGCTGATGGCTAATGACGTCTGTTTCCGTAACCTCGGACTCGAAAACTCCTGGACCCTGGAGGCCTACCGTTCTGCCGGTGGTTATCAGGTGCTGGAAAAGATCCTCAAAGAGAAGATCACTCCCGACGAGATCATCGCCGAGATGAAGACCTCGGCGCTGCGTGGTCGTGGTGGCGCTGGCTTCCCCACCGGTTTGAAATGGAGCTTCATGCCGCGCAATGTTCCCGGTCAGAAGTACATCGTCTGCAACTCAGATGAGGGTGAACCGGGTACCTGTAAGGACCGCGACATCCTGCGTTATAACCCGCACCAGTTGATCGAGGGTATGGCCATTGCCGGTTACACCATCGGTGCCTCCATGGGCTACAACTACATTCGCGGTGAGTTCTGGGAACCCTATGAGCGCTTCGATGCCGCTCTGGAAGAGGCGCGTGCCGCCGGTTACCTGGGCAAGAATATTCTCGGTTCCGGTTTCGACTTTGATGCCCACGCGCATCTTGGTGCCGGTGCCTATGTCTGCGGTGAAGAGACCGCGCTGATCGAATCCATCGAAGGCAAGAAGGGGCAGCCGCGTTTCAAGCCGCCGTTCCCTGCCAACTACGGTCTCTATGGTTGTCCGACCACCATCAATAACACCGAATCGCTCTCTTCTGTACCGGAGATTCTGCGCAACGGTGGTCAGTGGTTCCTCGACCTTGGTAAGCCGAACAACGGTGGTAACAAGATTTTCTGTGTCTCCGGCCACGTCAACAAACCGGGTAACTACGAAGTACCGATGGGTACCCCGTTTGCCGAACTGCTGGAGATGGCCGGCGGCGTACGGACCGGACATAAATTGAAAGCGGTGATCCCGGGTGGTAGTTCCACACCGGTATTGCCTGCGGACGTTGCGATGCAGATGGACATGGATTACGACTCCATCGCCAAGGCCGGTTCCATGCTCGGTGCCGGTTCGGTCATCGTTATGGATGAGACCACCTGCATGGTCAAGGTGCTGGCGCGTCTGTCGCACTTCTATTACGAAGAGTCGTGCGGTCAATGTACACCCTGTCGTGAAGGTACCGGTTGGCTGGCACGTGTGCTGCACCGTATCGAACATGGTGAAGGCACCCAGGGTGACCTGGATAAGCTGATGGATGTGGCTACGCGTATCGAGGGTAAAACCATCTGCGCACTGGGCGATGCGGCAGCGATGCCGGTGAAGAGCTTCCTTACGCACTTCCGCGATGAGTTCCAGTACCACATCGATAACAAAAAATGTCTGGTGGGCGGCTAAGCCGAACATCAAAAATAAAGTTGAACTGAAACGAGACTGGCGATGGTAAACATCGAGATCAACGGAAAAGCGATTCAGGCCCCTAACGGCTGCATGGTGATTGAAGCGGCAGACGCCGCCGGGGTCACCATCCCGCGTTTTTGCTATCACAGCAAACTCTCTGTCGCGGCCAGCTGCCGTATGTGCCTGGTCGAGGTGGAAAAAGCGCCCAAGCCGCTGCCTGCCTGTGCCACTCCGGTAACGGATGGTATGAAAATCTTTACTCGTTCACCCAAGGCGATTGCCGCGCAACGCAGCGTGATGGAGTTTCTGCTGATCAACCACCCGCTGGATTGCCCGATTTGCGATCAGGGCGGTGAGTGTACCCTGCAGGAACTGGCAATCGGTTACGGTAGTGACGTTTCCCGCTATGCGGAAGGCAAGCGTGTGGTCAACGACCCGGACCTCGGTTCGCTGGTCTCCACCGATATGACCCGCTGCATTCACTGCACCCGTTGTGTCCGTTTCGGTCGCGAGATCGCAGGCATTATGGAACTGGGTGCGCCGGGTCGCGGCGAGCACATGCACATCAGCACCTATATGGAGAACACGGTCGACTCTGAACTTTCCGGTAACGTGATCGATCTCTGTCCTGTGGGTGCACTGACTTCCAAGCCTTACCGCTTTACCGCACGTCCCTGGGAGATGATTCGCCACAATAGCGTCTCTCCACACGACTGTGTTGGTAGCAACATCAGTGTCGATGTGCGCGGTAGCCAGGTAATGCGCGTCGTCGCACGGGAAAATGAAAACGTCAACGAAAGCTGGATCGCTGACCGTGATCGTTTCAGCTATGCCGGCAACCATCACCCTGAGCGTTTGACCAAGCCGATGGTGAAAGAGCAGGGCGAGTGGAAAGAGGTCGATTGGGACACTGCGCTGACTCGCGCCGCTGAAGGGCTGAAGAAGATTGCAGATAGTGAAGGTGCCGACAAACTGGGTGCTCTGGCTGCCTACAGCGCTACCACCGAAGAACACTATCTGCTGCAAAAAGTGATGCGTGGCATCGGCAGCAACAATATCGATCACCGCCTGCATCAGGTCGACTTCCGCGATCAGGAAAACCTCTCTGCCTATCCGGCACTGGGTCAGGCGATTGCCGATCTGGAAAACCTGGATGCGGCACTGTTGGTGGGCTCCAACATCCGTAAGGACCAGCCACTGTTGGCTCACCGTCTGCGCAAGGCCGTGGCAAACAACGGTGCGCGGGTGATGGCGATCAACCCCATCGATTACGACTTTGCCTTTAATCTCAGTGAAAAGTGCATCGCTATCGATCTCACCTGCGAACTGATGGGCGTGCTCAAGGCACTGCTGGAACTGACCGGTGAAAGCGCTCCGGCAGAGCTGCAACAGTTTATCGATGGCGCCGAGATTACCGATTCCCGCAAGGCGATTGCCACCACCCTGAAAGAGGCGCCGCAGGCGACCGTCTTGCTGGGTAACCAGGCGACCGCTCATCCGGCCCGCGCCGAACTGCGTGCTATTGCCGGTCACATCGCACGTCTTACCGGTGCACGCCTGGGTACCCTGACCGAGGGCGGCAACAGTGCCGGTGCCTGGTTGGCTGGTTGTGTCCCGCATCGTGAAGCCGGTGCCAAGCCGGTTGCCGAGAAGGGCCTCGACTGGCGCTCAATGATGAAGGCGGGCCTCAAGGGGTACGTCCTGCTGGGTGTCGAGCCCGAGCTGGACTGCATCGAATCATCGCTGGCGATGGAGGCGATGTCCGAGGCGGAATTTGTCGTCGCAATGACCGCTTTCAGTGGCGTCGGCCTGATGACCAATGCGGATGTGTTGTTGCCCATCGGCACCTTCCTCGAAACCGCCGGTTCACTGGTGAATACAGAAGGTCACTGGCAGAGCTTCGATGGTTGCGTGGTACCTCCGGGCGAGGCTCGTCCCGCGTGGAAGGTATTGCGTGTCATGGGCAACCTGCTGGACCTGCCCGGTTTCGAGTACAACGCGGTCACCGATATTCGTGGCGAGATGGAAGGGTTGTTTAGCGATATCCCGATGGATGGCACGACTCCCTGGACGCTCGACACCATTACCCGTTTCCCGCCGGGACTGATTCGCATCTCCGATATGCCGATCTATAACGTCGATCCGCTGGTGCGTCGCAGCGCGCCGTTGCAGGCAACCACTGACGCCAAGGCTTCACGTCGACTGCATGCCAATGCACGTACCCTGCAGAATGCCGGTCTGGCTAATGGTGAGAAGGCGACCCTGTTGCAGGATGGTGGAGTTGCGGTGGTCACTGTGGTTAGCGACGAGCGCCTGCCGGATAACGCGGTTTATCTGCCCGCGGGCACCAAAGAGATGCAGGGACTGGGCGGCTCCTTCGGCCCGGTACAGATGGCTCCGGCCAACTAACAGAAAAAAACGAGGCAGCGTGAGCGAACATGCTTGTTGAAATGATTCAATCTCTACTTGCCGGATGGGGCTTCCCCGAATGGCTGCAGACCGGCACGATTATCGTGCTCAAGATTGTGGCGATTCTGGCGCCGCTGCTTGTTGCCGTGGCCTACATGACCTATTTCGAGCGTAAGGTCATCGCCTACATGCACGTGCGCATCGGGCCGAACCGCGTTGGTTTCTTTGGCAAGCAGATGTGGGGTCTTGGTCAGCCTATCGCCGATGCGGTAAAACTGATCTTTAAAGAGGTTATCGTTCCTGTCAGCGCCGACAAGCTGCTGTTCCTGCTGGCGCCGATCGTGGTGATGGCGCCGTCACTGGCTGCCTGGGCGGTGGTACCTTTCGGTAGCGAAATGGTATTGGCCGATGTGGATGCCAGCCTGCTCTATATTCTCGCGGTTACTTCGCTGGGTGTTTACGGCATCATCATTGCGGGTTGGGCCTCCAACTCCAAGTATCCCTTCCTCAGTGCGATGCGTTCCGCTGCGCAGATCGTCTCTTATGAGATTGCCATGGGCTTCGCTCTGGTCGGTGTGCTGATGGCCGCCGGCAGTATCAACCTGGGCGACATCGTACGGGCGCAGTCCGGCAGTATCCTGCACTGGTACTGGCTGCCGCTGCTGCCGCTGTTTGTGATCTACTTTATCTCCGGTGTGGCCGAGACCAACCGTGCACCGTTCGACGTGGCGGAGGGTGAATCCGAGATCGTTGCCGGTTTCCACGTTGAGTATTCCGGTACACCGTTCGCGGTCTTCTTCCTCGCCGAATACGCCAACATGATTCTGGTGGCGGTACTGGCCAGCCTGCTGTTCCTCGGTGGTTGGTTGTCGCCGTTTGAGGGCATCATGCCCGAGTCGGTCTTCGCCACACCGGTGATCGGTACTCTGCTGGGTCACGGTATTCACTGGTTGATCGCCAAAGCGCTGATCTTCCTCTTCTTCTATCTCTGGTTCCGCGCCACATTCCCGCGTTATCGCTACGACCAGATCATGCGTCTGGGCTGGAAGGTGTTTATCCCGCTGACCATCGTCTGGTTGCTGGTTGTCGGGGCGATGATCATGGCCGGTATTCCGCCCTGGTTCGATGCGGCGTAAGGGGGAGAGACGATAATGAGTTCTATGCTGCAAATTTTGAAGAGCCTGACCCTGAAGGAACTGCGTCAGGGATTGGGTGTTACCGGTAGTTATTTCTTCCGTAAGAAATTTACCGTGCAGTACCCGGAAGAACGTGCGCCGATGTCGCCGCGTTTTCGTGGTCTGCATGCACAGCGTCGCTATCCCAATGGGGAAGAGCGCTGCATCGCCTGCAAATTGTGCGAAGTGGTTTGCCCAGCACTGGCGATCACCATCGAAGCGGAACCGCGTGATGATGGTTCGCGCCGCACCACCCGTTACGACATCGACCTGACCAAGTGCATCTTCTGTGGTTTCTGTGAAGAGGCCTGCCCGGTGGATGCGATTGTCGAAACCCGTGTTTACGAATACCACGGCGAAGCGCGGGGCGACCTGCTGATGACCAAGGAAAAACTGCTGGCGGTTGGTGATAAGTATGAAGCGCAGATCGCTGCAGATCGCGCAGAAGATGCCCGTTATCGCTAGGGCTGAACCAAGAATACGACTACGGATATCCGAGCATGAGTTTTGAGCAGATTATCTTTTATCTCTTTTCCGCCGTCCTGGTAGGTTCGGCGGCCGGTGTGATCACCGTGCGCAACCCGATTCATGCGGCGCTTCTACTGGTGCTCTGCTTTATCGCCAGTTCTGCGCTGTGGTTGCTGCTGCAGGCGGAGTTCCTCGCCATCGCCCTGGTGCTGGTCTATGTCGGTGCGGTAATGGTGCTGTTCCTCTTCGTGGTCATGATGCTCGATATCAATATCGCCGTGCTACGTGAAGGTTTCGCCCGTTTCCTGCCGGTGGGTCTGGCAGTGGCTATCGCGGTCATTGGTGCAATGGGTTATGTGGTTACCCACAACAGCTTTGGTAGTGCCAGCATGGCGCAACCGGAAAATCTGGCTGGTGATGCAAGTAATACGCTGATGCTCGGCCAGCAACTCTATACCGTATACGTCTATCCCTTCGAGCTTGCCGCAGTGATTCTGCTGGTGGCCATCGTTGCGGCAATTACTCTGACCCTGCGTCGTCGCGCAGGCTCCCGTTACCAGAACATCGACAAGCAGGTAAATGTGCGTCGCGATGATCGGATTCGCATGGTGTCGATGAAGGCGGAGGAGCGCAAGTAATGTTGCAGCTGAAAAGTACATGTAAAAAAGAGGTCCAGGCATGATCGCGTTGTCCGATTACCTGATTGTTGGCGCGGTGTTGTTCGGCCTGAGCATGGCCGGCGTTTTCATTAACCGCAAAAACGTCATCATCCTGCTGATGTGCATCGAGCTGATGCTGCTGGCGGTGAACATTAACTTTATCGCCTTCTCACATTATCTGGGCGATGCCGCCGGACAGGTGTTCGTCTTCTTCATTCTTACGGTAGCAGCGGCGGAAGCGGCCATTGGTCTGGCCATTCTGGTAGTGCTGTTCCGTAATCGCCGCAGCATCAATGTTGCCGAACTGGATACGTTGAAGGGGTAAGGCCGTGCTCGATAATATGCATAACGTATTACTCTTTATCGTCCTTGCGCCGCTGCTCGGATCGATCATCGCGGGTCTGTTCGGTGGCAGCATCGGTCGTGTCGGCGCGCATAGCGTGACTATCCTCGGTGTGGCGATTGCCTGTGTGCTTTCCATGTTTGTGTTCAAGCACATCGCCATCGATGACGGTGAGGCGATCAACCATACTGTTTACACTTGGCTGGTTTCCGAAGGCATCAAGTTTGAAGTCGGTTTCATGATCGACAAACTGACCGCGATGATGATGGTGGTAGTGACCTTCGTCTCGCTGATGGTGCACATCTACACCATCGGCTACATGGCCCACGATGAAGATAACTGGCCTGCAGGCAGTGGCGCTGGCAAAAACAGCTATCAGCGTTTCTTCAGCTACATCTCGCTGTTTACCTTCTCCATGCTGATGCTGGTTATGGCCAACAACTTCATGCAGCTGTTCTTCGGCTGGGAAGCGGTGGGTCTGGTCTCCTACCTGCTGATCGGTTTCTGGTCGGTACGTGAGACAGCGGTCTACGCCAATCTCGAGGCGTTCCTGGTTAACCGTGTCGGTGACTTCGGTTTCGTCCTCGGTATCGCTGCGGTACTGATGGAGTTCAACTCACTCTCCTACAGCGACGTGTTTAACACCGTGGCGCTGCATAAAGATGTCACCATCTCTATTTTCCCGGGTACCGAATGGAGCCTGATGACGGTCACCGCGATCCTGCTGTTCATCGGTGCCATGGGTAAATCGGCTCAGGTACCGCTGCACGTGTGGCTGCCCGACTCGATGGAAGGTCCGACCCCGATCTCCGCCTTGATCCACGCTGCAACCATGGTTACCGCCGGTATCTTTATGGTGGCGCGTATGTCACCAATCTACGAACTCTCCGAGACTGCGCTCTCCGTAGTGCTGGTTATCGGTGCGATCACCGCGCTGTTCATGGGCTTCCTTGGTCTGGTGCAGAACGACATCAAACGCGTGGTCGCTTACTCCACGCTGTCGCAGCTCGGTTACATGACTGTGGCCCTCGGTGCCTCTGCTTACGCCGCTGGTGTATTCCACCTGATGACCCACGCCTTCTTCAAGGCGCTGCTGTTCCTCGGCGCCGGTTCGGTAATTATCGCCATGCATCACGATCAGGACATGCGCAATATGGGTGGCCTGCGTAAGTACATGCCGATCACCTGGCTGACTTCTTTGATTGGTTCACTGGCCCTGATCGGTGCGCCCGGTTTCTCCGGCTTCTTCTCCAAGGATTCGATCATCGAGGCGGTGCACAACTCCAGTATCGCTGGTTCCGGTTTTGCCTATTTCGCGGTACTGAGCGGCGTCTTTATCACCGCACTCTACAGCTTCCGTATGTACTTCCTGGTGTTCCACGGTGAGGAGCGCTTTGGTAAGGCGCATGGTCACGGCCATGACGATCACGATGAGCATCATCACGGTCTGAAACCGGGTGAGAAGCCGCACGAAACTCCGTGGGTAGTCTGGCTGCCGCTAGTCGCATTGGCCATCCCGTCAGTCTTCATAGGTGGTTACTACGTCGGCGATATGGTCTTTGGCGACTTCTTCGGCAGTGCGATCTTCGTCACTCACGAACACCGTCCGTTCGAAGAGGGTGAGTTCCACGGCGCCTTTGCCATGATGCTGCACGGCCTGATGCAACCGCCGTTCTGGTTGGCGACCTTCGGTGTGCTCACCGCCTGGTTCCTCTACATGAAGCGTACCGACCTGCCGGGCAAGATTGTGCAGCTGCCGGTGATTAAGCAGATCCACGGCATTCTGTTGAACAAATACGGTTTCGACGATTTCAACGAAATCGTCTTTGGTGGCGGCAGCCGCGGTATCGGTAGCGGTCTGTGGAAGGTTGGCGATGTTTCACTCATCGACGGCCTGATGGTTAACGGTTCCGCTCGCGTGGTGGGAATGGTGGCGGCAGCGACTCGTCACCTTCAGACCGGTTACCTCTATCACTACGCCTTCGCCATGATTCTTGGCCTGCTGGCTATGTTTGGCCTGTTTGTGGTCATTTAAGACTAGAAGCAGTCTCAAAATTGCTGTGCTTGCTGATACGGTGTTAAAAATGGACTCAGCTACGCTCGCTACTTTTGAGACCACTTCTGAAGAAAAACTAAATAAGGGTAGGGTGCATGTTTGCTGATTTGCCACTGCTGAGTCTGGTCATCTGGACGCCGATTATCGGCGGCCTGCTGGTCATGTTGGTTGGAAGCGGCCGTACCGGGCTTGAAGCCAAGGTACTGTCATTGCTGGTTTCCATAGTGACCTTTGCCATCTCCATTCCGCTCTACACCAGTTTCGATACTGCAACCTACCAGATGCAGTTCACTGAACTTGCGCCATGGATCGAAAGCTTCGGTATTAACTATTCACTCGGTGTCGACGGTATCTCCATGCCGCTGATCCTGCTGACCACCTTCATGACCGTGATCGTGGTGATTGCCGGTTGGGAAGTGATCAAGAGCAAACCTGCCCAGTACATGGCCGCCTTCCTGATTATGGAAGGTCTGATGATCGGTGTCTTCGCCGCACTCGACGCCATGCTGTTCTATGTTTTCTGGGAAGCGATGCTGGTGCCGATGTTTATCGTCATCGGTATCTGGGGTGGTGATAACCGCGTCTACGCGACGATCAAGTTCTTCCTCTATACCTTCTTCGGTTCGGTGTTCATGCTGATCGCGCTGCTGTGGCTCTACTTCCACACCGACAGCTTCTCCATCCTCGATTACCACACCGCGAAGATCGGTGCCACGGCACAGATCTGGATCTTCCTCGCCTTCCTCATTGCCTTTGCGGTGAAGGTGCCGATGTGGCCGGTACATACCTGGTTGCCGGACGCCCACGTTCAGGCGCCTACCGGTGGCTCGGTGATCCTGGCGGCGATCATGCTGAAGCTGGGCGCATACGGTTTCCTCCGCTTCTCCCTGCCCATCGTGCCCGATGCCAGCCATACTCTGGACTGGTTGATGATCCTGCTGTCGCTGATCGCAGTGGTCTACATCGGTTTCGTTGCGCTGGTGCAGCAGGACATGAAAAAGCTCATCGCCTATTCATCCATTTCGCACATGGGTTTCGTGACCCTCGGCTTCTTCATCGCCTGGCGTATCGCCGAGTCACATGACGGCAGCTTTGCCGGTGCCGCGATGGGTATGGAAGGCGGCATGGTGCAGATGATCTCCCACGGTTTCGTCTCCGGCGCGATGTTCCTTTGCGTTGGTGTGATGTACGACCGCCTGCACTCACGTCAGATCAACGACTACGGCGGTGTAGTCCACACCATGCCGAAGTTCGCCGGTTTTATGGTGCTGTTTGCCATGGCCAACGCGGGCCTGCCGGGTACCGCCGGATTCGTCGGCGAGTTCATGGTTATCCTGAGTGCCTTTAAGGCCAACTTCTGGCTCGCCTTTATTGCTGCGACCACTTTGATCCTCGGCGCTGCCTACACCCTGTGGATGGTGAAGCGCGTAGTCTACGGTGAAGTCGGCAGCGAGAAGGTTGCCGCGCTGAAAGATATCAATTCCCGTGAATTCCTGTTCCTCGGCATTCTCGCCGTGATGGTGTTGGTGGTAGGTCTCTATCCCGCCCCGCTGCTCGAGGTGATGGAGGCAACGGTACAGCATTTACTGGCCCATATCGGGGTTTCCAAACTGCCGATCAGCGGCGCCATTTAACGGAGTTTCGCAAGAATGTATTTCGACATGCCCAACTTCCTGCCTGCAATGCCCGAGATGTTCGTCCTCGGCTTGGCCTCGCTGATCATGATTCTCGATCTCTATCTGAGCGAGAAGAACCGAGTCGTGACCTACCTGCTGAGTCAGGCCACCTTGGTGATCGCCTTTATCATCAGTTTCTCGCTTTACAGCGCCACCCGTGAGCTGACCTTCAGCGATACCTTCGTCCTCGACCCGATGGCCGGAGTACTGAAGATGAGCGTTTACGTTGCCGCCTTCATGGTCTTCCTCTACTGCAACAGCTACCTGCGCGACCGTGGCATGTACCGCGGCGAGTTCTTTGTTCTGGCGCTGTTCGGTGTGCTCGGCATGATGGTGATGATCTCGGCGCATAGCCTGCTGACCATCTACCTCGGTCTGGAGCTGATGTCCCTGACCCTCTACGCCATGGTGGCAATGCAGCGTGACAACCGCATCGCTTCTGAGGCAGCGATGAAGTATTTCGTTCTCGGCGCGATGGCCTCGGCGATGCTGCTCTACGGGATGTCGATGCTCTACGGTGTCACCGGCACCCTGGATCTGGCCGACATGAGCCGTGCTGTCGCCAGTGACGGCAACAATCAAACTCTGCTGGTCTTCGGCCTGGTGTTCCTGCTGGTCGGCGTGGCCTTCAAGCTCGGGGCAGTGCCGTTCCATATGTGGGTGCCCGATGTCTATCACGGTGCGCCGACCGTGGTGACCCAGTATCTGAGTACTGCACCGAAGCTGGCTGCCTTTGCCATGCTGATGCGCCTGATGGTCGATGGCCTTTCCGGTCTGCAGGGGCAGTGGCAGGACATCCTGATCCTGCTGGCCGCGCTCTCCATCGGTATCGGTAACGTGGTCGCTATCGCCCAGACCAACATCAAACGGATGCTGGCCTATTCCGGTATCTCCCACGCCGGCTTCCTGCTACTCGGCGTGATTGCGGGCACCGCCGAAGGTTATGCCGCCGGTATGTTCTACGCCATCGTCTACGTGCTGATGGGCCTGGCCGGTTTCGGTATGGTGATCCTGATGAGCCGCGCCGGTTTCGAGGCCGACTCGCTGGATGATTACAAGGGCCTCAATCAACGCAACCCCTGGTTTGCCCTGATGATGATGTTCATCATGCTCTCCATGGCCGGTGTGCCGCCGTTCATCGGCTTCTGGGCCAAGCTGACTGTGCTGCAGGCGGTGATCGAGGCGAACCTGATGTGGCTTGCCATTCTGGCGGTGGTCTTCTCGGTGATCGGTGCCTTCTTCTACCTGCGCGTGATCAAGCTGATGTATTTCGATGCCCCGCAGGACGAGAGTTCTTTCCGGCCGTTACCCAATGTCGCAGCGGTACTCAGTGCCAATGCGGTTGCCATTCTCTGGCTGGGTGTATTCCCTGGTCCGCTCATGGCTATATGCCGCCAGGCGTTAGGTGCCTAAGCTCGACTAAATATGGTTTAATGTGGCGCCCCGGCCTAACCGGGGCGTTTTCGTTTCACACTGGAGTTACAGCATGACCGCGGTACAGACCGGCTGGCTGATCATCGCCATCGCCTTTATTAGCGCCAATCTGCCCTGGCTGAGTGAGCGCATCTTCTTCGTCGCCCGTCCCGCCGACGGCCACAAGCGTGCCTGGTGGCGCTGGTTGGAGTGGCTGGTGCTCTATTTTGTCGCCGGGGCGATCACCCTGGGGATGGAGAAGAAGCTTAACGGTGAAATCTATTCACAGGACTGGGAGTTCTACGCGGTGACCCTCTGTCTGTTCCTGGTCTTTGCTTTGCCCGGTTTTATCTATCGCCACGATCTGTTGCACCATCTGCAAAAACGCTAAATAACTGGCTGTGCGGGCGATCTACGGCGTTGCGCGGTGCTCGCTTCCTCGCCTATCTACTTGATATGTCTCGGTCGCTGCGCGCCTTGCGCCTTGTATCTCACCCCGCTCGCGCAGCTATTAAACATCCTTTTTTATTAGTGAGCTTGCGCCACCGGGATCGGTTCTGTACTATACGCGCCATCGATTGCGGGGTGGAGCAGCTCGGTAGCTCGTCGGGCTCATAACCCGAAGGTCGTAGGTTCAAATCCTACCCCCGCTACCAATTTTGAAGGTTCGCAAGAAGCCCCGTTCTCGGGGCTTTTTGTTAGGTGCAACGGGTGACTGGCGCGGTCAAAGGCGCTATAATCCCGCGCCAGAAGTGAAGTGTGTGATGGGCCTTGGGCCCATTTTTTGTTTCCGGAGAAAAGATGGCTCAGGCAAGCGCGCAATTGCAGGCGATCATCGAGCCCGCGGTAACTGCGCTGGGTTTTGAGTTGGTCGGTATCGAGCACCTGTCTCAGGGCAGGCATTCGCTGTTGCGGATCTATATCGATCACGAAAACGGCATCGACGTCGAGAATTGTGCCGAGGTGAGCCGTCAGGTGAGCGGCGTGCTCGATGTAGAGGACCCGATTAAGGGTGAATTTACCCTTGAGGTCTCATCTCCCGGACTGGATCGACCGCTGTTCAGCGAAGCGCACTATCAGCGCTATAACGGTTCGATGGCGGAAATTCGACTGCGTGCCCCGCTGGAAGGGCGACGCAAGTTCAGAGGGCGCCTGCAGGGCGTGTCTGACGGCAAGGTTTTGATTGAAGTGGATGGGGTGGAGTACGCAGTACCGCTGGACGGGATTGAGAAGGCGAACCTGATTCACGAATGGCAGTGACCGCCTCGCGGTTACACAACGAGTTGGAACCTACCGGGTTCCAGGTTTTAGGGCAGTTAGAGGCTGTTTTATGAACAAAGAGATTCTGCTGGTTGTCGATGCAGTTTCCAACGAGAAGGGCGTCGACAAGGAGATCATCTTCGAGGCGATGGAGATTGCCCTGGCGACCGCAACCAAGAAAAAGCATGGTGGCGAGGTCGACATTCGTGTCGATATCGACCGCGAATCAGGCGATTACGAAACCTTCCGTCGTTGGGAAGTCATCGACGATAGCGAGACCCAGCAACTGGAGCACCCTGAGCGCCAGATCACCCTGAGTGCTGCGCAGATCGACGAGCCTGAGATTCAGCCCGGCGACTTCACCGAAGAGCAGATCGAATCGGTGGAGTTTGGCCGTATCGCTGCACAGACTGCCAAGCAGGTTATCGTACAGAAGGTTCGTGAAGCCGAGCGCGCCCAGGTGGTCGAAGCCTATCAGGATCGCGTTGGTGAGCTGATCAACGGCGTGGTTAAGCGTATCGACCGCGGCAATGTCATTCTCGACCTGGGTAACAACATCGAGGCACTGGTACCGCGTGAACAGATGATTCCGCGTGAACCTGTACGTCCCGGTGACCGTGTTCGTGGTTACCTCTACGACGTGCGTTCAGAGCCCCGTGGCCCGCAGCTGTTCGTCAGCCGCACCAGTCCCGAATTCCTGATTGAGCTGTTTAAGCTGGAAGTCCCCGAAGTGGGCGACAGCCTGATCGATATTATGGGTGCCGCCCGTGACCCGGGCCTGCGCGCCAAGATCGCAGTGCGTTCCAACGACCAGCGTATCGACCCGGTTGGTGCCTGTGTTGGTATGCGTGGCTCCCGCGTGCAGTCGGTGACCAATGAGGTCAACGGTGAGCGCGTCGACATCGTGTTGTGGAACGACAATCCGGCCCAGTTCGTGATCAACGCCATGGCGCCTGCCGAGGTGAAATCCATCGTCGTTGACGAAGACTCCGGCAGCATGGATATCGCGGTAGACGAAGAGCAGCTTTCCCAGGCCATCGGCCGTGGTGGTCAGAACGTGCGTCTGGCCAGCGAACTGACTGGCTGGGAATTGAACGTCATGACCGAAGCCCAGGCCGAGGAGAAGAACGAGTCTGAGCTGAAGTCGCTGATCACCATGTTCCACGAAAAACTGAACGTGGACGAAGAGGTTGCAAGCATCCTGGTGCAGGAAGGTTTCTCCAGTGTCGAAGAGGTGGCCTACGTACCGGTAGCCGAGATGCTGGAAATCGAAGAGTTCGACGAAGATATCGTTAACGAACTGCGTGCCCGTGCCAAAGATATTCTGGTTACTGAAGAGATCAGTAACGAAGAGCACGGTGGTGCTGAACCTGAACAGAGTCTTCTGGAAATGGAAGGTATGGACCAGGAGCTGGCCGAGGCGCTGGCAAAGACCGGCGTTACCACCATGGATGATCTGGCCGAACTGGCTGTCGATGACCTGATGGAAATCGACGGTATGGATGAAGAGCGTGCGGCAAAACTGATTATGACCGCGCGTGCTCCCTGGTTTGCTGATGAGCAGGAAGGTTGAAGGGCAGGAGTATTAAATGTCAGAGGTTACCGTCACACAATTTGCTGAGACGATTGGAGTACCGGTCGAGCGACTGCTTGGGCAGCTGAAAGACGCCGGAATCAAAGCTAAAAAAGCGGATGATGTCATTGGCGACGAAGACAAGGTCAAGTTGCTGGATTCTCTGCGTCAAAAGCACGGTACCGAAGCGAAAGAGGAACCGGCTGAAGACGGGCCGAAGAAGATCACCCTCAAGCGCCGTACCACCAGCGAGCTGAAGGTCGGCGGTTCCAGCGTCAGCAAGGGCAAGACCGTGACCGTTGAAGTGCGTAAGAAACGCACCTACGTGAAGCGCAGCCTGGTTGAGGCCGAAGAAGACAAGCGCATCGATAGCGAAGTTGCACAGCGCCTGGAGCAGCAGCTCGAGGTCGAGGCGAAGCAGCGTGCTGAGGCGGAAGCCAAGCGCAAGGCGGAAGAAGCGGAAGCCAAACGTAAGGCTGAAGAGGAAGAGGCCAAGCGCAAAGAAGAAGAGGCGAAGGCCGCTTCTCAACCGGCTGCAGAGCCTGCCCCAGCACCTGCTCCCGTAGCGCCGCCTGCTGAAGATAAAGCGGCGAAGAAGACCGAACCGCGCAAGCCGGATAAACCCAAAGCATCAGAGAAGAAGCCTCGCGGCAAGGGTCGCCGTGATCGCTTTGGTGAAGGTGAGGGTGAACTGCATATTGCCTCCGACAAGACCGGCCGTCGCAAGAAGAAGGGCGGTGGTCGTGCTACCAAACCAGTGGTTAGTGGTGGTGGCAAGCACGGCTTTGAAATGCCTACCGGGCCGATTGTGCACGAGGTCTCTCTTCCCGAAACCATCACCGTTGGCGAACTGGCACAGAAGATGTCGGTTAAGGCTGCCGAAGTGATTAAGGTGATGATGGGCATGGGCAGCATGGTCACCATCAACCAGGTGCTGGACCAGGATACCGCCTCGATTGTGGTCGAGGAGATGGGACACACGCCAGTACTGCTGAAAGAGAACGCGCTGGAAGAAGAGGTTATTCAGGGCGCCGCTGCCGGTGAGGGTGAAGAAGTTACCCGTGCTCCTGTGGTCACCATCATGGGTCACGTCGACCATGGTAAGACCTCACTGCTCGATTACATTCGTGCCTCCCGCGTTGCTTCAGGCGAGGCAGGTGGTATTACCCAGCATATCGGTGCCTACCACGTCGAAACCGATCGCGGCATGATTACTTTCCTCGATACCCCCGGCCACGCCGCGTTTACCGCGATGCGTGCACGTGGTGCAGAGGTGACCGACCTTGTCGTACTGGTGGTTGCTGCCGATGACGGCGTGATGCCGCAGACCAAAGAAGCGATTCAGCATGCCCGCGCTGCCGGTGTGCCGCTGATCGTCGCGGTGAACAAGATCGACAAGCCGGAAGCGGATCCGGATCGGGTTAAGAACGAACTGGCCCAACAGGAAGTTATCCCGGAAGACTGGGGCGGCGACACCATGTTCGTGCATGTCTCTGCCAAGGTCGGTACCGGTGTAGACACATTGCTGGAAGGCATTCTGCTGCAGGCTGAGGTGCTGGAACTGAAGGCAGTGGCTGATGGTCCTGCCAGCGGTATCGTGATCGAGTCGCGTCTCGACAAGGGCCGCGGCGCGGTCGCCTCCGTTCTGGTGCAACGCGGTACCCTGCGTCGTGGCGACATCGTACTTGCGGGCCATGAGTATGGCCGGGTTCGCGCCATGCTTGATGAAAACGGCAAGCCGATTGACGAGGCGGGTCCCTCCATTCCGGTGGAAATTCTCGGCCTTTCCGGTGTGCCTGCCGCCGGCGACTCCGCCATGGTGGTAGCCGACGAGCGTAAGGCTCGCGAAGTGGCGCTGTTCCGTCAGGGCAAGTTCCGTGACGTCAAATTTGCCCGTCAGCAGCAGGCCAAACTGGACGATATGTTCACCCAGATGGCCGAGGGTGAGGTCAACAACCTCAATATCCTGCTCAAGGCCGACGTACAGGGTTCACTGGAAGCGATCTCCGATGCGCTGCTCAAGCTCTCCACCGATGAGGTGCGGGTGAAAATCGTCGCCAGCGGTGTCGGCGGCATCAACGAGTCCGATGCCCACCTGGCGGTGGCCTCCAATGCGATTGTGATTGGCTTTAATGTACGTGCCGATGCCGGTGCCAAGCGAATCATCGAAGAGCAGGAGATCGACCTGCACTACTACAGTGTTATCTACGAACTCATTGATGAGGTGAAGAGCGCCATGACCGGCATGCTCGCACCGGAGTTCAAGGAAGAGATTATCGGTCTGGCTGAGGTGCGTGATGTGTTCCGTTCGCCGAAGCTGGGTGCGATTGCCGGTTGTATGGTGGTCGACGGTACGGTCAAGCGTAACAACCCGATCCGTGTCCTGCGCGACAACGTGGTGATCTACGAAGGTGAACTGGAGTCACTGCGCCGCTTTAAGGACGACGTCAACGAAGTTAAGAACGGTACCGAGTGCGGTATCGGCGTCAAGAACTACAACGACGTTAAGGTTGGCGACCAGATCGAAGTCTACGAGCGGATACAGGTAAAGCGCACCCTCTAATCGGGGTGTGAATGAGGCAAACACCAGGCGTGGGCAAAGAGTTTAGTCGCAGCCGTCGAGTCGGCGAGCAGATCCAGCGTGAACTGGCGGAGCTGATACAGCGGGAGCTGAATGATCCCCGTCTGGGAATGGTGACCGTCTCTGCGGTTGAAGTGAGCCGTGACCTTACCGTTGCCAAGGTCTTCTTCACCGTGCTCAATCCGGGTTACGATGTGGCACAGACCCTTGAAGGGCTGACCCATGCTACCGGTTTCCTGCGTCGGGAACTGGGACGTCGAATGAAATTGCGGGTGGTGCCTGAGCTGCGTTTTCAGTACGACAGCTCGATCGAAGAGGGTTCGCGCCTTAGCGCCCTGATCGACAAAGCCGTATCCGGCGATAGCGACAAGAACGAGGATTAACCGGAATGGCTCGGCGAAGCAAAAATCGTGGCCGCAGGGTCAACGGCATCCTGCTGCTGGACAAGCCGTTGGGGATTACCTCCAACGCTGCACTGCAGGAGGCGAAGCGTCTGTTCCGTGCCGCCAAGGCCGGACACACTGGTAACCTCGACCCACTGGCCAGCGGCATGTTGCCGATCTGTTTCGGTGAGGCGACCAAGTTTTCGGTTTACCTGCTGGATGCAGACAAGGTCTATCTCGGTAACTGCAAGCTGGGCATCCGCACCACCACCGCCGATGCGGAGGGGGAGATTGTCGAAACCCGCCCGGTACCGACGTTGACCGAGGCGCAGGTGGAGACAGTACTGGATAAATTCCGCGGTGAGATCGAGCAGATCCCGCCGATGCACTCTGCGATCAAGCAGAACGGCCAGCCGCTCTACAAGCTGGCACGGCAGGGGATAGAGGTGGAGCGTCAACCGCGCAAGGTGACGATCCATGAACTGACCCTGACCCGCCTCGAGGGCGATGAACTGGATATCACTGTCCACTGCTCCAAGGGTACCTACATTCGTACCTTGGTGGAGGACATCGGTGCGGCGCTGGGTTGTGGCGCCTACCTTAGCGGCCTGCGCCGCACCCGGGTCGGACCGTTTCCCGAGGCGGAGATGGTGACCCTGGACGAATTACGAGCCGAGGCAGAAGAGGGGGCGGAACAGCTTGATCGCCACCTGCTGCCAGCGGATCACGCCCTCGGGGGTTACCCCGAGGTGAAGCTTACCGAGAGCAGCCTGTTCTATGTACGACAGGGACAGGCGGTTCAGGTACCTCAGGCCCCCACCGAAGGGTGGGTGCGCCTGTTCGACACCGATGGCGATTTTGTCGGTGTCGGGGCTGTACTTGATGACGGCCGAATCGCCCCTAAACGCTTGTTAAATACAGGTTAATAGGGGCATTAACGGCGGATTCACCTTGTTCCCCGATGGGCACACGGTTAGAATTCGCGTTCTAAATTGAAGTGATTGACCTAGGAGTCTTACCCAGATGTCTCTGAGCAACGAGCAAAAAGCCAATATCATCAAGGAATATGGCAAAGGCGATAACGACACCGGTTCCCCGGAAGTGCAGATTGCACTGCTGTCGGCAAATATCGAAGGCCTTTCCGGACATTTTAAGGAACACATCCATGACCACCATTCCCGTCGTGGTCTGCTGCGGATGGTAAGCCAGCGTCGCAAGCTGCTGGACTACCTGAAGAAGAAAGATGTTGAGCGTTACCGCTCCATTATCTCTCGCCTCGGCCTGCGTAAGTAAGCCGTTCAGTTCGTCACAGCGATACGGGGGAGCGGGGAACAGGAAGCAAGCGGTTAGCAGAATTCAGACATCTGGTTAATTACACCGCACTACCTGTTATCCGACTCCCCCGATTGCTGTATGTCAGTTAAGCGATAAACCAAAAGGATTCAACAGTGAAGCCTGTCAAGAAAGAGTTCCAGTATGGGGAACACACGGTCACTCTGGAAACCGGCGAGATTGCCCGCCAGGCCAGCGGTGCCGTTATGGCCAGCATGGGAGACACCACCGTTCTGGTTACCGTGGTCGCTGCCAAAGAGGCCCAGGAGGGTAGAGACTTCTTCCCTTTGACCGTCGACTATCAGGAAAAGACCTACGCCGCGGGCAAGATCCCCGGAGGTTTCTTCCGCCGCGAAGGTAGACCGAGCGAAAACGAAACGCTCACCGCTCGCCTTATCGACCGCCCCATCCGCCCGCTCTTCCCCGACGGTTTCCTCAACGAAGTACAAGTTATCTGCACCGTCGTCTCCCTCGACCCCGAAATCAACCCCGATGTGGTCTCCATGATCGGCACTTCCGCGGCACTGGCCGTTTCCGGTGTACCGTTCAACGGTCCGCTGGGTGCAGCTCGGGTTGGTTATATCGATGACAACTACGTGCTCAACCCCTCACGCAGCCAGCTGGAAAACTCCAAGCTGGACCTGGTGGTTGCCGGTACCGCAAGCGCGGTGCTGATGGTCGAATCCGAAGCCGACTGCCTCAGCGAAGAGGTGATGCTGGGTTCGGTTATCTTCGGCCACGACAGCATGCAGACCGTGATTAACGCGGTTAGCGAATTTGCTGCCGAAGCCGGAACCGTCGCATGGGAGTGGCAAGCGCCTGCCCATGATGAGACTGCCTTCAACGCTGTCTCTGCCGAAGCTGAAGCTGCCTTCACTGAGGCCTACCAGATCACCGAGAAGATGGCCCGTTACGGCCGCCTGAGCGAGATCCGCAGTGGCGTTATCGCCAAGCTGTGTGGTGAAGAGGCTGCTGAGCCGCTGTCAGAAGGCAAGGTTCGTGAAGCGATGGAAAAACTGGAGAAGCAGATCGTTCGCGGTCGCATTATCTCCGGTCAGCCGCGTATCGACGGTCGCGATACCCGCACCGTACGCCCGATCACCGTGCGTACCGGCGTGCTCAAGCGCACCCACGGTTCCGCGCTGTTCACCCGTGGTGAAACCCAGGCGATGGTCGTGACCACCCTCGGTACCGCCCGTGACGCGCAGATCATCGATGCCCTGGAAGGGGAGCGCAAAGAGCACTTCCTGCTGCACTACAAGTTCCCGCCGTACTCTGTCGGCGAGACCGGTCGTGTCGGTAGCCCCAAGCGCCGTGAGATCGGTCACGGTCGTCTGGCCAAGCGTGGCGTTGCCGCGATTATGCCTAGCGTCGAAGAGTTCCCCTACACCGTACGTGTAGTCTCCGAGATCACCGAATCCAACGGTTCCAGCTCCATGGCCAGTGTCTGCGGTAGCGCCCTGGCGCTGATGGACGCCGGTGTGCCGATCAAGGCGCCGGTGGCCGGTGTGGCGATGGGCCTGATCAAAGAGTCCGACAAGTTCGCCGTCCTTACCGATATCCTCGGTGACGAGGACCACCTCGGCGACATGGACTTCAAGGTGGCCGGTACCGACTACGGTATTACCGCGCTGCAGATGGACATCAAGATCGAAGGCATCACCAAGGAGATCATGGAGATCGCCCTGGGTCAGGCCAAAGAGGGGCGTCTGCATATCCTTGGCGAGATGGGCAAGGTTATCGACAAGCCGCGTGAAGAGATGTCTGACTTCGCGCCGCGTTACATTACCTTCAAGATCAACCCGGACAAGATCCGCGACGTTATCGGCAAGGGCGGTGCTACCATCCGCTCCATCACCGAAGAGACCGGTGCTTCCATCGATCTCAGCGACGACGGTACCGTCAAGATCGCCTCGGTCGACAATGCTGCTGGTAAAGAGGCCCAGCGTCGTATCGAGCAACTGACCGCCGATGTAGAAGTAGGTAAGATCTACGAAGGTCGCGTTGCCAAGCTGATGGACTTCGGTGCCTTTGTAACCGTACTGCCTGGTAAGGATGGTCTGGTGCACATTTCGCAAATCTCCGAAGAGCGCGTCGAGAAGGTTAGCGACAAGCTTAACGAGGGCGATGTGGTTAAGGTTAAGGTTCTGGAGATCGACAAGCAGGGCCGTATCCGTCTGAGCATGAAGGCGGTCACCGCTGAAGAGTGATTCGGTCAGTAGTACTGGATCTGAAGAAGGGGCCGTAAGGCCCCTTTTTTGTGTTCCGGCGTTTTGTCCATTGGCGTCAGCGTGAAGGCATCAGTTAAGATGGTGCTTTGTGTTTGGCAGCGGAAGTAGGCTGCTGAGATTTTCACGGGAGTAGGACGATTAATAAGCTATTGGGTGTAGTGCACAGTCAATCCCCGGATGTCCGTTTGATTGTCGCGATGATGTGTTTGATGGCAGGGTTTTATCTGGCGTTGCACGGGGCCTGGTATGCCGTGCTGTTCACCTTGCTGGCACTGTGGCTGGTCTGGGATGCTTTGCGTAACGGTACGGTTTGGCACGGGTTTCATGCGTTTCGTCGCGGCAACCATACTGTGGTGCGCAATGCCATGTTATTAATGCGCTGGCCAAATTTGCTTAGTCGCCAGAGTCTGGCCTATTACCACTGGTTGAAGGGGGTGGTCGATATGAGCGATGGTCGCTTTGCAGCGGCAAAGGTCCATCTATTGGTGGCGGCCAGTGGTTTGTTGCGTACCGAGAATGATCGTTCCCTGGTGCACTGCCTGTTGAGTGAGGTGGCGATGCAGCAGGAGGAGCCAGAAGTCGCTCGTGAGCATTTGCGTCATGCCACTGCGTTACAACACCATCCAGAAGTGGATCGCATTATTGCCAGCCTCAGCTCACGATTGTGATGCACGTATTTGATCGTTTTTTCAGAAAATGACAATTTGACTACCGATATCAGGAGTTAAATATGACAGCGGCAAAAAGCGCGGATTTTGCTCACAAGACAAAAGAAATTATCGAGGCTGGACATTTTCTTCACCAGCGTGGCTGGGTCCCGGCAACCAGCAGCAATTTTTCCACTCGGCTGGATGACGGCACTATCGCCATCACCGTTTCTGGCTTCCACAAGGGGCAGTTAACCGAGGAAGGTGTGATGCGAGTCGACAATAATGGCAACGCGGTCGGTACCGATTTGTGTCCCTCGGCGGAGACCCATCTACACACACTTCTCTATAATCGCTTTCCCGATGTGGGGGCGGTGCTTCATTCTCATTCGGTGGCAGCAACGGTGCTCTCCCTGGCCATGGGCGATGAGCTGTCGTTTGAGCAGTATGAACTGCTTAAAGCTTTCAATGGTGTTACCACCCACGATACCCGTTTCGTGGTGCCAATTTTCGAAAACGACCAGGATATCCCGCGACTTGCCTCTATCGTCAGTGATTATATGGATGCTCACCCGCCGATACATGCTTTCCTGGTACGTGGGCATGGTCTCTACACCTGGGGGGAGCATATGAAAGAGGCGTTGCGTCATATCGAGGCACTGGAATTTCTGTTTCAGTGTCAGCTAACGATGAATGGCCTGCAGCGGGCATAAATATTTTTCCCGACTACCCTATTAGCATGGATGGACTGCGGGGTATTACATGATCAAGGCTATTATCACCGATGTAGAAGGGACTCTCTCTCCATCCACTTTTGTCACGGAAGTGCTCTTTCCCTATGCTCGCGAACATCTTTGCCAGTTCCTGGTTGCGCATCGAACTGATGTGGAGGTTGTTGCACAACTGGATATCCTCCGTCGCGAAGAGAGGGAGGAACTTTCAGTCAACGAATGTTGTGACAAATTGGCACAATGGATGGCAGAGGATCGCAAATCCACCGTATTGAAAGCGCTACAGGGGCTGGTTTGGCAAGAGGGGTATAGTAAGGGGGAATTGCATGGTGACCTTTATGAGGATGCTGTGCGTAATCTGCGCCAGTGGAGAGAGAAGGGGGTACGCCTGTTTGCCTACTCTTCCGGTTCGGTACAGGCACAACAACTACTATTTAGATTTAATGCTTACGGTGATCTGACAACACTGTTCACTGGCTATTTTGATACACGGGTGGGTCATAAACAGGAATCCTCTTCCTATGAGGTGATTACCTCGGAAGTCAATGAGCGTGCCGGGGATATCCTGTTCCTTTCCGATTCGTTGGAGGAATTGAAAGCCGCCCATGCCGCGGGGATGCAGACGCGCCACGTTGTACGCGGTATACAACTGCTTGATACGATGGCAGCCCATCCACAGGTAAAAGACTTTGACGCTATCAGTCTGGATTGAAGGAGGAGATTACGATGGCACGCACACCTTCCACCATGCTGGAACTTGGTACCCCCGCGCCCGGGTTTTCCCTGCCAGAGCCGGCTACAGGCAAAACGGTTTCCCTCTCTGATTTTCTCGGTAAGCCTTTGTTGGTAGTGTTTATCTGTAACCACTGCCCTTACGTGCTGCATATTGCTGATAAGCTGGCTGAACTTGCAAAGGTATTCAGTAGCAAAGGAGTGCAATTTGTCGCCATCAACAGCAATGATGTGGTGAACTACCCCGATGATGCTCCGGAGAAAATGCCAGCCATGGGGGAGCGTTTTAGCTTTGACTTTCCTTACCTGTTCGATGAGTCCCAGGCAGTAGCCAAAGCCTATCGCGCCGCCTGCACCCCAGATTTTTACCTGTTCGATGCAGATCACAGCCTGGCTTATCGTGGCCAATTTGACGATTCGCGGCCAAGTAACGACGAGCCGGTGACTGGTGAGGACCTCGTCGATGCTATTAAAGCCCTGCTCGCCAATCTTTCGCCTTTATCCGAGCAGAAAGCGAGTTTGGGCTGCAATATTAAGTGGAAGACCGGGAACGAACCCGATTATTTCTGATCTGTAATCTCAAATAGTCGTATTTTCCCTTTGTTTAGGAACTTAGCTGGAACTGGGTATCTGAACTTTATGCTGATGTAAACCCCATGTTATGCGGGTATAATCCCCGTGCGCATTGTTGTGAAAGCCGAAAAACGGTATTGTGCTCAATGCGTTACAGAATAATTACAGGGCCATTAATGGTCGCAGAAATTCTGGCGGAATTATGAGCAGATTTATGGAAATGTTTCAGGGTATTACCCTGCCTGTTGGCATGGATGTCACGCGCATTGCCGCCTGGTTGAATGTGTTGCTGGTGCTGTTGCTGGCATACAGTATGGCGACATTGAGTTGGCAGTTGTTTGCCACCTCCCAAAGCATTACTACGGTTAGTTTCCCTGGTGTATCGAGTGGCGCGATATCGCGCACAAGCGGTCCGAGTTTAACTAGCATTGCGGCACTACATCTTTTCGGCGAGGCGGGGAGCGTGCCAGCCAGTGATGCTCAGGCTCCGATTGACGCGCCTGAGACCCGTCTTAAATTCACCCTCAAAGGGGTTTTTGCCGGTGATCGCAGTGATAATGCGATGGCGATTATCACCAGCGGGGGTAACGATGAAAAAAGCTATCGAGTGGGTGATGTGGTCGCCGGGGCTGCTACCTTGCATCAGATTTTGGGTGACCGGGTAATTCTCAAACGGGGCGAACAACTGGAGACGCTTTATCTACCGAAGGAAGCAGATGGTTTAGTGGTAACAGCTGCCCCACCTGTACACAAAAGGGTAGTGCCAAGTAATATTAACAGCGTCCCGGCGCGTCCACTTCATACAGATAATATAGGGCAATTGCGTCAGCAATTGATGGAAAACCCCCAAGATGCCTTGCAACTGATCAATGCTCAGCCGGTGATGGAAAATGGGCAGTTAACCGGATTTCGAGTCAATCCGGGCAAGGACCGCGCATTATTTGCCCGAGTTGGCTTAAGACCCGGGGATATCATTACCGCAGTGAATGGCATGCAGTTGAGTGATGCGACCCAGATGGGGGAGGTATTCCAGCAACTGAAGTCAGCTCAGCAACTCAATGTGACGATCAATCGCGGTGGGCGGGAACAACAGCTGGATCTTAAGTTGGACTAGCGTGCGAAAAGAACAGACAGGATTGAATGGAATGAGACGTAGAACGACAGGTTGGGGAAATCGCTGGGCTGCGCTGGTACTGCTGATGTGTGTTTTGCATGCGCCACTTCTGGCGGCAGATGTTGCTAAGCAAAACGCCATGACTCTGAACCTGAGGGATGCGGATATTACTTCGGTGATCTCTACTGTGTCGGAGATGACAGGTAAGAATTTTATCGTCGATCCCCGGGTTAAAGGGCGGGTGACGGTGATCTCCTCCCGTCCCATGCAGGCCGATGAGATATACCAGGTTTTTCTCTCTATTCTCAATGTGCAGGGCTTTGCCGCTATTCCGGGAAAAAATGCCATCAAGATTGTTCCTGAAGTGACCGCTAAGCAGGGCGCTATTCCCAATAAAGGCGGCACAGGAGACGAATCGGTCACCCGTGTGGTGCAGGTAAACAATGTTGCTGCAGCGCAACTGGTACCGGTTTTAAGACCGTTGCTGCCACAGGAGGCGCATCTGGCGGCGTATACACCGACTAATGTATTGATTGTCTCCAGTACAGCTGCCAACGTAGACAAGCTGATGGAGTTGATCCAGACAGTGGATCAATCCAATGAATCAGAGATTGAGCTTATTCCACTCAAACACGCTTCTGCAACGGAAGTAGAGCGTATCCTTAACTCCCTGCAGCAGCAGAATTCCGCCGCTCGCGCGGCAGGTGGTGCTGCTCCTGACGAAGTTAAGATTACTGCTGATGGTCGCACCAACAGCATCATTCTTAGCGGCGACAAAGCAGCTCGTCAGGGTATCAAGCAGATCATCGCCAAGCTTGATACCAAACTGGAATCGAGTGGCAATACCCGTGTGTTTTATCTCCACTATGCCAAGGCCAAGGATCTTGCATCGGTATTGGGTGGTGTCGGTGAAAGCATTGTCGCCGATAAGTCAGGTGGCGGAGCGACAGGAGCAGTTGCCTCATCAGGCAAAAGTAAGCTGAATATCCAGGCGGATGAAAGTAGTAACTCGCTGGTTATTAGTGCGCCCCCCGATGTGATGCGTGATCTGGAAGCGGTAATTCGTCAGTTAGATGTTCGTCGTGCCCAGGTGATGGTCAAGGCGGTTATCGCGGAGGTTTCTACCGACACCTCGCGTGAGTTGGGCGTGCAGTGGGCATATGACGGATCACCAGCTAATGGTCCAATAGGCGTGATCGACTTTAACGGTAATATGAGTGGGATGCTCCAATATGCGGCTGGCGGAGGGACTACACCACCTTCTCTAAATGGTCTGAATCTTGGTTTGGGAGAAACTCTCAGCGATGGAACGGTTTATGGAGCGTTGATTCGTGCCCTCTCTGGTGATGCAAATAACAATATTCTCTCTACACCTACCCTGGTAACACTTGATAATGAGGAAGCAGAAATTACCGTGGGTCAAAATGTGCCGTTTATTACCGGTAGTTATACCTCCACTGGTTCCAGTTCCACACCAAGTAACCCGTTTCAAACGGTACAGCGTGAGGATGTTGGCCTGACCCTGAAGATTACACCGCAGATCAACGAAGGTAACGCGGTACGTATGGAAATCTCTCAGGAGGTTTCCAGCATTAGTGGCAGTGCAGCATCTGCGGTAGACCTTATTACCAATAAGCGAGCGATCAAGACGACAGTGATGGTTGATGACGGGAATATCCTGGTGTTGGGTGGCCTCATCGATGACCAACTAATAGAGAAAGAACAGAAAGTACCGTTGTTGGGTGATATTCCTGTGTTGGGCTGGTTCTTTAGTTATCAATCGACGCAAAAAGTGAAGCGCGATTTGATGGTGTTCCTGCATCCACGCATTATGCGTGGTGGTGAATTGAGTAATCAGCTTTCATCCGCCAAATACAATTATATGCGGGCACAGCAGTTGAATGTTCGCGATAGAGGGGTTGCATTGATGTACGATGATGTTTCTCCACTTTTGCCTGAAATGAAAGATTTCCTCGAGTTGCCTCCACCCTATGATACGGTACCCGGTGCACGGCAGGATGACTCTGTAGAACCGGTTGCCAAGGAACCTGAACCTACTGCAGAGCAGGATCAGTCAATGGCGATTGCTCCACGAGTTCTGGTGGCGGAGTAAACCGATGGATGAGCGTGTCGATATCGACGCTGCTGGTGAAATGGAAGTGGAGCGTAAACTCCCCTTCAGTTTTGCCAAACGCCATCATTTGATTTATTTGCCGCGAGAGCAGCGTCTCTTTCATCGTACCGACACGTCCATGCAAAGTATTGCCGAAGCACGTCGTTTCCTGCAACAGCCATTCTCACTTGAGCAGGTCGATAGCGAACGCTTCAACAATCTATTGCAGTCGACCTATGAACAGTCTGGTAACGGTAGTATGCAGGCGATGGGGGATTTGGGCGAAGAGCTGGATCTGAATGACGTCGCCCAGCAGCTTGCCGAGCCTGAAGACCTGATGGAAAGTCAGGATGATGCCCCAATCATTCGTCTGATCAATGCATTGCTTACTGAAGCGGTGCGGGAAGGTGCCTCAGATATCCATATCGAATCCTTTGAAAATGTCATGGTGGTTCGTTTTCGCATTGATGGTGTGTTGCGCGAGGTGCTTAAACCTCAGCGTGCTTTAGCGCCGTTGCTGGTGTCGCGGATCAAGGTTATGGCGCGGCTCGATATTGCCGAAAAACGTCTACCACAGGATGGACGTATTTCGCTAAAGGTGGCTGGAAGAGCTGTCGACGTGCGTGTTTCCACTCTGCCCGCAGGACATGGTGAACGGGTGGTGTTGCGTCTGTTGGATAAACAGGCTGGTCGTCTCGACCTTGGGCAGTTGGGTATGGACCCGAATACCCTGAAAATTATTGACGGACTGATCCATCGTCCTCACGGGATTATCCTGGTAACAGGACCTACAGGTTCAGGTAAGACCACTACGCTTTATGCAGCGCTAAGCCGACTTAACGACAGTGAGCGCAATATTCTTACTGTGGAAGATCCGATCGAGTATTACCTGGATGGTATCGGTCAAACTCAGGTTAACAGCAAAGTGGATATGAGCTTTGCTCGTGGCTTGCGAGCTATTCTGCGTCAGGACCCCGATGTGGTGATGGTCGGTGAGATTCGAGACCTTGAGACCGTGGAAATCGCAGTGCAGGCGAGCCTTACCGGTCATCTGGTTCTTTCCACTTTGCATACCAATACAGCAGTGGGTGCGGTCACCCGTTTACGTGACATGGGTGTCGAACCGTTTCTGCTCTCATCCAGTGTAATCGGCATCCTTGCACAGCGCTTGGTACGTAAACTTTGTCCAGAGTGTCGCCAAGCCTACCAGGCCAATGAGCATGATTGTTCCCGTATGGGCATTCCAGCTGAACAATCGCCGACCCTTTACCGTGCCGGTGAAGGATGTGCGCACTGCAATCAACTCGGTTATCGGGGACGAACCGGTATCTACGAACTAATCGCCGTGGACGATACCCTGCGCGGCATGATTCATGACGGTGCGGGTGAGCATGAAATGGAAAAATATGCCCGCCATTTCAGTCCCAGTATTCGCAGTGATGGCTTTCGTCGGGTACTCAACGGCGAGACTTCGCTGGAAGAGGTTCTGCGGGTTGTGCAGGCACAGTAAATAATCATGGGTGCCTTCGACTACATTGCGCTGGATGCCAGGGCCAAAGAACATAAGGGCGTCATGGAGGGCGATACCGCCCGCCAGGTGCGGCAACAGCTACGTGAAAAAGGCCTGACTCCTCTGAAGGTGGAGGAAGCGGCACAGAAAGAAGTTCGTGCCGCGAAAAATAAAGGCTTTCAGTTGCGCCGCGGCCTCAGTGCTGCCGAATTGGCCCTGATGACCCGTCAGCTTGCAACGTTGGTTCAGGCGGCCCTGCCATTGGAAGAGGCGCTGCAGACGGTTGCCAAACAAAGTGAAAGCCCGAGACTGAAGAGTCTCATCATCGCTGTACGTTCCAAGGTTCTTGAGGGCCATACTTTGGCCAATGGTCTTGGCGAGTTCCCCCACGTCTTTCCTGAAATCTATCGCACCACTGTTGCTGCGGGTGAACAGGCCGGACACCTTGATGTGGTGCTGGAGCGCCTGGCTGACTACACCGAAAAACGACAACAGATGCGGCAAAAGATTATGTTGGCGCTGTTTTATCCCGCCATTCTTACCACGATTGCTATTTTAGTTACCATCGGTCTACTGACCTATGTCGTACCTGAAGTGGTCAAAGTTTTTGACAATATCAATCAGGAGTTACCAACCCTGACAGTTATGCTCATCGCGTTAAGTGATTTTCTACGTGACTTCGGATTGCTTTTGTTAGCGATGTTGATCGCGACTATTGCAGTGTTACGTTATCTGTTGCGCCAGCCTCTTATGCGTCAGCGTTGGCATGAGTTGATGCTGCGTCTTCCGCTTATAGGACGTCTTAGTCGTGGCATGAATACTGCGCGTTTTGCCCGTACCTTCAGTATTCTCAATGCCAGTGGTGTACCGGTGTTGGAAGGTATGCGCATCTCTGCTGAGGTACTGGGTAGTCTGCCGATGCGCGACGCAGTGCAGAAAGCCGCAACACAGGTGCGAGAGGGTGGTAGCATTGCGCGCTCGTTGGAGCAGAGTGGCTATTTCCCGCCAATGACGGTGCATTTGATCGCAAGCGGTGAATCGAGTGGTCGACTCGATTCCATGCTGGAGCGTGCCGCCGATAATCAGGAACGTGAACTGGAAAGCACTATTGCCCTGTTAATGGGCGTATTTGAACCCGTGTTGATCCTGACCATGGGGGTTGTCGTACTGATCATCGTATTGGCAATATTGTTACCGATTTTCGATCTTAATCAATTGGTCCAGCTCTAGTAACTGAACAACTTTGCATTATCAAACAGAGGGATTGTAATAATGTTTTCTGCATCATACATCTATAACAAACGAACCATTCTGTCTCGTCATGCCGGTTTCACTCTGATTGAAGTGATGGTGGTGGTGGTGATTCTTGGCATTCTTGCCGCGGTCATCGTGCCGAAGATTATGGATAACCCGGATAAGGCACGCATCGTTAAAGCACGTAGTGACGTGCAGGCGATTAAGGGAGCGCTGGATCTCTACAAATTGGATAACTTCAACTATCCCAGTACTGATCAGGGCTTACAGGCCTTGGTGCAAAAGCCCTCTGGCTCTCCCGAAGCACCCAACTGGAAGCAGGGTGGTTACCTCGATGGTTTGCTGAAAGACCCCTGGGGACATGAATACCAGTATCTCAATCCTGGCGCCCATAGTGAGGTGGATGTCTACAGCCTTGGCGCGGATGGTCGTCCTGGTGGCGAGGGTGTTAATGCTGATATTGGCAACTGGGAATAATTTTTAGCACGTGAGAATACGATGGTCACCAACAATGTTCTCGTCCAGAGGGTTTACTCTATTGGAACTGTTGGTGGTGTTGGTCATGGTGGGCATCATTCTTGGTGTCGCGATGATCTCCCTTGGTGATGGTGGACGAGGTGATCGGATACGTCAGGAAGGTCAACGCATCGCCACACTGCTTAACTTGTTAACCCAGGAATCCGTACTCAACGCAGTTGAGTATGGCGTTTTGCTAAAACCGGATGGCTACCAGTTTCTCCAATTTGTCGACGAACAATGGCAACCGGTAGATGGAGATGGCTTGCTCGTTGAGCGTAGTCTACCCACCGATATGGAAATTAATCTCTACATGGACAAGGTAAGCGTCTCTCTCGAACCGCAACTGCTTAGTATCAGCGATGAAGAGAAAAAACTTGAACCACAGCTGATCTTTTTCTCCAGTGCCGAACGGACTCCTTTTGAAATCGTAGTTTCCTACCGCGATCCACCCGAGCTACGCCAGCGTATCGAAGGACCTATGCTGGGAGATGTACTGTGGCAACGTGAAATGGTGGAACAGTGAACGCTGCGCATAAACAACATGGTTTCACTCTGCTGGAAGTACTGATCGCACTGGTGGTGCTGGCCGTTGCACTGGCCAGTTTGGTGAAAGGGGTCGGTGGCAACGCGTCAAACGAGGCCTATCTGCGTGACAAGACACTGGCGCAGTGGGTGGCACTGAATGTGGTGGCTGAGATGCAACTGGCAGAAAAGTGGCCCGACAAAGGCAAGAAGCAGGGCAACGAGACCATGGGCGGTTATGAGTGGTTCTGGCGTACAGAAATTAGCGATACCTTCGACGAGGATGTGCGCCGCCTGGAGGTAAAGGTTCGCCGTAACGATGACACCGATGAAACACCACTTTCCAGTATCGTGGCCTTTTTGCCCAAGCCAGTGAGCTGATATGAGTTTGGTGCGTACACGAGGCTTTACCCTGTTGGAGTTGTTAGTGGCGATTACGGTGTTTGCCTTTGTCTCGGTGATCGCCTATTCAGGATTGCACTCTGTTTTGCAGGGTAAGGAACGCACTGAGCAACATGCGGCACGCTTGCAAAAATTACAGAGCGCGATGTTGTTGCTGGAACGTGATCTTTTGCAGTTTACTACGCGACCGATCCGTGATGAGTATGGTGATAGTCAGCCTGCACTGAAAAGCGCTGACATGGGCGAGTATCTGCTTGAGTTCAGCAGTGGTGGGCGACCTAATCCAGTTGGTCTGAAGCGTAGTGCGCTGCAGCGCATTGCTTACGGCATTCGTGACAATAAACTGATGCGTTTTCTCTGGCCAGTACTGGATCGTCCTTCTGTCAGCGAACCTTTCTCATTGAAATTAATGGATGAGGTAAGGGAGTTTAACTGTCGTTATCTCAAATCCGATCGGCAATGGACCGAGCAGTGGCCGCCAATGGGGGGCAATGCCACGGATATGCCACTAGCACTGGAGATCACGCTGGAGACGGAAAACATGGGTGAGTTTCGTCGTCTCTTTCCACTGTCACAGGGGATTCCATGATACGGCCACAAAATGGCGTAGCCCTGATTACTGCCCTGCTGGTGGTTGCCCTGGCCACCTCCATCGCTGTGGCGATGGTTTCGCGTCAACAGATCGATGTTCGGCGCAGTGGTAACATGTTGCAGTTCGAGCAGGCCATGCTCTATATCGAAGGAATGGAGGGGTGGGCAGGACGAGTACTTTACACGGATGTGCAGGACAATCAGATCGACCATCGTGAAGAAGACTGGGCCACTCAGTTACCGCCGATGCCTGTGGAAGGCGGACAACTTGCAGGTGCCATTGAGGACTTTAACGCGCGTTTCAATCTTAACGCACTCTACGTGAACGGGCAGGTGAATATCGTTGCAGTGGATGCGTTTCGTCGTCTGCTTGGACAGCTTGATGTCAACACCGGGGTCACCGAGGCGCTAATCGATTGGATGGACGAGGATGACAACCAACACTTTCCTGACGGTGCAGAGGATACGCTTTACCTCGGACTGGAACAGCCCTACCGCGTGGCCAATGGACCGTTACTCAGTAGTAGCGAGCTGATGCTATTGCACAATATGACCGCCGAGGATTTTGCCAAGCTTGCACCTTTCGTGGCCGCGTTACCCGGTGCGGCGCTGGTGAATGTGAATACCGCTTCTGCGGAGGTGCTGCAGGCGATGATACCTGGAATCAGTGGGGTGGATGCGGAGACCCTGATCGCTGGTCGGGGTAAAACCGGCTACGCGGATATGAACGCTTTTATCGGCCAGCAGGTTCTGCAGGGGAAGAACGTACCGACCGACCTGCTTGGAGTCAGCAGCGACTATTTTGTGGTAACGTCACAGGTTCAGTTTGGCAGGATTACAACGCAGTTTCAGAGCATGCTGTATCGGGATAAACAGACTGGCACACGGCTGGTACGTCGTGCCCAGGGGACGCTGTAGGAATGGCAACAACGATTTACATACGTTTGGGTGAGGCGCCGGAACAGCAGGTAAGCTGGTTGGCGCGTGGCGATGCAGCCACTCCATCCAGTCGCAGTGAAACGCTCTCCCGCGTGGCGGAGAAGTCTGGCGGTGTCCGAATGGTGGTTTTTGCCCCGGCAACGACCATGGTTACCCTTGAAGCAGAAGTGCCGCCGCTCTCGGGTCAACGTCTGCGTCAGGCTTTACCCTATGCCCTGGAAGAGCAGTTTGCCGAAGATGTAGAGTCGCTGCACATTGCCCACGGCGTACGTAACGATGAAGGTTTTCTTCCGGTCGTTGCCCTGAATCATGAACAGATGTTGCAGTGGCAGCAGCTGTTTGCCTCCCTTGAGCTCCGTCCGCATCTGTTAATCAACGAAGCACTGGCCCTGCCGTGGCAGGAGGGGCGGTGGACACTCCTGCTGGAGCCCACTCAGGCACTGCTGCGTACCGGCCCCTATAGCGCGCAAACTCTGCCACTGGAGCAACTCCCGGCAGTATTGGCTTTGGCTTGGCAGCAACGTAACGAAGGGATGACACCAACACTGCAGGTCTATGACTCACGTGCTGGTGATGAGGGTTTTGACCCGGGCTTCGAGATGACAGTCGAGTATGAAGCCATTGCCGAACCGTTACGCCTGTTTGTGCAGGGTATGGAGTCGGTTACCCCCATCAATCTGCTGCAGGGCGAATACAGCCGTAAGGAACAGCTGGGTAAAGTCTGGCGCCCGTGGCGTTTGACTGCCACGCTTGCGGGCGTTTGGTTGCTGTTGCAGTCGGTGACGGCAGTATGGGATTACTTCTCCCTGAGTAGTCGTGATGAGAAACTCTACGCGGCGATTGAGCAGGTCTATCGTGACACCTTTCCCCAGGCTAAAAATGTAGTGAATCCGCGCCTGCAGATGGAGCGCAAGCTCGATGAACTGCGTGGCGGCGGTGGTGGCACGGCCTTTACGCATCTTCTGGCAGGGAGCGGTCCGGTATTGGCCGATGTCACTGGGGTGACGGTGAAAAGCCTGCGCTACAAACAGGGGGAGTTGGAACTGGAGCTCGATGTGGAAGGATTGCCCGTACTGGATAAGTTGAAGAGTGCCTTGCAGGAGAAAAAGCTGAACGTTGAGGTGCGTAGTGCTACGGCGCGTGGCGATCGGGTCGAGAGTAGGGTGGTGATTAGGGAGGTCGGCGCATGAATCCGCGTGAGTACTGGGCTGGTCTGCAACCGCGGGAACAACGCTTTCTCGCTGGCGGCGGGATCGCTTTAACGCTGATCCTGTTATATGCGTTGGTAATCGACCCCTTCAGCACTGAACTGACACGTCTGCGCGGCAGTGTTGCGGCGCAGCAGGAAGAGCTGGTGTGGATGCGTCAGGCAGCCGCCGAGGCCAAGGGGTTGATGGCGGGTTCACCCCGTCAGTCTGCGGGACGCAACGGTCAATCGGCAATGAGTGTTATCGATAGCACCGCGCGTCAATTCGGTCTGGGCAAGGCGCTGAAGCAACTCAGCCCCAATGGTGACAAGGTACGGGTGCGGCTGGAAGGGGCTGCGTTCGACGCCATGGTGCAGTGGTTGGGGGAACTTGGCGAGAAGCAGGGGATTGGGGTCGACAGTTTGAGTATGGAGCGTTTGGCCGATGTCGGGCTGGTCAATGCGACGGTGGTTCTGGGTGGCGGAGAGTAATGCATAAGCGTCTGTTGATCATTGGGGTTACCACCTACCTGCTGTTCCTGTTGATGCTGTTCCCGGCGACGACGGCATGGTCGCTGTTCTCACCTAAGGGTATGCCACTGCAGCTACAAGGGCTCAATGGTTCAATCTGGCAGGGCGAGGTAAGCCAGGTCAGCTGGAAAGGCCAACCTCTCGGCTCACTCTCCTGGGATTTACGCCTATGGCCCCTGATTCTGGGCAGGCTGGGCGCTGATTTCTCGCTACAGACGGCAGAAGGGTATCTGCAGGGGGAGGCGCAACTGCCGTTAAGCCTCTCTTCGATCCAGGTTTCGGCGCTGAAAGGGCAACTGCCCCTGTCAGAGCTGATGCATTTTGCGCCACGGATGCCCATTCCTGTGGCCGTGGCAGGTACCGTCACGCTGGATATCGGCCAGCTTGAGCTGGATATGGGGACCGGGGCGGCCAGCGCCGAAGGGCGGGTTAACTGGCACGGCGCGGAGGTGCTTTCGCCCCAGGCATTCAAAATGGGGAATCTGCAGGCCGATATCGCCACCGACGGCAAAGGCGTACTGGGCGCACAGCTCAAGGATCTGGGCGGTCCACTACAGCTGGATGCCATGTTTCAGCTGAACCCCGATCAGAGCTACAGCCTGAACGGCACCGTCGCCGCGGCGAACAGTGCCGAGGCGTCACTGCAACAGGCGCTGAGCTGGTTGGGCAAGGCTGACAATAGCGGAAAACACCACCTGAAACTGCAGGGCAGGCTCTGACAAGAGAGTTGTCTTGCTACCCAACTCCTCCGTATACTCGCGCTTATGGCGACAACGGGTAGCGAAAAGCAGCAAACAGGGCAATCGATAGCGTCGAAGCTGTCGGCGAGGAGGATATTTCTCACCACTCAGCGTCGCCTGATAGCTGATCAGCTTTTCTCTCGCGATCAACATATCACCGCCGAGCAGTTATATGACCAGATCCGCCATGCGGGGCACAAAGTGTCCAAGGCAACGGTTTACAACACGCTCGCCCTTTTCAGTAAAGAGGGTCTGCTCCGCCCGATTAACGTGGAAGGCTCTGTAACCTTCTACGACTCCAATACCAGCCGTCATCACCATCTGTTCAATATCGACACCGGTGAACTCGTCGATATGGACAGCGATCTCCTGCCAGATGCGGATTCGCTGCGCAAAGCCCTGCCAGAGGGCGCCTCGCTCGAAGCCGTCGATCTGGTTATTCGTATCCGCAACCAGTCCCCCTGATTTTTGCCCGCCTTTATTCCTGTTTCTTGATCTGCCTCATGGTTCTGGAATTAGAATAATTCTAAAACTATATCTGTCTGATACAGGGATTGTCGTGGCGGTTTTCATGCAAGGAATCGACCTTCGACACCGTGTTGTATCGGGCGAATGAAATTACTCCCCCATAACTCGATTGGGTCCTCCCAAGCGGGGCAACAGAAGGTGCTGAAATATGGAAATGAAGTTGGCTGTACTTCCAGCAGTATTGTTGAGTCTTTTCACCGTTAACCTTCAGGCAGCGGAACCAATTGAGCCGATCAAGCCTGTGAGCAAGATTAATCTCGGCGAAGTAGAACTGGGTAAAAAGCTCTATTTCGATCCACGCCTTTCCAAGTCCGGTTTTATCTCCTGCAACTCCTGCCACAACCTGAGTATGGGTGGAACCGACAATCTGAAAACTTCGATCGGACACAACTGGCAACAGGGCCCGATCAACGCACCTACCGTGCTCAATTCGAGTATGAACCTAGCCCAGTTCTGGGACGGTCGTGCCAAGGACCTGCAGGCACAGGCGGGTGGTCCCATCGCCAATCCTGGAGAGATGGGCTTTACCCATAAACTCGCCGTTGAAGTGCTTGAATCGATCCCTGAATATGTCGTTGAGTTCAAGCAGGTCTACGGTACCGACAAAATCACCATTGATGAGGTCACCGCAGCGATCGCTGAGTTTGAGAAGACTCTGGTCACGCCGAATTCACGCTTCGATCAGTGGTTGTTGGGTGACAAAGCTGCACTGAATACAACCGAAGTGGCAGGCTATAACCTGTTCAAATCCAGTGGCTGTACCGCCTGTCATAACGGTGCTGCAGTCGGCGGAAACTCGTTCCAGAAAATGGGCGTGGTCAAACCCTACAAGGCCAAGAGTCCTGCTGAGGGACGCAGCGCAGTCACAGGCAAAGATGCGGATCGTTTCATGTTCAAGGTGCCGACCCTGCGTAATGTTGAACTGACCTATCCCTATTTCCACGATGGACAGGCGGAGACGCTGACTGAAGCGGTGGATACCATGGGACAGATACAGCTGGGCAAGAAGTTCAGCAATAAGGAAAACGCACAAATCGTCGCTTTCCTGAAAACGCTGACCGGCGATCAGCCATCATTTCAGATGCCTATCCTGCCGCCTTCAACCGACAAGACGCCCAGACCGAAGCCGTTTGATTGATTTCGATTAGACTGAAAAAAATAAGGCCACCCAATGGGTGGCCTTTGTTTGTTGGTGGAGGCGGCGGGACTACTCGGCCCATCCCTGGGCCTCGCCCTGCGGGCCATCGTCGCTTTGCTCCGATGTTAGGCCGCGCTCCCGGCGCGGCACGTCGTACCCGGAACTCGGGCCCTCATCCACACCACATCCGACAAATAAAAAAGGGCCACCCTGTGGGCGACCCTTGTTTATTTGGTGGAGGCGGCGGGACTACTCGGCCCATCTAATGGGCCTCGCCCTACGGGCCGTCGTCGCTCCTCTCCGACGTTCTTCGGCACTTGCCAGTGCCTCGTCGAACCCCGCTACGCGGGTTCGTTATTCCCGAATGAGAAAAGGCCACCCGAAGGTGGCCTTTTAGTTTTGGTGGAGGCGGCGGGACTACTCGGCCCGTCCCTGGGCCTCGCCCTACGGGCCATCGTCGCTTTGCTCCGATGTTCGGCCACGCTCCATGCGCGGCACGTCGAACCCGGAACGCGGGTCCTCATCCACACCACATCCGACAAATAAAAAAGGGCCACCCTGTGGGCGACCCTTGTTTATTTGGTGGAGGCGGCGGGAATCGAACCCGCGTCCGCAAGTCCTCCGCCATCGGCTCTACATGCTTATCCAGTCTATTATTTTAACCGGCAGCAACCCGACGGGCAGGGCCAACTGACGGCGATTCCGGTAAGGTTTTAACGAATCCACCCCGAACAAGCTTCATCGCGATCCTGTGAGCATGACCCCTGGAACCCGAGTGCACAGGCACAGGCCCGGCCAGAGGGCACCCTACTGGGTATTAAGCAGCGAGTGCGTAGTTGTCGTCGTTGGCAACTATGATTTTGCAGATGTGATTTACGAGGATATCTGCATCCTCGGCATGCACCTCAGGTTTCGCTACCCACGTCGAAGCCAGGTCGCCCCCATTGGTTTACATTGGGCATTTTACGGGCGGGAAGGTTCCCTGTCACGAAATGCTTAAGGGCACCCTTAGGCATTTTTCATAATGCGCTGTTTCTCCCGCTGCCAGTCACGTTTCTTCTCGCTGGCCCGCTTGTCGTGCTTCTGTTTGCCTTTGGCCAGGCCAATCTCAGTCTTGGCGCGACCTTTTTTCCAGTAGAGGGAGAGGGCGATCAGGGTATAACCTTTGCGCTCTACCGCACCAATCATCTTGTCGATCTCTTCGCGGTGCAGCAGCAGTTTGCGTACTCGGGTCGATTCCGGTTTAACGTGGGTGGAGGCGGTCAGCAGCGGGGTGATCTGCAGGTTGGATATCCATGCCTCGCCATCCTTGATGAAGACGTAGCTGTCCACCAACTGTACCTTGCCGGCGCGCAGGCTCTTCACTTCCCAGCCTTCCAGCACCAGTCCCGCTTCCATCTTGTCTTCGATGAAGAAGTCGTGGCGTGCCTTTTTATTGGTGGCGATGGTGCTGGAGCCAACGCCCTTTACGCTTTTACTTGTCTTGGCCATAGCGGCGCATTATAGGCGATCTGTTTGCCCCTGAGACAGGGGCAGGGCCATCGGTTGAGCGAAAAGCGGATATGGCAGACAATTGGGACACAAAAAGCTTGGGGGATAACGATGTCAGAGAGACGAAAGTCCATTCATGGGCAGTGGTCCGGGCGCTGGGCCTTTATTCTTGCGGCGACCGGTTCGGCTGTCGGCCTCGGTAATATCTGGAAGTTTCCCTATATCACCGGGGAGAACGGAGGTGGTGCTTTCGTTTTGGTCTATCTACTCTGCATCGCTATCATCGGTATTCCCATCATGATTGCTGAAATCATGCTGGGGCGCCGCGGCAGGCGCAGCCCGATCAATACCATGCGTCATCTGGCCGTCGAGGAGCGCGCCAATCCCCATTGGCAATATCTCGGCTGGGCCGGTGTGATTGCCGGGTTCATTATCCTTTCTTACTATTCGGTCATCGCCGGTTGGGCGGTGGCTTATATCTTCCGCACCGCGTCGGGACTCTTCAGTGGTGCGAATGCCGAGGTTGTCGGCAATACCTTCTCATCCCTGGTATCTGATCCGGAACGGCTGCTTGCCTGGCATACCATCTTTATGGTAATGACTCTGGTTGTCGTCTCACGTGGGGTGCGCAGCGGTCTGGAGAAGGCGGTTTGCTACCTGATGCCTGCGTTGTTCGTGCTGCTGCTGATACTGGTGGGCTATGCCATGAGTACGGGTTACTTCCTGGATGGTATCAGCTTTCTCTTCACTCCCAACTTTGGTGCGTTGAGTTGGGACTCGGTACTGGTGGCGCTGGGACATGCTTTCTTTACCCTGAGTCTGGGGATGGGGGCAATCATGGTTTACGGTTCCTACCTGCCCAAACATACCTCCATTGTGAAGACCTCCATTGTGATCGCAGGAATGGACACGCTGGTGGCCCTGTTGGCAGGGATGGCGATCTTCCCTATTGTCTTTGCCAATAGCCTGGAACCTGGTTCCGGTCCCGGTTTGATCTTCCAGACCCTGCCGATTGCTTTCGGTCACATGCCCGGTGGGGTGTTTTTCGGCATGCTTTTCTTCATCCTGTTGACCTTTGCTGCTTGGACTTCCGCGATCTCACTGCTTGAGCCAATGGTCGCCTGGATGGTGGAGAACCACGGTTTCAATCGTACCGCTGCCACGGTCTGGTCGGGGATAGGCAGCTGGTTATTGGGACTCTGCTCTATCCTTTCCTTCAATCTTTGGTCTGATTTCAAGCCGTTGTCCTTCATCCCGTCGTTTCAGGACAAAACGATGTTTGACCTGCTCGATGGTTTGACCGCCAATGTGATGCTGCCGTTGGGTGGACTGATGATCGCGATCTTTGCCGCCTGGCAGATGAGTCGCCGCACCTGCCGCGAGGAACTGGAACTGGAAGAAGGCGTGCTGTTCAGGGGCTGGTACTTTATGATCCGCTTCGTCAGCCCTCTGGCGGTATTACTTGTTTTCCTCAACGCCGTCGGCATTATCTAGTAGCGGAGTTTGTGTGAGTTCAATCAGTAAAAATGCGCTGGTGCCATACAGTGCAGCGGAGATGTACAATTTGGTGAATGACGTCGAGTCATATTCTGCGTTTTTACCCTGGTGTCGCTCCTCACAGGTTTTGTCCCAGGACGAAGATGAACAGAGAGCGACAATCGAAATTGCTCACGGTAGCCTGAGAAAATCGTTCACCACCTGTAACCGCCTGCAGAAACACAAGATGATCGAGATGCGTCTGGAGCAGGGGCCATTCAGGCACCTACAGGGTTTCTGGCGTTTCGATGCGCTGGGTGAGCGGGCCTGCAAGGTTTCGCTGGATCTTGATTTCGAGTTTTCCAGTAAACTGGTAGGTATGGCGATGGGGCCAATTTTCAGCCAGATTGCTAATACTCTGGTGGATGCCTTCTCCAAACGTGCGGTGGAAGTCTATGGAAAAGAGTAAAACAATTCAGGTCGAGGTGGCCTACGCCCGGCCGGATATTCAGGTGATTATTCCCGTCGCGGTGGAAGAGGGGGCCAGTCTGGTTACCGCGGTCAAGCGTTCAGGTATCCTGGAGCGCTTTCCGGAGATCGATCTGGATAACACCAAGGTGGGAATATTCGGCAAATTGAGTAAGCCAGATACCCCGCTGCGGGCCAAGGATCGGGTGGAGATCTATCGTCCACTGATCGCCGATCCCAAGGAGGTGCGGAAGAAGCGTGCGGCGGAGGGGAAAGCGATGAAGAAGGGCGGCGGCGACGCTTAGAAATTCTACTCAGGCGGCGCGATCCGGCGTTTAAATCTCCTTCAGAATGCTCATTTACTGCATGTAAACTGCGCTTCTTCAGTCGATTTCAACTTGCCTCGCACTCGCCTGAGCGAATTTCAACCATCGGTAAATTTTAAAGCTTTGATTCCAACGTCGGATTTTCTTTTTCCGGAATCTTGCCGACCCGCTCGATTCGAGCCAGTTTGTTTCCTTTGAAAAAGAGTGTCACCCGATACCGCTCTTGCAGACGGTTCCCTTTGCTCATACTGAAAAAATAGTCCCAACGTTCTGCGTGGAAGGGGTCTGTCAGCAGTGGGGTACCGAGGAGAGTGCGGACCTTCTGCGGATCCATACCGATCTTTACCTTGGCCAGTTGCACCTCGGTGATCACATTCCCCTGCTGGATGTCGATTTTATGGGCGCAGGCGGTCAGTGTCAGGGCTGTCAGGAAGTAAATGAGAGTCTTTTGCATTTCGATTAAGCCGGGTCAATAATGGGGCGCATGATACACAATGGTGGAGCGGGCGGCGAGCGGCATGAGTGGACTTGGTAGCAAAGAGCTGAAACAGGCGGGGCTTAAAGCGACCCTGCCACGATTAAAGATTCTCCAGATTCTGGAGAACTCCTCGACTCGACATATGAGCGCCGAGGATATCTATCGGGCGCTGCTCGAGTCGGGTGAGGATGTTCCCATCGCCACTATCTACCGCGTCCTGACCCAGTTTGAAACTGCCGGACTGGTTGCTCGTCACAAGTTCGAGGGCGAACATTCTGTCTACGAACTCAACGAGGGTTCCCATCACGATCACATCCTATGCATAGAGTGCGGAAGAGTGGAAGAGTTCGTCGACGAGACTATCGAGCAGCGGCAACGGGCTATTGCTGAGGAGCACGGCTTCAGCATGACCGACCATAGCCTCATTATTCAGGGGTTATGCGCGGCCTGTCAGAAGAAGAAATGAATTAGTCCTGGGCCTGGCTGATTAACTGCCGGGCATGTTCCAGGGTCTGCTCGGTAATATTGACCCCACCCGACATACGCGCCACTTCCTCTACCCGTACCTCGCCGTCGATCGGCTGCACCACGGTACGTGTTTCTTTACCGTCACTCTGCTTGCTTATGCGGAAGTGGTTATGGCCCTGAGAGGCGACCTGCGGTTGGTGGGTGACGCAGAGTACCTGGCGATTCTCTCCCAGTTTGCGCAGCTGACGCCCGACCATCTCGGCGACACCGCCGCCAATACCGACATCGACCTCGTCGAAGATCAGGGTGGGGATACCCTCCTGGCTGACGGTGATGACCTGGATCGCGAGACTGATACGTGACAGCTCGCCGCCAGAAGCGACCTTGCTCAGTGGTTGCAATGGCTGCCCCGGGTTGGCGCTGACCCGTAGCTCGACACTCTCCAGGCCGCTGGCTGAAGGGCCTTTCTCGAGCGGGGTGAGGGCAATATCGAAGCGGCCGCCACCCATGCCCAGTTCCTGCATATTGGCACTGACCGCCGCAGCCAGTTTTTTCGCTGCCTTTTCCCGGCCCGCGCTCAATTGCTGTGCCAGCCTGTCATATTCGGCACGACTTTTTTCAATCTCTGTCTGCATTCCCTGCAGGCGGTTGTCCGAGGCATTCAGCTCATCCAGTTCCTGCTGCAGTTGTTGCAGCAGTTCAGGTAGCTCTTCCGGAGCGACACGGTGCTTGCGTCCCAGGTTATGCAGGTCGGCGATGCGCTGCTCCAGTTGCGCCAGCCGTTCCGGGTCCAGTTCCATGCTGTCGGCGTAGTGTCGCAGTTCACTGACTGCCTCCTTGAGCTGGATCGATGCGCCTTCGAGCAGTTGCAGCGGATTGTCCAGGGTCGTATCGACCGCCTGCAGTTCCTGTAGCAGGCGCAGGGACTGCCCCAACACGCTGCTGGCACTTTGCCCCTCGTCGGCATCGAGCAGGTTAGCCGCGGTCTGTGCCCCTTCCAGCAGGCGGTTGGCGTTGCTCAGGCGACTGTACTCCTGATCCAGTCCGGCCAGTTCGCCGGGGGCAGGCTTCAGCGCCTCCAACTCCTCGACCTGGAAGCGCAGCAACTCCAGACGTGACTCCCGCTCGGCGGCGGCCTGGCTCAGGCTGTCATACTCCTGCTGTAGCTGTTGCCACTGGCGGTGCTGGTTGGCGACCGCTTTCGCCAGGTCGAGCTGTCCGGCGTAGGCATCGAGCAGGCGGCGTTGAATGTCGCGCTTTAGCAGAGACTGGTGGGCGTGCTGGCCGTGGATATCGACCAGTTGTTCGCCCAACTCCTTCAGTGACTGGATCGGGGTCGGCTGACCGTTGATGAAGCCACGGGAGCGACCGTCTGCGCCGATGGTGCGGCGCAGCAGGCATTCGCCGTCGCTGGCCAGCTCATGTTCTTCCAGCCACGTGGTGACTTCAGGTAGGGCGGAAATATCGAATTCAGCGCTGATTTCGGCGCGGTCTGCGCCGTGACGGATCACACTGCTGTCGGCGCGATCGCCGAGGGTCAGGCCGAGGGCATCGAGAAGAATTGATTTACCGGCACCGGTCTCGCCACTGAGCACGCTCATCCCGGGCCGAAAATCGATCTCCAGCGAATCCACAATGGCGAAGTTACGAATGTGCAGGTGTCGTAGCATTGAGTGTGAGTGTGCCTTTATCCGCCCCACTTCAGCTTGGCGCGGAGGATCTGGTAGTGGTCGTGGACCAGCGGGTGGATCAGGCGAACCTTGTGCTCTTTCTTGCCGATCAGGATATGGTCACCTTCCACCAGGCTGAGGTTGATCTGGCCGTCGCAGCTCACCTGTGCATGGCTTTCGCCATGACCGCGCACCACCATTTCCAGTTGGTTGTCGGCATCGACCACAATCGGGCGCTGGCTCATGGTGTGGGGGCAGATGGGCACCAGTACCACCGCATCCAGCTCCGGGTGGAGGATCGGGCCGCCGCCGGAAAGGGCGTAAGCGGTGGAGCCGGTGGGGGTGGAGACGATCAGGCCGTCGGAGCGGGTCTTGTTGACGAAGACACCGTTCACATAGGTGTCCAGTTCGATCATCCGCGCCACATCCCACTTGTGTACTACCACATCGTTGAAGGCGTCGGCTTCGCTGATCTGTTCGCCGTCACGGATGATGCGGCAGTGGAGCAGGAAACGCTCCTCTTCGATGTAGCGACCGTCGAGAATTTCGTCGAGCCGTTCTTGCATCTCGCTGGGGGAGATATCGGTGAGAAAACCGAGGTGGCCGAGGTTGAGGCCGAGCAGAGCAGGGTCATAGCCGGCCAGGCTGCGCGCCGCATTGAGAAAGGTGCCATCGCCGCCGGTAACGATGATCAGGTCGCATTCGCGGCCCAACTGGTCGCGCTTGGCCAGGGGCAGGCCGTGATTGGGCCAGAAACCCGAGGTGGCGGCGTCGAGAAACAGCTCCACATCCTTGGTCTGGAGGTAGTCGCGCAGCGCATCCAGTGTCTCGCTGACGCTCTTATCCTCGAACTTGCCAATGATCCCGATACGCTTGAAAGCTGCCATTCCTGACCCCCTGCAAAATTGCACGAAACTTAACATGTTAGGAACCTTCCGACTAGTCGCGCCCTCGCTTGACAGGGCAACCCGTACATGGATAATTCGCGTTTAGCACTCACCGACCAAGAGTGCTAATAGTTGCTTGCCACATTGGATTTGGCTGTGGATGAGGAAGATGTCTGGCCCCGAATTGAATGATCGTGCCCAGTTGCTGCTGAAAAACCTGGTGGAGCGGTATATCCGTGACGGCCAGCCCGTCGGCTCGCGCACGCTTTCCCGGGAGACCGGCCTCGATTTGAGTGCGGCCACCATCCGCAATGTGATGTCGGACCTGGAAGAGTATGGCCTGATCCACGCCCCACATACTTCGGCGGGTCGGATACCGACGATCAAGGGTTATCGCCTGTTCGTCGATAGTCTGCTGACGGTCAAGCAGCCTGACAGCTCCCAGGTCAGCCAGTTGCAACAGCGTATCGGCAGCAGTGCCGATCCGGATCAGGTTTTGAATATCGCTTCGCAGCAACTCTCCGAAGTGACCTCCATGGCTGGGGTGGTGATGGTGCCCAAGCGCAAGCTGGTCGCACTGCGTCAGGTGGAGTTTCTGCCCCTGTCGCACAATCGGGTTCTCACAATCCTGGTGATCAATGAGCGCGAGGTGCAGAACCGCATCATCCACACCGAGCGCAATTACAGCGCTGCCGAGTTGCAGCAGATCGCCAACTACCTCAATCAGGTCTGCTCCGGACGCGATCTACGTCAGGCGCGTACCGCGCTGTTGAAAGAGATGGACGATGCCCGCAGCCACATGAACCAGTTAATGGCCGACGCGGTACAAATGGCCCAGGCGGTGTTCACCACCGAAGAAGCAGATGGTGATTATCTGCTGCAGGGACAGACTAACCTGATGTCCTACGAGGAGATGTCCAACGTCGGCAAGTTGCGTCGCCTGTTCGATGCCTTCAATCAGAAGCGCGACATTCTGCAGCTGCTGGATCAGGCGGTGCAGGCCGATGGGGTGCAGCTCTTTATCGGCAACGAATCGGGTTACGAAGTGCTGGATGAGTGTAGCGTGGTGACCTCGCCCTACAAGGTGGATGGTGAAGTGATGGGGGTGCTCGGTGTCATCGGTCCGACCCGCATGGCCTACGATCGGGTGATTCCCATCGTCGATGTGACGGCACAGTTGCTGGGCTCCTCCTTGAATCAGATTAAATAAGCCCCGACTTTGTGGGGAAACAGTTGTCGCTGCTGGTGGCAGCAATGTGTAAATGAGCAAGACGGAGTGAAGGAATGAGTAAAGAGAAAGTCTCGACCGAAACGGAAAACGAAGCGGTAGAGAATCCTGTGGCGGCGGAAGCCGAAGTCGACACGGAGCGCCTGCTGGAAGACGCACGGGCCAAGGCCGATGAGCACTGGGACAAACTGTTGCGGCTGCAGGCAGAAATGGAGAATAGCCAACGCCGTGCCCAGCGTGAGTTGGAGAATGCGCACAAATACGGTCTGGAAAAATTCGCCCAGGAACTGCTACCGGTAAAAGATAGCTTGGAGATGGGACTGGCCGCGGTGGATGAGAATGAGCACGAGGCCATGGTCAAACTGCGTGAGGGTACTGAACTTACGCTGAAGATGCTGGGGGCTGCACTGGACAAGTTCGGCATCAAGGAAGTTAACCCGGAAGGCCAGCCCTTCAGTCCCGAGCAGCATCAGGCCATGGCGATGCAGGAATCCGCTGAACATGCACCGAATACGGTGATGGCGGTGATGCAGAAAGGTTACCTGATCAACGACCGCCTGCTACGACCCGCGATGGTGATCGTCAGCAAGGCGCCTGCCGCACCTGCGGTGGATGAGAAGGCTTGAATTGGTACACAAAGACCACATTAACAGCGTAGATATTTAACCCCCGCGGATCGGGGCAAAACAGAATCTGGAGTATTGAACTATGGGCAAAATTATCGGCATCGACCTGGGTACCACTAACTCCTGCGTAGCAGTGATGGAAGGTGGCAAACCCCGTGTTATTGAAAACAGCGAAGGTGATCGCACCACGCCGTCGATCATCGCCTACAGCAAAGACGATGACGAGATCCTGGTTGGCCAGTCTGCCAAGCGTCAGGCAGTCACCAATCCAACGAATACCCTGTTCGCTATCAAGCGACTGATCGGCCGCCGCTTCGACGATGCGGAAGTGCAGAAGGACATCAAAATGGTGCCCTACAAGATCGTCAAGGCGGACAATGGCGATGCTTGGGTGGAAGTGAAGGGCAAGAAGATGGCTGCGCCCGAGATTTCCGCCAAGGTGCTGCAGAAGATGAAGAAGACCGCTGAGGATTATCTTGGCGAGCCGGTCACCGAAGCGGTCATTACCGTACCGGCCTACTTTAACGATTCGCAGCGTCAGGCGACCAAAGACGCGGGTAAGATCGCCGGTCTGGATGTGAAACGCATCATCAACGAGCCGACCGCTGCAGCACTGGCCTTCGGTATGGACAAGCAGACCGGTGATCGCAAGATCGCCGTCTACGACCTCGGTGGTGGTACCTTCGATATCTCTATCATTGAGATCAACGAAATCGATGGTGAGCATCAGTTCGAGGTGCTCTCTACCAACGGTGATACCTTCCTCGGTGGTGAGGACTTTGATCTGCGCGTGATCGAATACCTGGCGGCGGAGTTCAAGAAAGATGCGGGCATCGATCTGCACAACGACCCGCTGGCGCTGCAGCGTCTGAAAGAGGCGGCGGAGAAGGCCAAGATCGAACTCTCTTCCAGCCAACAGACCGAAGTGAACCTTCCGTATATCACCGCAGACGCTTCCGGCCCGAAACACCTTAACCTGAAGCTGAGCCGTGCCAAGCTGGAGTCGTTGGTTGAAGAACTGATCACCCGCTCCATCGAACCGTGCAAAATGGCACTTAAGGATGCCGGTGTTTCTGCCTCCGAGATCGACGATGTGATTCTGGTTGGTGGTATGACCCGTATGCCCAAGGTGCAGGAGACTGTACAGAACTTCTTCGGTAAAGAGCCCCGTCGCGATGTGAACCCGGATGAAGCGGTTGCCGTAGGTGCTGCGATCCAGGGCGGTGTACTGGGCGGCGACGTGAAAGACGTGCTGCTGCTCGACGTGACCCCGCTGTCGCTGGGTATCGAGACCATGGGCGGTGTGATGACCAAACTGATCGAGAAGAACACCACCATCCCGACCAAGGCATCACAGATATTCTCTACCGCCGACGACAACCAGACCGCGGTCACCGTACATGTACTGCAGGGTGAGCGCGATATGGCCAGCGCCAACAAATCGCTGGGCCGTTTCGATCTGGCCGATATTCCGCCGGCACCGCGTGGCGTACCGCAGATCGAGGTGACCTTCGACATCGACGCCAACGGTATTCTCAATGTGTCCGCCAAGGACAAGGGTACCGGCAAGGAACAGAACATCGTGATCAAGGCCTCTTCCGGTCTTTCCGATGCTGAAGTCGAACAGATGGTTAAGGACGCCGAGGCGCACGCCGATGAGGACAAGAAATTCCACGAGCTGGTCACAGCGCGTAACACTGCCGATGGCATGATCCACGCCACCCGCAAATCGATGGAAGAGCTGGGAGACAAGCTGGAAGCGGGCGAGAAGGAGAGTATCGAGGCCGCGATTAAGGATCTGGAAGAGGCGCTGAAAGGTGACGATAAAGATAATATCGAAGCCAAGACCAAGGCACTGACCGATGCATCTGGTAAGATGGCCGAGAAGCTCTACGCCCAAAGCCAGGAGCAGGCCGCTGGTGCCGAAGGTGCCGCTGAAGCGGGTCAGGCCGATGCCGGTGCAGATGACGTTGTCGATGCCGAGTTTGAAGAGGTCGACGAGAACAAGAAGTAAACGGGGAGCGCACTAGAGCAACCCGACAACGCCAGCCAGGTTAGCCTGCCTGGCGTTGTGCCTGTCTGGGCCGGCTGCCCGGATGAATTTGGCAGGATTAAAGAGACGAAGTAAAAAAACACTATGTCAAAACGCGATTACTACGAAGTGCTGGGTGTGCAACGCAACGCCACCGAGGCCGAGATCAAGAAGGCCTTCAAAAAACTGGCGATGAAGTACCACCCGGACCGCAACCCGGACAACAAGGAAGCCGAAGAAAAATTCAAGGAGGCCAAGGAGGCCTACGACATCCTTTCCGATGGCAAAAAGCGTGCGGCCTATGATCAGTTCGGCCATGCCGGCGTCGAAGGCGGTATGGGCGGTGGTCCTGGCGGTTATGGTGGTGCCGGCGGTGCTTCGTTCTCCGATATTTTCGGTGACGTCTTCGGCGATATTTTCGGTGGTGGCGGTGGTCGTGGCGGTCAACGCGTCTACCAGGGTGCCGACCTGCGTTACAACCTGGAGCTGGGTCTGGAAGAGGCAGTGGCCGGTACCACGGTGAAGATTCGTGTGCCGACCCTGGTGACCTGTCAGGAGTGTAGCGGTAGCGGGGCGAAGAAAGGTACTACGCCGACGACTTGTCCCACCTGTCACGGCCAGGGTCAGGTACGCATGCAGCAGGGCTTCTTCTCCCTGCAGCAGACCTGTCCCCGTTGCCACGGTAGCGGCAAGATCATTACTGACCCCTGCAACAGTTGCCACGGTGAAGGTCGGATCCAGAAACAGAAGACCCTCTCGGTCAAGGTGCCGCCCGGCGTCGATACCGGTGATCGCATTCGTCTTTCCGGCGAGGGCGAGGCCGGTGAAAATGGTGGGCCGCCGGGCGATCTCTATGTGCAGATCGCCGTACGTGAACACCCGATCTTCAAGCGCGATGGCAGCGATCTCTTCTGCGAAGTGCCGGTCAGTTTTGCCACGGCCGCGCTGGGTGGCGAACTGGAAGTACCGACCCTGGATGGTAAGGTTAAACTCAAAGTCCCCGCGGAAAGCCAGAGCGGCAAACTGTTCCGTTTGCGTGGTAAAGGGGTGAAATCCGTACGCGGCAGTCACGTTGGTGATCTGATGTGCAAACTGATCGTCGAAACCCCGGTCAATCTTTCCTCCAAGCAGAAAGAGTTGTTGCGTGAATTCGATGCATCGTTGCAGGGGAACGGCAAGCACAGTCCGCGCTATACTTCCTGGCTCGATGGGGTAAAGAAATTTTTTGACGACATGAAGTTGTAACGCTATAGAGTAGAACCCCCTTCGGCATGAGTAGATAAGGAAATGCCATGACAGAGAAGAAGATCGATGGGCAACGTCGCCGCCTGCTTGGCGCCGCTGCTGCAGGTGCGGGCATTGCTGCACTGGGCGCGGGCAAGGCAGAAGCGCAAAATGGCGTGGATGATCTCCACTTCCCCGGTGATGAACCAGAGCACAAGGTGGTCTACCAGTTCAACAAGGCGGAGCTGGGTTATCAGGACCACGTGATCTTCTCCGTCGGTGAGATGGTGAGAAAGTATGGCGATAACGTCAAAGTCGTCGTGGTCGCTTTTGCCGAAGGTATCCATATTCTTGGCAAACACCCCGGGCGCGAGGTAAAAGAAGAGTTGCGTCAGCGGGTCTCTTCACTGGCCCATTACGGAGTGGAGTTCCATGCCTGCGGTAACACCATGAAGAGCCTCAAGTGGACAGAAAAAGATATCGTCGATTTTGCCACGGTGGTGCAGGTTGGTGCCGCTGATATCATGGAGTTGCAGGAGCAGGGCTACAGCTACATCGCTTGGTAGGAATCCATCTCAAAATGGTTCTCGCACCCTGATACGGTGTTGCAAAGCCTGTTCCGATGCTCATTTACTATCGGTAAACTGTGCTTCTCACAGGCTTTGCGCCGTGTCTCAGCGCACGAGTCCAAATTTTGAAATGGATTCGTTTTTAAACGAATAGGAAAAGAAATGACACGCATTGCAATCATCGGCGCATCGGGGCGCATGGGTAGAAACCTGATCGAAGCGGTACATCTTGCCGAGGGTGTTTCCCTAGGGGCGGCGATCGTACGTCCCGGTTCTTCGCTTATCGGTGCCGATGCGGGTGAGATGGCTGGTGTTGGTCCACTGGGCGTACAGATTGTCGACTCGCTGGAAGCCGCATGCGAACACTTCGATGTCCTGATCGATTTCACCCTGCCAGAGTCGACTGAAAAGAACATCGCCTTCTGCCGCGCCAACGGTAAGAAGATTGTTATCGGCACCACCGGGCTGAGCGATGGACAAAAGGCGGCATTGAAAGATGCCGCTAAGGATATTGCACTGGTCTTTGCTCCCAACATGAGTGTCGGCGTCAATCTGACGCTGAAGTTGCTGCAGATGGCGGCCAAGGTGCTGGGTGATGAGGTCGATATCGAGATCATCGAGGCACACCATCGCCACAAGATCGATGCACCATCGGGTACTGCCCTGGCTATGGGTGAGGCAGTGGCCGAAACCCTCGGTCGCGACCTCAAGGAATGCGCGGTCTACGGTCGCGAAGGGCGTACCGGTGAACGCGAGCGTCAGACCATTGGCTTTGAAACCATTCGTGCTGGTGACATCGTCGGCGAACATACGGTGATGTTTGCCGGGCTCGGCGAGCGGGTGGAGATCACCCACAAGGCCTCCAGCCGTACGACCTTCGCCAAAGGCGCGGTACGCGCCGCCGCCTGGTTGGGTGACAAGAAGAACGGCCTGTTCGACATGCAGGACGTTCTTTCCCTGAAAGACTGATATCTCACCACCGCACTGGCGTGAACCAAATCCTTAGGGCAATCGCGTCAGTGCGGTGAATTTCTCCTCCCGGATTCACCCCATCTCTCCGCTGTAGTATGATTACGCGCTTTCCGAACCCACCTCAAAGGCGTTGAAACGATGTTGGAAGTCAATCCGATCCTCCTGAAGATCAAGGACATGCAAGGGCGTGTGGATGCCCTTAGGGGGTATCTTTGACTATGAGGTCAAAAGCGAACGCCTGATCGAAGTACGCCGCGAACTGGAAGACCCGGCGATCTGGAACAAGCCTGAATATGCTCAGGAGTTGGGCCGTGAGCGCTCTGCGTTGGAGAAGGTGGTCGAGACCATCGATTCGCTCAACGCCACTTTAGGCGATGCAGGTGACCTGCTGGAGATGGCAGCAGAAGAGGGTGACGAGGATACCGTCAGCGCCCTTGAGGCCGATCTGGATGCGGCGGAAAAGCGCCTGCAGGAGCTGGAATTCCGCCGCATGTTCTCTGGCGAAATGGATGCCAACAACGCCTATCTTGATATCCAGGCCGGTTCCGGTGGTACCGAGGCGCAGGACTGGGCCAGTATGATGCTGCGTATGTACCTGCGCTGGGGCGAACGTAGCGGCTTCAAAACCGAGTTGATGGAGGTCTCCGACGGCGAGGTCGCGGGGATCAAGAGTGCGACGATCAAGTTCGAGGGTGAATACGCCTTCGGTTGGTTGCGTACCGAAACCGGCGTACATCGTCTGGTGCGTAAATCCCCCTTCGACTCCGGCAATCGCCGCCACACCTCATTCGCTTCGGTCTTCGTTTCACCAGAGATCGACGACAGCGTGGAGATCGAGATCAATCCTGCAGACCTGCGTATCGATGTCTATCGTGCATCAGGTGCAGGCGGTCAGCACGTTAACCGAACTGAATCGGCGGTGCGTATTACCCATAATCCCACCGGCATCGTGGTACAGTGCCAGAACGATCGCTCGCAGCATAAGAACAAAGACCAGGCGATGAAGCAGCTGAAGGCGAAGCTGTACGAACTGGAGATGCAGAAGCGTAGTGCCGATCAGCAGGCACTGGAAGACACCAAATCTGATATCGGTTGGGGATCGCAAATCCGCTCCTATGTGCTGGATCAATCCCGAATTAAAGACCTGCGCACCAACGTAGAGACCAGTAGTACCCAGTCAGTACTCGATGGTGACCTGGATGATTTCATTGAAGCCAGCCTGAAAAGTGGGCTGTAACCGAAAGACGTTAATCATGAGTGAAGAGAACAACATCGAACCCCGCGACGAAAATAAACTGATCGCCGAGCGCCGCGCCAAACTGGCGGCGTTACGTGAGAACGGTGTCGCCTTTCCCAACGATTTCCGCCGCAATGTGGTCGCCGGAGAACTCCACGCCAAATATGGCGAGATGGATAAGGAGCAACTGGAAGCCGAGGGCGTACGCGTCGCGGTAGCCGGTCGAATGATGGGCCAACGCATTATGGGTAAGGCCAGCTTCGCTCAACTCAAGGATATGTCTGGCACCATCCAGATCTATGCCCAGGGCGCGGTGGTCGGTGAAGAAGTTTACGAGCAGTTTAAGACCTGGGATATCGGCGATATCGTCGGTGCCGAAGGCTTGCTGTTCAAGACCAACAAGGGTGAGTTGTCCGTGAAGGCGGACACGATTCGTCTGTTGACCAAGTCATTGCGCCCACTGCCAGAAAAGTGGCACGGCCTGACCGATCAGGAGACCAAATACCGTCAACGTTATCTGGATCTGATCGTCAACGACGTCACCCGCGACACCTTCAAGATCCGTTCGAAGGTCATCCACTATATCCGCGATTTCATGGTGTCCCGTGATTACCTTGAGGTGGAGACGCCGATGATGCAGGCGATCCCCGGTGGTGCCACCGCGCGTCCTTTTGTCACCTTCCATAACGCGCTGGATATGGAACTGTTCCTGCGTATCGCGCCGGAACTCTATCTCAAGCGCCTGGTGGTTGGTGGCTTCGAAAGAGTGTTTGAGATCAACCGCAATTTCCGCAACGAAGGACTCTCTACCCGGCATAACCCGGAATTTACCATGATGGAGTTCTATCAGGCCTATGCGGATTATAATGACCTGATGGATCTCACTGAAGAGTTGTTGCGAGGTCTGACCCAATCCGTATTGGGTAACACAACCGTCGAATATCAGGGCGAATGCTACGATTTCGGCAAACCCTTCAGCCGCATGTCGGTGAAGGACTCCATCCTTCATTTCAATCCGGAACTCAAAGCCGAGCAATTGGACGACCTGCAACAGGCGCGTGCCGTTGCTGAAAAGCTGGGGATTCCGCTGAAAGATTCTTATGGTCTGGGCAAGGTGCAGATCGAGATATTCGAAAAAACGGTAGAGCATCGGTTGAAGGACCCGACCTTTATCACCGCCTATCCGACCGAAGTTTCTCCGCTGGCACGGCGCAGTGATAATGATCCCTTTGTTACCGACCGTTTTGAGTTCTTCGTCGGTGGGCGCGAAATCGCTAACGGTTTCTCCGAATTGAATGATGCCGAAGATCAGGCCGAGCGTTTCCGCAAACAGGTGGAAGATAAAGATGCCGGTGATTTGGAGGCGATGCACTTTGACGCTGATTACATCACCGCGCTGGAACATGGTCTGCCGCCGACCGCCGGTGAAGGTATCGGTATCGACCGCTTGGTGATGCTGTTGACCGATGCACCGTCGATTCGGGATGTGCTACTTTTCCCCCATATGCGGGCACACGGCAACTAATAAAAACAACCAGTCACTGTCGCTGGAAAAAGAGGGGGTATGGAAACAGCCAGGAAGGCTCTTTTGGAAGATATCCGCATCGGTAGCGTTTTTCCGTTACTACTGCTGATCTACATTCCCTATCAACTCCTTTTTTACCCACGCATTGCCAACGTCGACTGGTACAGTGTCTTTGCCGAGGGTTTTGTCACGCTGATCATTGTTCTGGCACTGACATTGAGTGACAAACTCCATGAACAGCGTGCTATCTATCTGCCACTGATGATTGGTTTTACCTGTTTGCTTGTTTCATCCATTACCGATGTGCTGGATGAATTTCTGGTTCAGCCCACGTGGGTAACGACATTATTCGAAGATGTGCTGCAAATTCTCGGCTATTCTGCGGTGGTTTTTGGACTCTATCGTTGGAACCGTTACCACATGGATCTAGAGGAAGAGCTGCAATACCAGGTGATCACCGATTACCTGACGGGAATACTGAATCGTCGCGGGTTTATGGATCGCTTTGAAAGCGAGTTACAGATCAGTCAGCGCTACGGCAATGCCCTATCATTGATCTGGTTCGATTTAGACAAGTTCAAAGAAGTGAACGATCAGTTTGGTCATCATGTTGGTGATGAGGTACTCCGCCTGATTAGCCAGGAAGCACAGAAGGTCATTCGGCGGGTTGATATCTTTTCGCGTATGGGTGGTGAGGAGTTTTGCGTTTTGATGCCACAGACCAAACTGGATGGAGCCCTTGAAGTGGCGGAAAAATTACGTCACGCATTTGAACAGTGCAACTGTCCCGGCGGGATCACTATCACGGCCAGTTTCGGTGTGGCCGAGCACCTGCCGGGGGAAGACTCTGATCACTTTCTCAAACGCGCTGATAACGCGCTGTATCGCTCCAAAGAAGAGGGACGGAATTTGTTGACCGTCGCCTGATGCTCAGGTAGCGAGCATTCGCTGTACTTCTTTGATGTTTTCCGCGGTCTCTTCCATCTCAATCACATTGACTTCGTGATTCAGTCCCAGCTTGGCGAAGGCGGGAATGCTACTCCAGTCCTTTTGCGCCAATGGATGATCGGTGCCCATATAGCTCTGCAGGTTGGCAACAGTGACGATATCAACGTAGTCCACTTGCGCTGAATTGCGGCTTAAGTCCTCATGCTCTGCTGCAACGGCAACCAACTCATCGGGGAAATTCCATGCCTTGAGGATCGCCGTGCCGATCTTGCCGTGCACCGCGCTGATGACCGCGTTGAGCGCGGCTTCGTTGCTTAGCAACTCCGGGTAATCTTCGGCATGGGTGATCACAGGCAGCACGCCGATGTCGTGTATCAGGCCAGCCAGCATCGCCAGTTCGGGATTGAGTTTGGTGAACTGCGCTGCCAGGGCGTGGCTAATTGCCGCCACGGTGGTGCTGTGTTCCCATACCTGACGAAGTTTCTTGTCGGTCAGGTCGGTAGTGGCCTGAAACATCTGCTCCATGACCATACTGGTGACCATGTCGCGCACCAGTTTCATGCCGAGGCGGTTCACCGCCATGTCGAGGGTCTGGATCGGGTTACTGGCTCGCAATAGCGGGCTGTTAGCTACCTGGATGATACGCGCGCTTAACGCGGCATCGGTGGCGATGACTTTGGCGATATTGCCAATGGAGGCGTTATCGTCGTTAACCGCTTCTCTTACCCTTAACGCCACTTCTGGCAAAGTAGGGAGAACCAGTCTGTTGTTTTTCAGGTCACTGACCAGGCTGTCGAGGAACTGCTTGGCGATTTCATTCGACATCAATTATTTCCTTACGTCTGTTCAGGCATCCGGTGCCGGTACTGTGCTTTCCATGCGGCGTGATTGTTATTTCTCTTGCCCGGTCGCCTGGGGGGACGATGTTTCCGTCTGTTCAAAATCGTAGGGTGGCTGTTCGATGGTCAATGGCTGCTGACCTGACTCATCGAGATAGAAGCCGTTTCCTTCGAGGCCACTGATTTCCACCACCACCAGCATATCGTAGCCGCCTTGCGGCGCGGGGGCTACTGTGACGACTTTGCCTGCGCCCTGACCGCTTCCGCTCTCCGGCGAGAAGAGTTCCCCTCCCGGGACAGGTGCCTGGGCGGTGTCGACATGTGCCAGATACATGCGACGTTTGAGTTTGCCAAGATACTGCATTCGTGCCACGACTTCCTGGCCGGTGTAGCAGCCTTTCTTGAAGTTGACGCCATTGATCAACTGCAGATTGAGCATTTGTGGGACGAAGGCTTCGACGGTTTCTGTGACGACATCAGGTTGACCTGCCTGGATCGTCAGCCAGCGGCCGGCGGGATGCCCGACTGGGGCCGCACCACCGTCACGCAGGGCCTGCCAAAGTGATTGCATTACTGAAGTTTCACCACAGAGCAGGAAACGGGCCGTTGGGTCAGGGAGGCGCAACATGGTAATACCGCCCTGGGTCGTTGCCTCAAAACCGCCACTCGGTATCTCGCCCAATTGTGCCGTGAGCAGTTTTTCTGCATCGGGGCCTGAAAGGGTGAAGCGCACCAACTCGTCGCTGACATCATCCAGGGTGACTCTGGAACGGAGGACGTACATGCGCAGACGTTTCAGGCTCGCCTCAAGCAAGGGATGGGGTAACTGGAGGTAGTAGTCGCCGTTGCGCATAAAGAGCTGGAATAGCGCCAGCAGGCGTCCTTTGGGGCTGCAATAGCCGGATAGCTGGTGGGTGCTTTCGTCCACGGCGCGTACGTCGTTGGTGAGCTGTCCCTGAAGGAAGCTCTGGCAATCTTCACCGTTGGCACGGATCAAACCCAGATGGGAGAGGTCACTGATACTGGTGCCTTCCGCCGCTGCTTTCAGTTCCGCAGTCGCATCGCCGAAGTCGGTTATCCCTGTTTCGTCGAATTGTGCACCCTGTTGCTCCAGGAATGATCGCCACTCGCTATTCATTGGTTGCTCTCTTTTACCGCGTAATTGGTTCTTCGCAAATCATAGCGGAATCGGTAGGCTATGATAAACGTCATGCAAGAGATAAAGTCAGCAGCCCAGCAAATCAATATGTCGATGACTAAACGTCCGGTCTTTCTCAATCTGCTGCAAATCCATCTTCCATTGATGGGATTCGTTTCTATCTTACACCGCCTGACGGGCATTCTGTTGTTCCTGCTGCTGCCGCTACCGCTCTGGTTATGGCAACGTTCCCTTGCCAGTGCTTCCGATTTTGCCCAGGTGGCTGAGTGGCTGCAGGCATGGCCATTACGCCTGACTCTGCTGCTGCTGCTCTGGTGGTTTCTGCACCATCTGTTTGCCGGTGTACGGGTGCTATTGCTGGATATGGAGTTCGGCTCCAGTCTCAGGGTGGCACGGACCAGCGCTGTCACGGTGCTGTTGTTAGATGGGTTGTTGCTGCTCGGCGGCGGGGTCTTTTGGCTATGAGTCACGTGCTCAGTGGTCTCTCCGCCTGGTTGGTGCAACGTCTCAGCGCGATCTATCTATTGCTCTTCAGTGGTGTGGTGTTTGTCTGGTTTGCACAGACACCTGATCTGACATTTAACCAATGGCATGCGTTGTTCGCCCAGCCGATCATTGCCATTGCCACGGCGATGTTTATCCTCGCTCTGCTGCTACATGCCTGGGTCGGGGTACGTGATGTGATCCTCGATTATGCCGGGCACTTTGCTAGCTTGCGTCTGTTGCTGCTGGCACTGCTGGGCGGATGGTTGATCGTGCTTGGGATCTGGAGTGCTGCGATCCTGTTGCAGGGAGTGATGGGATGAAGCTGGCGCGGCGAAAATTCGACAGTCTGGTGATCGGCGCGGGCGGCGGCGGTCTGCGAGCGGCGCTGCAACTGGCCCGTGGCGATGCCAAGGTAGCAGTGGTCTCCAAGGTCTTTCCTACCCGCTCCCATACGGTGGCAGCACAGGGCGGGATCAATGCGGCCCTGGCCAATGTGCTACAGGATAACTGGCATTGGCACATGTACGACACGGTTAAGGGGAGCGACTACCTGGGTGACCAGGACGCGATTGAGTATATGTGTCGTGCTGCGGCTCATCTGGTCTACGAACTGGAACATGCGGGGGTGCCGTTTTCCCGGCTGGAGAATGGCCGTATCTATCAGCGTCCCTTTGGTGGCCAGAGCCAGAACTTCGGTGGTGAGCAGGCGGCGCGTACCTGTGCGGCTGCCGATCGCACTGGTCATGCGATCCTGCATAGCCTCTATCAGCAGAACCTGCGCGCTCGTACCCATTTCTTCGACGAATACTTTGCTATCGATCTGCTGCAGGACGATCAGGGGGCGATCCTCGGCGCCCTGGTGCTTGATATCGAAAGTGGCGAACCGTTGCTGATCGAGGCCAAGACCACGCTGGTGGCAACTGGTGGCGCTGGGCAATTGTTTCGTACCAATACCAATGCCCACATCAATACTGGCGACGGCATGGCGATGGCGCTACGTGCCGGGATTCCGTTACAGGATATGGAGTTCTTCCAGTTTCATCCTACCGGTATTGCAGGTAAGGGGATGTTGCTTACCGAGGGTGCACGCGGTGAAGGCGGTTATTTGATCAACAGCGATGGGGAGCGCTTCATGCAGCGCTACGCGCCCCATGCGCTGGATCTGGCCAGTCGCGATGTGGTCAGCCGGGCCATCTATCTGGAGGTGAAAGAGGGCCGTGGTTGCGGCCCCAACAGGGACCACGTGTTGCTCAAGGTGGACCACCTGGGCGAGGAGGTGGTCGCCAAACGCCTACCAGCGATTCGGCAGATGGCACTGACCTTTACCGGTATCGACATGGCTCGTGCCCCGGTACCTGTCTATCCCACTGCGCACTACACCATGGGTGGAATCCCGACCAATCGTCACGGTCAGGTGGTGGCACCCGTCGGTGTCGGCGAGGAGGCGGTGCCCGGTTTTTATGCAGTGGGTGAGTGCGCCTGTGTTTCGGTACATGGGGCAAACCGTCTCGGTGGCAATTCGCTACTCGACATCGTGGTCTTCGGGCGTGCCGCCGGAAACCACATCATCGATTACCTGAAAGAGAACCGTTTCCATCGACCGTTGGAACAGACGAGTGTTGATCGGGCGATGGCCCATTTGCAGCGCTGGGAGCGCAAAGGGGAGGGAGAGTCGGTCGCGGTGTTGCGCAGTGAGCTACAGAAGACCATGGAAGAGTACTGCGGGGTCTTCCGCCGACACGATGTGCTAGCCGAAGGTGTGCAGAAGGTTCTGGCGATTCGCGAGCGTCTCGACCACGTCACCCTGCATGACCATAGCCGTTTCTTCAACACCGCGCGTATTGAAGCCTTCGAGCTTGAAAATTTGGTGGACCTGGGGCTCGCGACGGTGACCTCTGCGCTACACCGTGAAGAGAGTCGCGGTGCCCATTCACGCATCGATTTCCCCGAGCGCGACGACGAGCGCTGGTTGAAGCACTCGCTGTTCTATCGTGATGGGCGGATGGATTACAAGCCGGTGCGGATGAAGCCATTGAGTGTCGATTCGTTCCCGCCTAAGCCAAGGGTGTACTAGATATGAAATTCCATATCTATCGTTACAACCCGGAGAGCGATCAGAAGCCGACGCTGCAGGCATTTGAGCTGGCCGATGTCGAACCCGGAACAATGTTGCGCGATGCGCTGTTACGCCTCAAGGCGGAGCAGGACGAGTCGCTGGCGTTTCGTCACTCCTGTGGCGAAGGTGTTTGCGGTTCCGATGCGATTAACATTAACGGCAGTAATGGTCTTGCCTGTATTACGCCGGTCGATTCACTCAAGCAACCGATTACCCTGCGCCCGTTACCGGGGCGGCCGGTGATTCGCGATCTGGTGGTGGATATGAGCGGCTTCTTCCACCACTACAAGGCGGTGCGCCCTTATCTCATCGTTCACGATCCGGAACCGGAGACCGAGTTGTTGCAGAGTCCCGAGGAGCGCGATCAACTGGACGGGCTCTACGAGTGTATTCTCTGCGGTTGTTGCACCACTGCCTGTCCCTCCTTCTGGTGGAACCCGGACAAATTCCGTGGACCAGCAGCCCTGTTGCAGGCGACACGTTTCCTGCTCGACAGTCGTGATCAGGATACCGCGGCGCGTCTGCAGGAACTGGACGGCCCCTACAAGCTGTTCCGTTGCCACTCCATCATGAACTGTGTCGATGTCTGTCCCAAGGGACTCAATCCGACCCGCGCCATCGGACTGGTGCGACAACTACTGTTAAAGCGGCAGGTGTAGACGTGGGCGAGCTGGATCGGCTGCGCTGGCGTTGCCGTCGTGGCATGCTTGAACTGGATCTGCTGCTGCAGGGATTTCTCGACAGGGACTATGCGCAACTGGACGTAGCGCAGAAAGAAGTTTTTATCCGTCTGCTGGAACTGCCGGATCAGACGTTGAGCGAATATCTGCTAGGTAGTAGTGAGATCGCACAAAAGGAGTTTGTCGATGTCATCGAAAGAATACGCCACGCCGCTACGGATTGAGGTCCGCGCCAATCCCCTGTTACGACGTCTTTATCTCGGCATGAGTGGTTCTGCCGTGCTGACGCTTTTGTTGTTACCCTTGCCATTACCGATAAATTTTCTGGCCGTGATGGTGTTGCTGCTGTTTACGACACGAGTGTGGCAGCGGCGTGCCGAGTTGGGTGGCAGGCCGGTAACGCTGGTGTGGGACAGCGAGCAGCAGTGGTGGTGGCAGGACGAGTATGAGTATGCCGTGGAACTATGCGGCGACAGTTATCTGGCAACGCGTCTGGCAGTACTCAATTATCGCATTTCCGGTTCCGCCAGCAGGGCAGTGGTGTTGACCCCGAAGGGGATTGGTGAGGAGTTGTTTCGGCGTATGCGGGTACGCTTCCAGATCACACCGGCAAATAGTTCTCCGGGGTGAGGACCGTATTCTCTGCCACTTCACCGTTATGCGGGTAGTCGAGGTTGTAGTGCAGACCGCGACTCTCCTTGCGGGACATGGCTGATTGAATGATCAAATCGGCTACCACGACCAGGTTACGGAGTTCGAGCAGGTCGTTGGTGACGCGGAAGTTACCGTAATACTCTTCTATCTCTGCGTTGAGCAGATCGACCCGTCGCTTGGCCCGTTGCATGCGTTTGTCGGTGCGGACGATGCCGACGTAGTCCCACATAAAGCGGCGCAGTTCCTCCCAGTTGTGCGAAACCACTACCTCTTCGTCGGAGTCGGTAACCCGGCTCTCGTCCCAGGCGGGTAGTGCGGGTGGCATTTCGATTTTATCCAACTGTGTGTTGATATGCCGCGCTGCGGCATCGGCAAACACCAGACACTCCAGCAGCGAGTTACTGGCAAGGCGGTTGGCGCCGTGCAGACCGGTAAAGCTGACCTCGCCGACGGCATAGAGGCCAGGGATATCGGTGGCGCCATTGAGGTCGGTCATCACCCCGCCACAGGTGTAGTGGGCGGCCGGTACCACCGGGATCGGCTCCTTGCTCATGTCGTAGCCGAATTCGAGACAGCGGGCGTAGATGGTGGGGAAGTGTTCCTTGATGAACTCTGCCGATTTGTGGCTGATGTCGAGATAGACGCACTCTTCGCCGAGGCGTTTCATTTCGTGGTCGATGGCGCGGGCGACGATATCCCGCGGGGCCAGTTCACCACGCTCGTCGAAGCGTGGCATGAAGCGGCTGCCGTCCCGTAGAAGCAGTTTGCCGCCCTCACCGCGCAGCGCCTCGGTGACGAGAAAGGACTTGGCCTTGGGGTGGTAGAGGCAGGTCGGGTGGAACTGATTGAACTCCATGTTCGCCACCCGGCACCCGGCGCGCCAGGCCATGGCGATGCCATCCCCGGTGGAGAGGTCGGGGTTACTGGTGTAGAGGTAAACCTTACTGGCACCGCCGCTGGCCAGTATCACGAAGCGGGCACGGAACACGTCTACGTGACCACTCTGACGGTTGAAGACGTAGGCGCCCATTACCCGGTTACCTTCTTTGCCCAGTTTGTCGGCGGTGATCAGGTCAATGGCCAGGTGGTTTTCGTGCAGGGTGATGTTTGGGTGTTCCCTGGTACGCTGTAGCAGGGTCTTTTCGATCGCCTGGCCGGTGGCATCGGCCGCGTGGATCACTCGGCGGTGACTGTGGCCCCCTTCGCGGGTCAGGTGGTAATCGCCACCGTTTTCGCGGCTGAATTCGACCCCCTCGGCGATGAGTGACTCGATAGCGGCACGTCCTCGTTCGGCGACGAAACGCACTACCGTGGGGTCACAGAGGCCGCCCCCGGCATTGAGTGTGTCTGCTACATGGGCATCGACCGAGTCGTGCGGGTCGAGCACGGCAGCCACGCCGCCTTGGGCGTAGAGGGTACAGCCATCCTCCATGCGTGCCTTGGAGAGGACGCTGACGCGGGCACTGTCAGCCAGGCGCAGGGCCAGGGTCAGGCCTGCAGCACCGCTGCCGATAATCAGAATATCGGTGTCGTGTCGGGAGGGCATCGAGGGTAAATGGCTTTTATCGAGTCGGTCCAATGGTATATTGTCGCTTGTTGGGGCAACTTGCCTCGCCAGAACCGGCTGTTCCGGCGCTAAAACGGGAATATACGAAAAAGTTGATGTGTTGGCGAACCCTTATAGTGAAGTATTGTCATAGAGCCCGGCGTTCGGTGGGGGCGCCTTCGATAACAAATCAAAGGGGACGGCCCTGATGGGCGAGCATAATGTCGATCAGGAGCTGGTACGGAGGGTTCAGCTCGGTGACAAGAAAGCCTTCGATGTTTTGGTACTTAAGTACCAGCAAAAAATCGTCAAACTCGTTACCCGTTACGTGCGGGATCAGGACGAGGCCCTCGACGTTACCCAGGAGACCTTTATCAAGGCCTACCGGGCGTTACCCAATTTCCGCGGCGAAAGTGCCTTTTACACCTGGCTCTATCGCATCGCCATCAATACAGCGAAGAATCACCTTGTTTCCCAGGGACGCCGTCCTCCCACCAGCGATATCGATGCCGACGAGGCGGTTCAGTACGAGCCGGGGACTCGCCTGCGTGACTACGACAATCCCGAGCAACTGGCCCATCGCGATCAGGTGGAACGGGTGATTTACGAGACCATCGATGGACTGCCCGAAGATCTGCGCACCGCTATCGTCTTGCGCGAGATGGAGGGACTGAGTTATGAAGAGATTGCACAGGCCATGGAGTGTCCCATCGGCACGGTGCGATCCCGGATATTCCGCGCCAGGGAGGCTATCGAAAATAATTTGAAACCCTTGCTGGAACCTTAGCCATTAATACGGGTCGGAAACGGGCGAGAGTGGAGTAAAACTATGGCAGATGACAAAAAAGAGTGGATTTCGGCCCTGGCCGACGGTGAGCTGGCAGAAGCTGAGCTCTCTCGGGCGCTGGATGCGCTGCGCAATGACCGGGCGTTGCAAAGCAGCTGGAGTCGCTACCATCTGATCAGCGACGCGCTGCATGGCAATCTCGAGTCGCATGTCGATATGCAGCTACACGACCGAATCAGCAAAGCACTGGAAAGCGAGCCGACGATTCTTGCACCGCAGTCGCCGCGCAAGCAGCGTCCGTGGCTGCGTCATGTGGCAGGGCTGGCGGTAGCGGCTTCGGTCAGCGGCGTGGCGGTTATCGGTTTCCAGCAGATGAACAACGTCGATACTGGTGCCCCGGCACAGACCATGGCCGAAGTGGCGCAGCCGCAAAACTTCGTACGCATGACTCCACAGCCGGTTAACGTCGCTGCCGAGACAAACAACAGCGAAGAGTTACCGCCCTATCTGGCCGAACAGCATGAGTATTCGGTCAGTTCCGGGGTGAACGGCATGGTGCCCTATGTGCGCATTGTCGGCCATCGTCAGGCAGCGGAGTAACGGTTATCCATGATCGAGGAGAACGCACAGGTCGTCTCGGTCGAGGGTGAGCATGCCTGGGTCGAGAGTGAGCGGCGTAGCAGCTGCAGTAGCTGTTCCGCCAAGGGCTGCGGTACCGGCGCGCTGAGCAAGGTGCTGGGTGCCAAGATGCAGCGGATGAAGGTGCGCAATCCGATCAATGCCGTCGCTGGCGACACGGTGATTGTCGGTATCGATGAGAGCGTGCTGTTGAAAGGTTCCCTGTTTGTCTATGTCTTACCCCTGCTGCTGCTGCTGGGCGGGGGGCTGTTTGGCGAGGCGATGGCGCCGCAATGGGGTAGTGATGGCGAAGCCATGAGCCTGTTGTTCGGGTTGCTCGGGTTGGGCGGTGGTCTTCTTTGGCTCCGTTACTTCAATCGTCGAGCGGCAAGCGATCCGCGTTACACTGCGGTGATCCTGCGCAAATGTTCCCCGGATGTTTCGATCAGCAATATTTCATTCAATCCCTGATAGCAATAATTCCAGTACCACAGGTTGTCTATGAAACGTATCTCTCTTTCCCGCACGACACACTATTTCCTTTTCCTGCTCTTCTCCATGGCACTGATGCTGCAAAATGCACAGGCGAGAGAATTGCCCGAATTTACCCGCCTGGTGGAGAAGTACAGTCCTGCTGTGGTGAATATCAGCACCAAGCAGAAAGTGCACAACACCATTGCCGGTATGCCTCCGGGTATGGAGATACCCGATTTCCCCAAGGGGACCCCCTGGGATGATCTGTTGCGCCGTTTCTTTGGCGACGGTGGTGAGGGCGGCCAGATGCCGCCTGAGCACGAGGCGCGTTCGCTGGGTTCCGGATTCGTTATCGATAGCAAGGGTTACATTCTGACCAACAACCATGTGGTCGAGGGTGCCGATGAGATCATGGTGCGTTTGAGTGACCGGCGTGAGCTGGTCGCCGAGCTGATCGGTGCCGACAAGCGCAGTGACATCGCCCTGTTGAAAGTGGATGCCAGTGACCTGCCGGTGGTCAAACTGGGTAACAGCAAGGATCTGAAAGTGGGCGAGTGGGTGATGGCTATCGGCTCACCCTTCGGTTTCGACCATTCTGTCTCTGTTGGTGTGATTAGCGCGCTTGGTCGTAGCCTGCCGAGTGAGAACTATGTGCCGTTTATCCAGACCGACGTGGCGATCAACCCGGGTAACTCTGGTGGCCCGCTGTTCAATCTTGATGGCGAAGTCGTGGGAATTAACTCCCAGATCTACAGCCGTACCGGCGGTTTCATGGGGCTCTCCTTTGCCATTCCGATGGATGTGGTAATGGACGTGGTCAGCCAGATTAAAGAGCAGGGATACGTTTCCCGTGGCTGGCTCGGCGTGTTGATTCAGGATGTTACCCGCGAACTGGCCGAATCCTTTGGCATGAAGCGTCCTCACGGTGCCCTGGTGGCGCAGGTGATGGACGATTCGCCTGCCGCCAAAGGGGGCATAGAAGTAGGCGATATCATCACCGAGTTTAACGGTGAAGAAGTCACCTATTCTTCGGACCTGCCGCCCATCGTTGGTCGTACCCGGGTCGGTTCGGATGCCAAGGTCAAGGTATTGCGTGACGGCAAGATGCGTAGTTTGGTGGTGCGCATCGGTGAACTGCCTGCAGAGGCCAAGGCGCAGGAGGAGAGCCCGAAGAAACCGGTGCTCAAGACCGATCGCCTGGGGCTCCAGGTAAGCAGCCTGAGCGCCGCTCAGCGTAAGGAACTCGAGGTCACTTCCGGGGTGCTGGTCGAGCAGGTGGACGACGGCGCTGCGAGTGCCTCGGGTATTATGCGTGGTGATGTGATTGTGAAGATCGGCGGGAAGTCGATCGACAGTGCCAGTAAATACCAGAAGGTGGTTAAGGATCTGAAGGCGGGCGATTCCGTTCCCGTGCTGGTGGAACGCCGCGGTAATCCGCTGTTCCTGGCACTACGAGTGCCGAAGGATTGAGGCACCAGCTACGTTTCTATTACCGGGCGGCCTGTTCCCTGTGCGAAGAGATGCATCAGGAACTGCTCGCCGCTCGGGCTAACTTCCCGTTTGAGCTGGAGACGCTGGATATCGATTCCAGTGAGGAGTTGGTACGGCGCTACGATCACAAGGTGCCGGTGTTGACCGACAGTGCCGATGAAGAGATTTGCCACTATTTTCTCGATCATGAGGCCTTGCGGGGCTATTTCACAACGCATTGATCTACTGTAGAATTCCGCGCTTTATAATGATGTCTGCGGTATGGCCGTTACAGGCGGCATATCTGGCATAAACCCATCTGTTCAAGGCCCGGAAGAAACGCTACGTGACCGATCAGCAACATATCCGCAACTTCTCCATTATTGCCCACATCGACCACGGCAAATCGACTATCTCCGATCGTTTTATCCAGGTCTGTGGTGGCCTGTCTGAGCGTGAAATGGCCGCGCAGGTGCTCGATTCCATGGATCTGGAGCGGGAGCGGGGGATTACCATCAAGGCGCAGAGCGTCTCTCTCAATTACACTGCTCGTGACGGGCAGACCTATCTGCTCAACTTCATCGATACCCCGGGGCATGTCGACTTTTCCTATGAGGTTTCGCGTTCACTGGCCGCCTGTGAAGGGGCATTGCTAGTGGTGGATGCCTCTCAGGGGGTGGAAGCGCAGACGGTGGCCAACTGCTACACCGCCATCGAACAGGATCTGGAAGTCGTTCCGGTACTGAACAAGATCGATCTCCCTTCGGCCGAGCCGGAACGGGTGATTAATGAGATCGAAGAGATAATCGGCATCGACGCCCACGATGCGGTGCGGGTCAGCGCCAAGACCGGTGTCGGTATCGAAGACCTGCTGGAACAACTGGTGGTACGCATTCCTGCTCCTGGCGGTGATCGTAGTGCACCGTTGCAGGCCTTGATCATCGACTCATGGTTTGACAATTACCTCGGTGTTGTCTGTCTGGTACGGGTGGTCAACGGCAGCATGAAACCGAAACAGAAGTTCACTGTGATGTCGACAGGACGCAGCCATCTGGTGGATCGGGTCGGGATTTTCTCACCCAAGATGAAGGACATGGGCGAATTGGCCGCCGGGGAAGTGGGTTACCTCATTTCCGGAATCAAGGATATCGACGGTGCCCCGGTGGGTGACACATTGACCCTGACCGATCGGCCTGCCGACAGGCCGTTGCCCGGTTTCCAGCCTGCCCAACCGAGAGTTTTCGCCGGTCTATTTACCGTCAACAGCGATGACTATGAAGACCTGCGCGAGGCGCTGGCCAAATTGCGCCTTAACGACGCATCGCTATTCTACGAACCGGAAACCTCTCAGGCGCTCGGTTTTGGTTTCCGCTGCGGTTTTCTCGGTATGCTGCATATGGAGATCATTCAGGAGCGTCTGGAGCGTGAATACGACCTGGATCTGATCACCACCGCACCGACGGTGGTCTATGAGGTGATTACCACCAGGGGGGAGACCCTGATGGTCGACAATCCCTCCAAATTGCCAGAACGTAACGAAATCGACGAAATCCGCGAGCCGATCATTCAGGCCAATATTCTGGTGCCGCAGGACTATGTTGGCAATGTGATCTCACTCTGCATCGAAAAGCGTGGGGTGCAGAAAAATATGCAGTATCTGGGCAAGCAGGTGGCTCTGACCTATGAAATCCCGCTGAGCGAGGTGGTACTCGATTTCTTCGACCGGCTCAAATCAGTAAGTCGCGGTTTTGCCTCGCTGGACTATCATTTTAAGCGGTTTGAGGCAGCGGATTTGGTACGCCTTGATATCATGATCAACGGTGAAATCGTCGATGCATTGGCGATTATTACCCACCGCGATCAGTCTCAGTCCCGTGGACGTGAACTGGCCGAGAAGATGAAGGAGCTGATTCCGAGACAGATGTTCGAAGTGGCGGTTCAGGCCGCCATCGGCAATCAGATTATCGCTCGTACCAACGTCAAGGCGTTGCGTAAGAATGTCACAGCCAAATGCTATGGTGGCGACGTGACCCGCAAACGCAAACTGCTGGAGAAGCAGAAGGCTGGTAAGAAGCGGATGAAACAGGTAGGTTCTGTGGAGATCCCGCAGGAAGCGTTCTTCGCCGTGTTGCACGTAGGAAAGAAATAATGACTCTGGATTTTCCACTACTGTTGGTTTTACTGACTTTTTTTACCGGCATTGTCTGGGCACTGGATATTCTCTATCTGGGACCAAGGCGTCTGCAATCTCTGGATTCTATGGACGCAGTTTCTGGTGGTGCCTCGGAAGAGATGCGGGCCAAAGCAACTAAAGAGCCGTGGCTGGTGGAAATGTCACGCACCTTTTTCCCCATTATTCTGCTGGTGCTGGTTGTCCGCTCCTTCATCGTTGAACCGTTTCGTATCCCGTCTGGCTCGATGATGCCGACATTGCTGGTGGGCGACTTCATTCTGGTTAATAAGTTTTCCTACGGTTTGCGTCTGCCGGTACTCAATACCAAATTTCTGGATATAAATAAGCCTAGGCGTGGCGAGGTATTTGTATTCCGCTACCCGGAAAATCCACATATCGATTACATCAAGCGGGTGATTGGGGTGCCGGGTGATCATATCGTCTATCGCAATAAACAGCTGACGATCAATGATCAACCTGCAGCACAGGAGTATCTGGATACCTATGTGGGAAATGGTAGCGGTAGAAGTTCTACCGGGGCTCGGCGACTGCAGGAAGACCTGTTAGGGACCAAGCATAATATTCTGGTTATGCCGGATCGTAATGTCTTCGGCGGTGATTTCGAATATGTTGTGCCAGAAGGGCAATACTTTGCCATGGGTGATAACCGCGATAATAGTCGTGACAGCCGAGCTTGGGGGACAGTACCCGAGGCTAATCTGGTTGGAAAAGCGTTCATGATCTGGATGAACTGGGATTGGGATGCTGACGGTTTTATCAACTGGAAAAGGCTGGGAAATTCAATCAAGTGAGGGGTTCCAAATGAAACGTATCAATCGCCAGGCGGGATATAGCATTTGGTCATTGGCTTTTTTCTTGTTCCTGATCGGCTTTTCAGTGTTTACCGCGTTGAAACTGGTGCCTCCGTATCTGGAATATTTCAATGTTAGCGGTGCGCTATCTACGATGGAAAGCGAACCTGAGGAGTATGTGGGTGCAATGAGCGTCCATACTGCGGTAATGAAGCGCTTCTACGTGAATAACGTCTCTCGAGTTAAAAGTGAAGATGTAAGTGTAGTTCGTGACCTAAATAGTGAGCGTTATAAGATTGAAGTCGACTATGATGTCGTTATTCCCTATTTTAGCAACATATCCTTCTTGTTGAATTTCAAGTCGACAGCATCTGTCAGGGCCAGTGGTTACTAATTATACTAAACTCTGCAAAGTCCTGGGCTACACCTTTGCCAATGAGGGACTGTTGCAGCAGGCACTTACTCATCGTAGTGCCTCACGTGAGAATAATGAGCGTCTTGAGTTTCTTGGCGATTCGATTCTCAGTTTTGTTATTTCCACGGAACTCTACCACCGCTTTGCTGATATCGATGAAGGAACGTTAAGTCGATTACGTGCTTCGTTGGTTAAAGGCGATACATTAGCCTCATTGGCGCGTGAACTAGGATTGGGTGATTATCTTTCGCTCGGGCCAGGAGAGTTGAAAAGCGGTGGTTTTCGTCGCGGTTCTATCCTTGCCGATGCACTTGAAGCCATCATCGGTGCGATCTTCCTCGATTCTGATATCGATACAGTCAAACAGGTTATTCTCTCGATGTATGCAGAACGGCTGCAAAGTGCCGATCCCTCCTGTGCACTGAAAGATCCCAAAACCCGGCTGCAGGAGTTTTTACAATCACGTAGTCTTGACCTCCCTGAATATGAGGTAACCAACGTGCAGGGTAAAGCGCATGAGCAACGTTTTACTGTTCAGTGCATCGTTCCTACTCTGGATAAGGCTGTGGTGGCTGAGGGTAGTAGTCGACGCAAAGCGGAGCAGGCGGTGGCAAGCGAAGCACTAAAAAGACTGGGCTGTGAATAAGATGGAATTTCGTAGCGGTTATGTGGCTATTGTCGGTCGTCCCAATGTCGGTAAATCCACCTTGATGAACCGTATTCTGGGGCAAAAAATCAGTATCACCTCGAGTAAACCGCAGACAACCCGCCACCGTATTCTGGGCATCAAAACAGAAGAGAATTACCAGGCGGTTTATGTCGATACACCTGGTCTTCACCTGAATGCCAAAAAGGCGATGAATCGCTATATGAATCGCGCTGCCAGCAGCAGTCTGGAAGATGTCGATCTGATCCTGTTTGTTGTCGATGCACTTAAATGGACAGAAGAGGATGAGAGCGTTCTTAAAAGACTACGTGATCAGTCTGTGCCAGTGGTATTGGTGGTCAATAAAATTGATTACCTGAAGGAAAAGGAGCAACTTCTCCCATTGTTGCAACAACTGGCAGAAAAAATGGCGTTCCATGCTGTCCTGCCTCTCTCTGCACTCAAGGGTGATAATGTCGCTGACCTTGAAAAAGAGGTGTTGCGCGCACTTCCTGAATCGGAACCCATCTATCCCGAAGAGTATGTCACTGATCGGAGTGAGCGATTTCTTGCGGCCGAAATTATTCGTGAAAAACTGATGCGAAGTATGGGCAAGGAGTTACCCTACTCAGTTGCAGTCGAGATCGAACAGTTCAAGGATGATAACGGACTGTTACGAATCAATGCGCTTATCTGGGTGGAACGAGACAGCCAAAAGCGGATTGTTATAGGCAAGGGTGGTGAGCAACTCAAAAACATTGGCAAACAGTCGCGTATCGACATGGAAAAGTTGTTCGATGCCAAGGTTTTTCTGCAACTGTGGGTGAAGGTCAAGGAGGGGTGGTCCGACAACGAGCGGATTCTACAGTCACTCGGATATCGGGATGAGTAGCGAACGGCGCGTTGCCCTGCAATCAGCTTATATCCTTCACCGCAAACCCTATCGTGATACCAGCCTGCTGCTGGAAGTATTTAGCCGTGAGTACGGTCGTATCGGTCTGGTGGCACGCGGTGCTCAGGGCAAGCGCTCATCGCTCAAGGCACTGTTACAGCCTTTCCAGCCGTTGTTGCTGTCGTGGAGTGGCCGCGGTGAACTACAGACCCTGACCGCCGCGGAGCCAAATGGCCATATCCCCATGCTCAATGGTGAAGCGTTGCTGGGTGGATTCTATCTCAATGAGATTCTGATGCGCCTACTGCATCGCCATGATCCTCATGCCGAACTTTATGACTGTTATCACGAGACCCTGACCGGCCTGGCAGGAGCGAGCGAGCTCGATTGGTGTCTACGCCTGTTTGAGCGAGATCTACTTCAGGAGCTGGGTTACGGTTTGCAGTTGACCCATGCCGCGACGGGTGAGCCACTGGAGGCAAATCGTTACTATTGTTATAACCTTGAGCACGGCCCGTCTTCTGCCGTCGAGGGACAAGCCGATTGCCTGCAGCTACAGGGGGGGACTTTACTGGCGCTTGCCAGTGGCGTCTCTACCGGATTCGAGTGCCGTAATGAAGCCAAACGACTGATGCGCGCGGTATTGCAGCCGTATCTGGGCAATCGATCGCTGGCCAGTCGTGAGCTATTCCGCGCACAATATGGGCAGAGTAAAAGCCGCAATTCCACAACCGATGAGGAGTGATGAGTGAGTAATCCGCAGTCGATTTTACTGGGCGTTAACATCGACCATGTCGCGACACTGCGCCAGGCAAGGGGTACCCGTTACCCGGACCCGGTGCAGGCTGCGCTTGAGGCAGAGCAGGCCGGGGCGGACAGTATTACCTTGCATTTGCGGGAAGACCGCCGCCATATCCAGGAGCGGGATGTTCGTCTGCTGCGGGAACTTTTGCAGACTCGAATGAATCTGGAAATGGCAGTGACCGAGGAGATGCTCGGTATGGCAGAGAAGTATCGGCCACAGGATTGCTGCCTGGTACCTGAGAAGCGTGAGGAGTTGACTACTGAGGGCGGGTTGGATGTGGCTGGGCAAAAATCACGTGTCCGTGACGCTTGTGCCAGATTGGCCGATGCCGGGGTGCGGGTCTCGCTTTTTATCGATGCGGAACCCGCTCAAATCGAAGCAGCTGCCGAATGCGGAGCGCCGGTGATTGAAATTCACACCGGCCATTATGCCGATGCAGATAATCAGGAGACGGCCCAGGTTGAGCTGGCTCGGATCACTGCCGGGGTTGCGCTGGGTGTGAACGCTGGATTGCAGGTTAATGCGGGGCATGGTCTGCACTATCACAACACTGCAGCTATCGCTGCGATTTCTGCCATCCGTGAACTGAATATCGGTCATGCCATCATTGCCCGCGCGATGTTTAGTGGTTTGCCGAATGCCGTTGCAGAGATGAAACAGATTATGAATGAAGCACGCCGTTACGGTGTGTAGCTGTTTTACACCGCATGCCTGATGTTAGGGTATGCCTCTATTCGCTAAACGATTCAGGATGTAACAGATGTTGGAGTATATTTTTTTTGATGAAGGTATTCGCGACAAGTTTGTCGAAGAGTTGCGAGCCAAAGGTGTTGACGTTACCACTTCAGACGATGGCGGATGTCTGGCCGAGGTGCCTGAAGACCTCGACGACAAACTTTCCGACGAAGTGGATTACCTCTATGAAAAGTTACTGCAGGAAACTGCGGAATTACTGGAGGAGAGTGAAGGGGTCTTCGAAAAAAATGTCATGGGTGTGATGGTGGCTCTGGAGGATGGTACCCCCTGTACCATCCGACTCGATCCCGATCTGGTTGCCCGGTTGCTGAATTGTATCTCAATGGAAGAGCTGCGCGATCTGGCACAAACCATTGCTGAAGGGGTGCAGAACCCCGATAATCGTCCGCTCTGTCATACTTGAATTAAGCCCATGCAAAAGCAACAGATCACCATTATCGGCAGTGGCTTTGCGGCGATCACGGCTGCGCGTGAGTTGCGTAAACGTAACAACACTACCGACGTTACCGTTATCAGTCCACGGGCAGAATTTGTCTATCTGCCCAGCCTGATCTGGATCCCTTCCGGTCTGCGCAAACCCGAGCAGTTGCGTGCATCACTCGACAGTCTTTTCCGCCACATCCGGGTTAACCATTTTCAGGCTGAGGTCATCGGTCTGAAGGATAGCGGTCGTACGGTAATCACTGATAAGGGCGAGGTAAAGAATGACGCCCTGATCATCGCCTCGGGTGGTCGTTTTATTAAAAAACTACCGGGTATTGAGCATGCGATTACGCCCTGTGAAGGCATTTCTGCGGCAGTGGCGATCCGTGATCGGCTGACACATATGGATGGCGGCACTATTGCCATCGGTTTCGGCGGTAATCCGCAGGAACCTTCAGCGATGCGCGGTGGCCCCATGTTTGAGTTTCTTTTTGGGCTCGATACCCAACTGCGTAAAGAAAGCCGACGCGACAAATTCAAACTGATCTTTTTCAACCCGGCGCCAGAGCCGGGCAAACGTCTTGGCGGTAAAGCGGTCAAGGGGTTGCTGGATACCATGCAGGCCCGCGGCATCGAAACCCATTTGGGTCACAAGATGGTTCGCTTCGAGCAGGACAAGGTTGTGACCGAAGGTGGTGAGTTCGAAGCCGACCTGATTTTGTTTATGCCGGGTATGACCGGTAACGCCTGGTTTGATAACAGCGAACTACCGCGTTCACCTGGCGGGCTGGTCAGGGCGGATGAGTTTTGTCGAGTCGAAGGGATGAAGCAGGTTTATATCGCTGGCGATTCCGGTAGTTTCCCCGGTCCCGACTGGATGCCCAAGCAGGCACACATGGCTGCCCTGCAGGCGACCACAGCAGCTATCAATCTGCTGGCTGAGCTGGATGGTAAAGATGTCTGGAAGCGTTTCCGTGTCGAGCTGATGTGCATTGTCGACAGTCTGGATAAAGGGATGCTGATAGCGCGTACACCAAAACGTAGTATTGTTCTGCCAGCCAATCGTTTCTGGCACTGGGCCAAGCGATTCTTCGAGTGGTGGTACCTGCGCCAGTTTCGTTAATCCCTGATGTTGAATCTTTCTCCGTTTGCCACTGCAACCCTGCCGCGCATTCGCTTTGGCGAAGGAACGTTAGCTGAACTGCCACATTTATTGGAAATCTACGGTAAGCGCGCTCTGTTGCTGACCGGCGGGCATTCTTTTGTCTCCAGTCGTTTCTGGGACCCATTACAGAACGGGTTACGTCGTGCTGGGATCGGTGTGGTACATGAAGCCATTCGTGGTGAACCGTCGCCGCAGCGAGTGGATGAACTGGTCTCAGCCCATTTCGATAGTGGGATTGCTGCGGTGGTGGGCATCGGCGGTGGCAGTGTGCTCGATACAGCCAAGGCCGTAGCCGGTCTGTTGCCGTTTGGTAACTCGGTGCTGGACCATCTGGAAGATGTTGGGCGAGGGCTGCCGTATCATGGGCCTGCGATACCGTTTATTGCCGTGCCGACAACCGCTGGAACGGGCAGTGAAGCGACCCGTAACGCCGTGCTCAGCGAACATGGCGCCGAGGGTTACAAAAAATCGTTTCGTCACGATTCACTGGTCGCGCGGGTTGCCCTGATCGATCCGCTGTTACTGGAGAACTGCCCGCCGGAATTGATCGCTGCCCAGGGTATGGATGCCTTCACCCAATTGCTCGAGTCGTATGTCTCACTGCGCTCCAATCCATTGACCGATGCGCTTGCCTGGAGTGGGTTGGAGGCTGCACAGCAGGGATTCCTGGCAGCCTATCACGGCGAAGCAACTGGCCGAGCAGCAATGGCCTATGCGGCGTTGATCTCGGGAATTACCCTGGCTCAGGTGGGACTCGGTTCGGTACACGGTCTGGCCCAGCCGCTTGGTTCGCTGTTCCCGCTGCCCCACGGTGTTGCCTGTGGCACGATGGTGGCCGAGGCAACCCGAACCAATCTCTCCGCGCTATGTGGACGTGCGCCAGAGAGTCACGCGCTCCAAAAATACGCCAGGGTAGGCCGGTTATTGAGCGGTAAGAATGAGCTGGATGATGAAGCGGCACATGAGGCACTGATTGATGTTCTGGCATCGTGGCGTGACGCTATGGCGCTGCCACGCCTTGGCGATTACGCTATCATCGAAGCCGATATTCCACGCATCGTTGCCGGTTCACGTAACAATAGTATGAAGACCAATCCTGTTGAGTTGACTGACGATGAGATAGCAGCACTGGTCAGGTCACGACTTTAGCTGTGCATTGAAATTCGCGCAGACGAGTGCGAGGTAAGGCGAAACCGACAGAAGAAGCGCAGTTTACTGCTAGTAAATAAGCATTCTGATGGCGATTTCAACGCGGGATCGTGCCGACTGAGTAGAATTTTATCCCAGGTAGCGTACGTAGAAGTGCTGCCACTGGCAGCCACTGACCTGCTCCAGCAGCGCGATTAACTCGGGGCTCGGCACCGCCTCACTCTCGAATATTCCCCATATCTTGATGAAGTAACGCCCGAATCCTGCGCTCTTGCGCCAGCGTAGCTGGGGCAGTGTCAACTCATTGCTGCATTCGGGACAGGTGATATGGTTCGTCTTCGGCTGTTGTCGCCACGCCTCAACGAGAGGTTGCCACACATCGAAGCGGTGGCCACAAACCGGGCAGCGGGGAATCTTAAGGTTGTCGCCGCTGACGAACTGCGGCGTGGTAGATGGGCCCTGGAAGGCTATATGACTGAATCCTTCGCCCGCATTTTCGTGCTGCTCCATGGCGATAACCGGCGAGCAACCGAGAAAGGTGATGAGCGAGAGGAACTCGGACCCCGGTTGGTAGTGGGTTTCACCGTTGAAGTCGAACGCCTTGCCGATAAATCCTCCCTTATACAATGTGCTTTCCAGTTTGGATGGAGCATCGGGAAGGACATCGAACTCTGCCGGGCAAAGATATAGCAAGTTTTCTGACATGGGCAATACTCAGTGAAAGTGCCTGGAGTATATCATCTGCGTTGTTATCTACTTAGTAGGTACACATGCATCGCAATCATTGTTGTAAAATGATCGCCTGAACCACAGGGGCACTGAATCGCCATGGGCCGGGATAAACACAATACACTGCTGACACTTGGCTGGCGCGAGTGGCTTTCGTTGCCTGAGCTGGGTGTGGAGAATATCAAGGCCAAGGTCGATACCGGTGCGAGGACATCGGCGCTACACGCATTTTCCCAAAAGACCTATCACGAGCGCGGTGTATTAATGGTGCGGTTTCGTATCCATCCGTTGCAGCGTCGTATCGATGTGATCAAGGAGTGCATCGCGGAGGTGATCGATCAGCGCACGGTCAGCGACTCAGGTGGCCACCGGGAAAAGCGGCTGGTGATTGTCACCAAGGTGCAGCTTGGTGACCAAGCCTGGCCAGTGGAAATGACTCTGACACGACGGGACAGCATGCGTTTTCGCATGCTGCTCGGCAGAACTGCGCTCAGCGGCCGCTATCTGGTTGACGCGGAGCGTTCCTATCTGGTGGGACATCTCCCATCCATCGTCACTGAATGATTATTGAGGCATCAATGAAGATCGCAATTCTGTCACGTAACCCGAAACTCTATTCCACTCGCCGTCTGATCGAGGCTGCGGAGGAGCGCGGTCATGAAGTGCGCGTGCTGGATACCCTGCGTTGCTACATGGACATTGCCACCGCCAAACCGGGTATCAGCTATCGTGGTGAGCGGCTTGATTATTTTGATGCGGTGATACCACGAATTGGCGCTTCGATTACCTCTTACGGCCTGGCGGTGTTGCGTCAGTTCGAGATGATGGGGACCTTTCCGCTCAACGAATCGGTAGCTATCGGTCGTTCCCGTGACAAGTTGCGTTCCTTGCAGCTCCTCTCACGCAAGGGTATCGGTCTGCCGCTGACCAGTTTTGCCCACCACGTGGACAACACTCGCGATCTCATCAAACTGGTCGGTGGTGCGCCGCTGGTGGTGAAGCTGCTGGAAGGCACTCAGGGCAAGGGCGTGGTGTTGGCGGAAACGGTCAAGGCGGCGGAGAGTGTTATCGATGCCTTCCGTGAGCTGGGTGCCAATTTTCTGGTGCAGGAGTTTATCAAGGAAGCGGGTGGTAGTGATGTGCGCTGTCTGGTTGTAGGCGGCAAGGTGGTGGCGGCAATGGAGCGGCGGGCCAAGGAGGGGGAAGTCCGCTCCAACCTGCATCGTGGTGGTACTGCTGCACTGACCCGTCTTACCTCCGCGGAACGAGCTACTGCGGCCAAGGCGGCGAAGACCATGGGACTGAATGTGGCGGGCGTCGACCTGCTGCGTTCTGCCAGCGGACCGCTGGTGATGGAGGTTAACTCGTCGCCTGGTCTGGAAGGTATCGAAAATGCTACAGAAAAGGATATTGGCGGAATGATCATCGGCTATATCGAAGAGAATGCCAAACCGAACCGTACCCGTACCAAAGGTAAGGGCTGATCCGGGTATGCCGATTTTCTTCAACGGCCTTTCCACAGCGCGGCTAAGCGCCTATCCTCAGTAAGGACATGGTGGCAATTGTGAACTGAACAGCAGTTTATGCCGCCACCACTAATGTAAGCTCGGATCAGAAAATGATAATCAATGGGCGCTTCCTGCGTTGGAACGCGCTCCAAGGAGGTCGTTAATGGCTGATTCTCTTCAAATTATTCCAGGACAGCCGGTTTTATCGGCGATCGTATTAGCGCTGCTCCTGGTGGCGATGCTCTATTTTGCACGCCGTCCCGCCCATAGCCTTATTCTCTCTCTGACCCGTGCGATCAATAGTGGCCTGCGAGTCGCTTCTCGTGCGGTGCTGCAGACCGAGAAGCGGCTTATTGTGCGCAACCGCGAGGTATTGCTGGCCCACGGCCGTGAGGCCACCGAGCACATTATCGAGCGGGAATTCGAGCGGGTCGACGCGACCCTGCGGCGCGACATGGCGGAATATCCGGCCTTGCAGCGCAAGCTGACTGAGTCGCTGACCAAGATCGAGGAAGATTATCAGGAGAGTACTAACGTACCGCCATCGCCGCCGGGCTGGACCCAGGCGATTGCCGCAGTGGCAGCCATCCCCTCATCAAGCGACCCAATGGTGGTGGAGATCCTGCGCGGTATCCGCGATGCCCTGGTCAAGGCGCATGACAATGCTATTCACGAGTATCGTGAGCAGTCCCATGAGCGTCACAAACTGCTCAAGGTGATGCTGCCTTACTGGCGCAAGGTGCAGTCAGCACTGGACCAGATGGATAAGCGGGTGACTCGTTTGCTGGATCGTTCCCGTACCATCGATCGACACATCAATACCTATGAGGAGATCCTAAAGGGGACCGACAAGGCCCAGCGGACGCTTTCCTCATCGTCCCTGACCCAGTTCTTCATCGCCGGTTTCGTGCTGGCGGTGGCCATCGGCGGTGCGGTAATTAACTTCAACCTGATTGCCCGTCCGATGCAGGAGATGGTAGGGGGCAGCAGTTACATCATGGGCTTCCGTACCGCTAACATTGCCGCCATGGTGATCATACTGGTGGAAGTGGCGATGGGCCTGTTCCTGATGGAGTCACTGCGTATCACCCGGCTGTTCCCTACCATCGGCGCGCTGGATGACAAGATTCGCACGCGGATGATCTACGCCAGCTTCATCTTCCTCTTCCTGCTTGCCAGCATCGAGGCCGGTCTGGCCTATATGCGTGAGCTGCTCTCCCAGGACGACGCGGCACTGGTCGCCGGATTGTTGAACAACACCGATTTGGTCTACTCCAACGATGGGCGCTGGATCACCACCGCAGCGCAGATGGGAATGGGTTTTATCCTGCCATTTGCACTGACTTTTGTTGCTATTCCACTGGAGTCTTTCATTGAGTCATCACGCACGGTGTTGGGTACCCTGGCGGTTGCATCGTTGCGTGGTTTGGCAATGTTATTGCGCTTCCTGGGCACGATAATCAACTATTCCGGTAATGCCCTGACCAGTTTCTACGACCTGGTCATCTTTGCGCCGCTGTGGATTGAGAGTGTGGTGCGAAAGGATTCAGGGGTTAGTGGTGCCAGCAATATACGGAAGCAGAAGTTTCGAGGTAAGAAAGACTCTAATCGGGCTGGCGTGGATCTTGGGAGTTCAATGACGGGGACTGGCTCATGAGAATAAAACGTATCGCAAAGGTACTTGGTTTTTCGTTGCTACTTGCCCTGACGGGATGTAGCGAGGAGGGGATGCACAATCGCGGTGTCTATATGTTGATGGATACTTCCGGTACTTATACTCAGGAGCTGGAGAAAGCACAACACATCATCAACTATATACTCGCCAAACTACAATCCAACGATTCCTTTGCCGTAGCGCGGGTTGATACGGGTAGTTTCAGCGAGAAGGACATCATCGCCAAGATCACCTTCGATTCACGCCCAAGCAACGCCAACCAGCAGAAGCTGGCGTTTCGCGACACTATCAATCAGTTCGTCAAAACGGTGAAGTCGAGCTCTTATACCGATATCACCGGTGGTATTCTGCAGGCGACCGAATATCTCAATGAGAAGGGTACCTCGAAGAAAACCATTTTGATCTTTTCCGATCTGAAGGAAGAGCTGAAGAAAGGCTTTATTCGTGATATCCCGCTGCAGTTAAATGGCTTCGAAGTTGTCGCACTGAATGTGACCAAACTGCGCAGCGATAACGTTGACCCTCGCGAGTATATGGATCGTCTTGAGGAGTGGAAACGAAAGGTTGAAGACGGTGGCGGCACCTGGCGTGTGATTAACGACCTGGAACGACTGGATAATATGTTTAACGACTGAGATCGTTAGAGTTATCCCTGTAAAAGAACGGCGCCATCGGCGCCGTTTTTTGTTTAGCCATGCAGCCAGCTCTGTCGTAGTTGTATAATCGCTTCGCTACCTTCTTCATCCAGCAGCAGATAGCAGGTGTCGAGTGGTGCAACCTGTAGCGGCAATTCAAAGTGCATCAACTCATCGCGCCGGAAGGCATGAACCTCGACCTGTTTCTTGCCGCGTTGGAAATTGAGTAGTTTCTCGATGTTGTCGCTGCGAGTACGTAGACCATCGATCGCAACGATGATATCGCCGGCGGAGAGCCCAGCCTGTTGTGCCGCACCGCCGTCAAACACACTGAGCAGTTTGGCGCCGTGCGAACCGCCGCCTACCCGTGCACCCAATACGAAAAGTTCGCTGTCGCCGTTTTGGGCAGGTTTTCCCCCTTTGTCGCCGTTGCCACTGGCCTGACGCAGCTTCAACTCGACGCCAAAGTTTGCCAGTAACGCCTCTAACGGCAGATCGTCAGTGCCATACAGGGCATTCTCCAGTAGAGGGATAATCTCCTCCCCGGTGATCTCTACGATCAGTGCTTCCATCTGCTGCTGTGAAATACCGACATGGGGTTTGCCGTAGCCTTGCCACAGGGCACGCATGACATCATCCAGTGAGCGCTCGCCATTGCTATTGGTGCGAATACTCAGATCCAGCGCCAGGGCAATCAGGCTGCCTTTGGCATAGTAGCTGACGATGGCATTGGCTGAGTTCTCATCTTGCTTGTAGAACTTGCTCCAGGCATCGAAGCTGGAATCGGTCACTGACTGCTTGAGGCGCCCGCTGCCGCGGATCACGCGGGTGATAGTCTGGCCCAGTAGTTCCAGGTAGCTTTCTTCGTCGATCAGGCCGCAACGCAGCAGAGTCAGATCATCGTAGTAGGAGGTGAAACCCTCGAAGGCCCAGAGTAGCGGGGTGTAGCTCTCCTGACTCAGATCGTAGGGGAGAAAAACATCAGGTTTAATCCGTTTGATGTTCCAGCTATGAAAATATTCGTGGCTGCAAAGGCCGAGGAAGTTGCGGTAGTTTTCGCTAACGTTTTCCTCGCCCTTGAGCGGTAGATCATCGCGGCTGCAGAGCAGGCTGGTAGAGCTGCGATGTTCCAGGCCACCATAGCCGCTGCCAACCACCATGGTCTGGAACAGGTAGCGATCGAAAGGCGCTTCGGTAAAGAGATCGATTTCACTCTCGCAGATACGCTGTAAATCGGCAGCCAGTCGCTCAGTATCGGCATAGTGGTGCCCGGTTAGCACCATGGCGTGAGGAATGCCTCGGGCCTCGAATTCAAGCAGGGTAAAATCACCCATCTCGACCGGGTGGTCGATTAACTCCTCGTAATCGGCAGCATGGAAGCGACCGAAGGCGTAGTCCTCGTTGTCCGAGGGCAGGGTGGTGGCGATGCGCCAGGATTGGTACTGTTCACCATGTGGGGCTTCGATATCGACGCTACAGGGTTGTTCATCCTGCCCATTGACCCGCAGAAAGACACTGCTGCCGTTGAAGTAGCCGTGGGTGGTATCGAGATGGGCGGTACGTACCGAGAGATCCCAGGCATAGACAGTGTAATCGAGGACCAGGGCGCCGCTACAGGGCTCTGCGCGCCAGCTCTGTTTATCCAGCTTTTCCAGTGCTACGGGCTTACCATCGCAGTTTGCCTCAATGGTGACGATGTTTTTGGCAAAGTCACGGATCATGTAGCTCCCCGGTATCCAGGCAGGCATGGACAGCACCTGTCCCTTGGGATCGGGGGCAGTGACCGTCAGGGTAATCTGGAAAAGGTGGGCTTCGGGATGTACGGGGCGAATGCGGTAGTGAATGTTACTGGTGTTACCCATGGAGTGCGGTGTACCTACAAGTTAGGGGTTAATGATATCAACCTTGATGCGAACATTACGGGTTAGTTGTCCGCGGTCACGAGTAGTATAGATGATACCCGTTCCCTGTTGATTCTGCTTCTCAGCGACGCCACCCAGCTCGATCCATTCGCCGGGTTTGCCGCGAACGCTGGTGACAATCTCCTGCTGTTCGATGACGCCGCCACCCTGTGGTGAGGGTTGGGCATGGAATGGGCGGATATCGAGGCGGACGAGTTCACCGACCAGCGTTGGGCGGACCTCAAAGCCGCTTTCAATGTTGCGGTATTCGATTCCCTGACTGACGCTGGAACCGTAAGGACCCTGCTGAATACTTTGCACGACCTGTGGTACTGCCTGGCCGGAATGGATAGTGGCCCAGTGTCCTTCCAATACCTGGACTTGCTGGTTGCCGTTTTCATCATTATTACGCTGAGTACTGTAAATCCGGGCCCTGGGTTGTTTCACGCTACCACTGAGCTCGGCACCACTTTTATCCTGCTGATCTTCCCCATCCTGTTGCACGGTAATACGCAGCATATGTGGCGCCGTGTCCAGTTTGCGAATGAGCTGGTCAATCTGGTCGAGATTTTCACTGCTGCTGCGCACGAACAGGTTGTAGCCGCTACCACTGATAGCGGAATCGTTTTCCAGCATAGGCTTTATAACGGGGATCAATTCTGCGGCACTGCGGTGCTGGAGTTCCCAGCTCCTCAATTCTGAGGCGGTGGCGAGCGTGGTGCTGAGCAATAACAGGCTGAGTACAAAAAATCTCATAGTTGCAGGCGGCGTAGTTTCGGATCGGGTTCGGACTGTTCCCACATTTCGATAAATTGTTCACGTAAACCTTTCACTATTCGTCGATCGCGAAAGCAGGCCTCGGCATCGAAGCGCAGTGCTTCCTTGCGACGGATGTAAGCAACTCCATCGACAATCATGAATGGTTCAACGATATCCTGATGTTCGTCACTGGGAGTGCGCATGAGAATGCTGCTGCTCAGGCGCTGGGCCAGCGGGAGCATACGGTGTCCGTACTTGAGTGCCTTATCTGAAGTACGCAAAATAAAACGAGCCTGGGAATTGCGATTACGGCGGGCAAATCTGGAGAGGGCTTCGACAAAGTCTGGATGACCGTAGATAGGTGGGTCCAGGTCGTAGGTCATGACAAAGATCTCACGTCGCGCCTGACTGACCATATCCAGCACCACACACAGGTTGTGCTCGGCAGTTTCAAGGCTGTAAAGGGTATCACTGTGGCCCAGCACATTATCGTAGTTATAGTCGCAGGTGGTATTCATGAGGAATTACCTTTGCGTTGTGGTGCGCTGCTTCAAGTATAGGTTTTGCGCACCATGTGGCGATGGAGTATCCCTGCGTCCAAAAAGGTTTTTCCTTCCGCTTGAAAACCCAGTTTCTCATAGAAACTTATAGCGTCTACCTGGGCATCGAGGAAGATATTTTTAAAATGGCGGTTCTCCGCTTCAGCCAACATATGTTCCATCAGTGCGGTTCCTATACCTTGTTCGCGCCAGGAGGCGAGAACCGCCACCCGTCCGATGTGACCATCCGGCAATATCCGTGCGGTACCGATGGGGTTTCCCTCACTATCCTCTGCCAGCAGATGAAAGGCCGTTTCGTCTTCACCGTCCCATTCCAGTTCTGTGGGGACGTTTTGTTCTTCTATAAAGACCTGCTGGCGGATTTGGCGTAAAGCCCGCTCATCCTGCTGCCAGGTGGCGGGGCGGATGGTGTAGGTGGGGTGTGGCATTAGTCGGGGAAATAGAGGGCGCCGAGGTTATAGAGCTCCCGCAGCAATTCGACAAAGGCGCTATTTGCCATATGTGGTTCGAGCACATTCAGGGTGTAGACCCGCTGGCCACAGAGTATGGGCGCGGCGAAGGCGAGATTGCTGTTCAGCTCATACTCCTCGCCAGCGACATAGAGCCGAGCAGGATTGCCGTCGATGTAGGCGAAGCGGGCGTATTCACTGCGCCACAGTTCGCCGTGTTGTTGCAGGGCGGCGAGCAGTTCCTGGGCAGAGAGCTCCTGTTCCGGTTCCGGCAGGTAGTGGCCGGGGCGGATGTCGGTGGTGAAGCTGCCGAACCAGCGGTCGACGGCTTCATCGTCCAGCGGCAGGGAGCGGATGATGGCGCGAATCTTCTCCCGCGCCTGCTGAGTAAGCAGACCGGGGTTGGCCTGTGCCTGAAGGTCGGGATCTTCGTAGAAGGCTTCCGGGTCCATCTGCGCCAGGGCATCGGCCAGATAACCACCCAGCAGTTCCAGTTTGGCCGGGGCACGAAAGCCGACCGAGATGGTGAGGCAGTCGCCGAGGGCGATACCATGGTGGACCACGCCGGGCGGCAGGTAGAGCAGGTCACCCTCTTCGAGGATGTACTCTTCTGTCGGCTGGAAATCCCTGAGGATGCGCAGCGGCAGGCCGGGGAGCAGCTGTTCCGGCCCGGCATCCTGATAGCTGAGCTGCCAGCGACGGCGTCCCGGTCCCTGGATAAGGAAGACATCGTAGTTATCGGCGTGGGGGCCGACGGTGCCCTGGTCCGGGGCGTAGCTGACCATCACGTCGTCCAGGCGCCAGTTGGGAATGAAGTTGAAGCGCTCCTGTAGCAGGGCGAACTCGGGGACGTGTTTGTTGATCTCCTGCACCAGTACGGTCCAGTGGGAGTCGGGCAGGGCAAGAAAATCCTCTTCGCTGAACGGGCCGTGGCGCACCTGCCACGGTGTCTCGCCGTGTTCCTGAATGAGACGCGACTCGACCTCCGCCTCGCAGGCCAGCCCCGCCAACTCCTCGGCGGTGATGGGGCAGATGAAGCCGGGCAGGGCGTTACGCAGGCAGAGTGGTTTCTTCTGCCAGTAGTCGCGCAGAAATTCGTCGCTGGTAATGCCGTTGAGCGGGGAGGGCAAAATCAGATTTTCTTCGCCTGGGCCACGGCATTGCCGATGTAGTTGGCCGGGGTCCACTTCTTCATCTCGGCCTTGACCTCGTCGGGTAGCTCCAGAGTGTCGATGAACTCTGCCATGCCAGCGGCATCGACTCGCTTACCGCGGGTGAGTGCCTTGAGCTTTTCGTAGGGCTTTTCGATGCCATAGCGACGCATTACCGTCTGGATCGGCTCGGCAAGCACTTCCCAGTTGCCGTCCAGGTCATCCAGCAACTTGGCGGCGTTGACTTCCAGCTTGCTGATACCGCGCATCGTTGAGGAGTAGGCGATCAGCGAATAGCCGATGCCGACGCCGAGGTTACGCAGCACGGTGGAGTCGGTCAGGTCGCGCTGCCAGCGGGAGATGGGTAGTTTGGCCGCCAGGTGGCCGAAGACCGCGTTGGCCAGCCCCAGGTTGCCTTCGGAGTTTTCGAAGTCGATGGGATTGACCTTGTGCGGCATGGTGGAGGAGCCGACCTCGCCCTCAATGGTCTTCTGTTTGAAGTAGTTGTTGGAGATGTAGGCCCAGATGTCCCGGTCGAAATCGATGAGGATGGTGTTGAAGCGGGCAACACAGTCGAAGAATTCGGCCACGTAGTCGTGGGGTTCGATCTGGGTGGTGTAGGGGTTCCATTCCAGCCCCAGCCTGGTGACGAATTGCTCGGCCATGCCTTGCCAGTCGAGCTCAGGATAGGCGGAGATGTGGGCGTTGTAGTTACCCACAGCGCCATTGATCTTGCCCAGCATAGGTACAGTCATGAGTTGATCGCGCTGGCGCCTCAAACGGTAGGCGACATTGGCCATCTCCTTACCCAGGGTGGTGGGGGAGGCGGGCTGGCCGTGGGTGCGGGAGAGCATCGGTACCTCGGCGTGTTCGCGGCCCAGTCCGGCGATGGCGTCGATGAGCTGGTCCATGGCGGGCAGGACGACCTGGGTGCGCGCCTCGCGCAGCATCAGGGCATAGGCCAGGTTGTTGATGTCCTCGGAGGTGCAGGCGAAGTGGATGAATTCGCTGACCGCTTCCAGCTCCTGATTGCCCTGGATCTTCTCCTTAAGGAAATACTCCACCGCCTTGACGTCGTGGTTGGTGGTCTTCTCGATGTTCTTGACCCGCTGGGCGTCTTCCAGACTGAACTTGGTGACGATGTTGTCCAGCAGGTTGGAAGCGTGTTCGCTGAAGGCCGGAACTTCGGCAATGCCTGCGGTTTGGGCCAGCATCTGCAGCCAGCGCACTTCAACCAGTACCCGATGGCGGATCAGGCCGTACTCGCTGAAGATGGGACGAAGTTCGTCGGTTTTGCTGCCATAGCGGCCGTCGATAGGAGAAACGGCGGTTAAAGCGTTGAGTTCCATGCCTGCTCCGGTGTGTGCTAGGTGTCATCGGGAAAAGTGCGGCATATGATACACCAATTTCCTGCTGGGGACGTTTGCCCGGGGTGGTTGGGCAGTGTCGTAGTGGATGCTAGACTTGCTGCTTTCCAAAAACATGGTTCTGAGAATGAAAACGGTACTTGTGACAGGCGGTGCGGGGTTTATCGGTTCAGAGGTGGTGCGCCAGTACCTCTCGGAAACCGATTTTACCGTCGTCAATGTCGACAAGCTGACCTATGCGGGCAACCTGGAGTCGTTGCAATCTGTGGCAGGTAACCCCCGTTACCGGTTTGAACAGGTAGATATCTGTAATGCCGTTGAGGTTAAGCGTTTGTTCGATCAGTACCGCCCCGATGCGATTATGCATCTGGCGGCGGAGTCCCATGTCGATCGTTCCATCGACGGTCCAGCCGAGTTCATCCATACCAACATCATCGGTGCCTATACTCTGCTTGAAGCGGCCAGAAATTACTGGAACGGGTTGGATGGTAATGCCAAACAGGCTTTCCGTTTCCACCATATCTCAACCGACGAAGTCTACGGCAGTCTGGGTGAGGAGGGAATGTTCTCTGAAGAGACGGCTTACGCGCCCAACTCACCCTATTCGGCAAGCAAGGCATCCTCGGATCACTTGGTGCGTGCCTGGCACCACACCTATGGCCTGCCGGTGGTGACCACCAATTGTTCCAATAACTACGGTCACTATCAGTTCCCGGAAAAGCTGATCCCATTGGTGATCCTCAATGCGTTGGACGGTAAGCCGCTGCCGATCTACGGCAAGGGTGAACAGGTGCGTGATTGGTTGCATGTGTCGGATCATGCCCGTGCCCTGCGCCTGGTACTGGAAAAGGGAACCCCTGGCGAGGTCTACAACATCGGCGGACACAATGAGAAACAGAACATTGAGGTGGTCAGAACGATTTGCGCCATTCTCGACGAACTGGTACCTGAGCATCCCAGTGGTATTTCCAATTATGCTGAATTGATTACCTATGTCACCGACAGACCCGGACACGATCAGCGCTATGCCATCGATGCAGGCAAGATCGAACGCGAGTTGGGTTGGGTTCCTGCAGAGACCTTCGATAGTGGCATCAGAAAAACAGTGGCGTGGTATTTGGCCAATCGTCTCTGGTGTGACCACGTTAAAGACGGTAGTTACCAGGGTGAACGACTTGGCGTGATGGGAGGCAAGGTATGAAGGGGATCATTCTCGCCGGTGGTTCCGGTACGCGCCTCTACCCGGTGACCCATGCGGTCTCCAAGCAACTGCTACCGATTTACGACAAACCGATGGTTTACTATCCGTTGTCGGTACTGATGCTGGCGAATATCCGCGACATTTTGTTGATCTCAACACCGCAGGACACGCCGCGCTTTGAGCAACTGCTCGGTGATGGCTCGCAATGGGGGATCAATATTCAATATGCCGTGCAGCCTTCTCCCGATGGTTTGGCGCAGGCATTTATCATTGGCAAGGAATTCATCGGTGATGACAGTTGTGCACTGGTACTGGGCGACAATATTTTCTACGGTCATAACCTTGCTGAATCGTTGGTGCGTGCATCAGCGCGAGACAGTGGGGCCACGGTGTTTGCCTATCCAGTCAATGACCCAGAGCGTTACGGCGTGGTCGAGTTCGATGACCAGGGGAATGCCATTTCATTGGAGGAAAAACCTGCCAAACCGAAATCCCGTTATGCTGTAACGGGCCTCTATTTTTACGACAATCAGGTCGTTGAGTATGCAGAGCAGATCAAACCATCGGCCCGTGGGGAACTGGAGATCACCGACATTAACGCCCTCTATCTTGCCAATGGGACGTTGAATGTTGAGAACATGGGGCGTGGTACTGCCTGGCTCGACACCGGTACCCACGAATCACTGCTGGAAGCGGCGACGTTTATTGAAACCATCGAAAAGCGGCAGGGGTTAAAAATCGCCTGCCCGGAAGAGATCGCCTACCGTAAAAGGTTTATCACTCGTCAGCATCTGGAAGCGTTGATCGAACCGCTGAAGAAAAACAGCTATGGTCAGTACCTGCAACGCATTATTGATGAATGGGTATTCGAATGAAGGTGATCGAGACAGCGATTCCGGAGGTGAAGATCATTGAGCCGAAGGTATTCGGTGACGAGCGTGGATTTTTCTTCGAGAGCTATAACCAGCGTGCTTTCAATGAAGCAATTGGGCGCGAGGTTAACTTTGTCCAGGACAACCATTCACGCTCGCAAAAGGGTGTGTTGCGCGGATTGCACTATCAGACACAACAGGTGCAGGGAAAATTGGTGCGTTGTACCCAGGGCGAAGTGTTTGATGTGGCAATCGATATACGCCAGAGCTCAGCGACCTTTGGGCAGTGGGTCGGAGTAGTGTTGAGTGGCGAGAACAAACAACAGTTCTGGATCCCGGAAGGTTTTGCACATGGCTTTCTGGTTTTGAGTAATGTGGCGGAATTTCTCTATAAAACGACCGACTTTTACGCACCGCAGTACGAACAGGCCATCGTTTGGGATGATTCGCAGCTAGCTATTGAGTGGCCGCTGGAGAAGGCTCCCAATCTCTCACAAAAAGATGCAGCGGCGGGGAGTTTTGCCGATGCCGTGCTGTTCCCATAAGGTGTAATCATGCGTGTAGTGATCACCGGTGCAAAGGGACAGTTGGGACAGGAGTTGATTCAATCAGCACCTGCTGATGCTGAATTCATTGCGCTTGATCGAGATAAATTGGATATCAGTGATAATCTCGCAGTGCATGCCCTGTTGTCAGAGTTTAAACCAGATGTCGTGATCAATGCGGCGGCCTACACTGCAGTGGATAAGGCAGAGCAGGAGCAAACTCTCGCTTACGCAATTAATGCCGATGGCCCACGCAACCTCGCCGCGGCATGCAGTGAACTCGATGCACGCTTTATCCATGTCTCTACTGATTTTGTTTTCGATGGTAAGCGCTCCACACCTTATCTACCCAAAGATGAGGCCAAACCGCTGGGTGTCTATGGCGCCAGCAAACTGGAAGGTGAGCGCAAAGTTATTGCGCAATACCCCGGCGGTTCACTGATTGTTCGCGTTGGCTGGCTCTATTCCCGTTTCGGCCAGAACTTTGTCAAAACCATGTTGCGATTGATGGGTGAGCGCGAAGAGTTGGGTGTGGTGAGCGACCAGATTGGAACACCCACCCATGCGGCAGGATTGGCGCAGGCACTCTGGCAGTTTGCCAATGAGTCGTTTACTACGGGTATTTATCACTGGAGCGATGCCGGGGTGGCCAGTTGGTACGATTTTGCGGTGGCGATCATGGAAGAGGCGGTTGCTGCCGGTAAACTGGAAAAAACCACTTCAGTTAAACCGATACGTACCGTTGACTATCCCACACCGGCACTACGTCCCCGGTATAGCGTGCTTGATAAAACCGCTATCTGGACGCATCTCGATTTGAAACCCCTACATTGGCGCGTTGCCTTGCGTCAGATGTTGCAACAGCTGTAATCCCCAGGAACCCGTATCATGATCGAAGAATATCGCCAACACGTTACCGAACGCGCTGCCGAAGGTCTGCCGCCGTTACCACTGAATTCGGAGCAGACCTCGCAACTGGTGGAACTGCTTAAGCAACCACCCGCTGGCGAGGGTGACTTCCTGTTGGACTTGTTGACCCATCGTGTACCGCCTGGCGTGGACGAAGCGGCTTATGTAAAAGCGGCATTTCTTGCGGATATCGCCAGGGGACAGGTTAAAAGCCCGCTGATTAACAAGCGGCATGCCACCGGACTGTTGGGCACCATGCTCGGCGGCTACAACATCGTGCCGTTGATTGAGCTATTAGATGATGACGAACTCGCGCCTATCGCAGCACGTGCACTTACCAAAACCCTTCTGATCTTCGATGCCTATCACGATGTGATCCACAAGGCCAAGACTAATAACTGGGCCAAAGAAGTGGTCGATGCCTGGGCGAAAGGTGATTGGTTCAGTGCACGGGAGCCACTGGCAGAGCGTATCACCCTGACCGTATTCAAGGTCGACGGCGAAACCAACACCGATGATCTCTCACCGGCCTCCGAGGCCTGGAGCCGTCCCGATATCCCGCTACACGCTAAGGCGATGCTGGTAAGCAAAATGCCCGATGCGATGGAGCGAATCGCCGAGTTAAAAGAGAAGGGCCATCCACTTGCCTTTGTCGGTGATGTGGTTGGTACCGGTTCGTCACGCAAGTCTGCGATCAACTCTGTGCTCTGGAGCATGGGGAACGAGATCCCCTATGTACCCAACAAGCGCCAGGGCGGTGTGATCCTGGGCGGCAAGATCGCGCCGATCTTCTTCAATACTGCCGAGGATTCCGGGGCACTGCCTATCGAGTGTGATGTATCGAAACTGAATATGGGGGAAGTGATCACCTTGCTGCCCTACGAGGGCAAAATCCTCGATGAAGCAGGTGATGTACTGAGTGAGTTCCAGCTCAAGCCGTCCACCATCTTTGATGAGGTGCGCGCTGGCGGCCGTATCCCGCTGATTATTGGTCGCTCCCTCACCGACAAGACCCGTGAAGCGCTGGGATTGGAACCATCTACGCTTTTCTCTCGTCCCGTAAACCCCGCTGACAGCGGCAAGGGCTTCACCCTGGCGCAGAAAATGGTTGGTCGTGCCTGTGGTGTGCAGGGGATTCGTCCCGGTACCTACTGTGAGCCGCGTATGACCAGTGTCGGTTCCCAGGATACTACCGGTGCCATGACCCGCGATGAGCTCAAGGAACTGGCCTGCCTGGGCTTCTCTGCCGATCTGGTGATGCAATCCTTCTGCCATACTGCCGCCTATCCCAAACCGGTGGATATCAAACTACAGCACGAACTGCCTGCATTCTTTATCAATCGCGGCGGGGTCAGCTTGCGGCCCGGCGACGGGGTGATCCACTCCTGGCTTAATCGTATGCTGTTGCCCGATACTGTCGGTACTGGCGGCGACTCCCATACCCGTTTCCCCATTGGTATCAGCTTCCCGGCCGGGTCCGGGCTGGTGGCATTTGCCGCCGCGTTGGGCGTCATGCCTCTGGATATGCCCGAATCGGTGTTGGTCCGCTTCACAGGGGAGATGCAGCCGGGTATTACCCTGCGTGATCTGGTCAATGCCATTCCCTATGCCGCGATCCAGCAGGGACTGCTGACCGTAGAGAAGCAGGGCAAGAAGAACATCTTCTCCGGACGGATTCTGGAGATCGAGGGGGTGCCTGACCTCAAAGTTGAGCAGGCCTTTGAGCTTTCCGATGCCTCGGCCGAGCGTTCCGCCGCCGCCTGTACCGTACGGCTCAATCCCGAACCTATCGCGGAATACCTGCGCAGCAACATCACCCTGCTTAAGTGGATGATCGCCAATGGCTATGAGGACAAGCGAACTCTGTCTCGGCGTATCGAAGCGATGGAGAAGTGGTTGGCGGCGCCGCAACTGCTGGCGCCGGATGTCGATGCTGGCTATGCGGCAGTACTCGAGATCGACCTGAATGAGATCAAGGAACCGATTGTGGCCTGCCCAAATGACCCCGATGACGTGAAACTGCTCTCCGAAGTGGCCGGGCAGAGCATCGACGAAGTGTTCATCGGCTCCTGCATGACCAACATTGGTCATTATCGGGCTGCGGGAAAGGTGCTGGAAGCTGTAGGTGGCGCTGTACCGACCAAGCTCTGGATCGCTCCGCCGACCCGTATGGACGAGCACCAGCTCACCGAAGAGGGTTACTACAGTATTTTCGGCAGGGCAGGGGCACGTACCGAAATGCCAGGTTGTTCCCTTTGTATGGGCAACCAGGCGCGAGTTGCTGACGGTGCTATGGTCTTTTCTACCTCAACTCGCAACTTCCCCAATCGTCTCGGTAAAGATGCTCAGGTCTATCTGGGCTCCGCCGAACTGGCTGCGGTTATCGCAGAATTGGGGCATATCCCCAGCCTGGAGGAGTATCGAGAAAAAGTCGCTATGCTTGATACGCTGGCAGCGGATATCTATCGTTATCTGAATTTCAATGAAATCGACGAGTATCAACGTCAAGCGGGGACCATCGACATCCCTGTCGTATCCGTCTAATACCCTAATTCAATAGGCGGTTATATGTAGTAGTTGCATATTGCCGATTTGTGCAGTTTGTCGTTATGACTGTCTCTGTTGGCTAAAGACTGCCAACCTGCTCTGTATAAATCCAGTCCACAATCTGGCTGGGTGGCTGGTAACCCGCTACCAGCTTGGTCAATAGCGCCAGAATGATGTCGATGTTGTTGTGATCCAGTACAATGCGCAGGGTGTTGAGATCGGTTTCCAACTCATTCCATGGAATAAATGGATCGCGAGCACGCTGAATTCGGGAATGTTGCGTTGGTTGCGGATCATCACCGATCAATAACTCCTCATACAGCTTCTCACCTGGACGCAAACCAGTGACAGTGATCTCAATGTCTCCTTTGGGATGGTGTTCATCTCGCACGGTTAGACCCGAGAGTTCCACCATACGTCGTGCAAGATCCATGATTTTTATCGGCTCTCCCATATCCAGTACAAACACGTCGCCACCCTTGGCCATGGCGCTGGCTTGGATCACCAATTGTGCGGCTTCAGGAATAGTCATGAAAAAACGATTGATTTCTGGGTGGGTGAGAGTGATCGGACCGCCATTACGAATTTGCTGACGGAACTTCGGTATTACCGAACCCGAAGAGCCCAACACATTGCCAAACCGCACCATCGAGAATGTCGTGCCCTGCTGCTTTCCACTTTCAACCTGGAGTGCCTGAAGACACATCTCCGCCAAACGTTTGCTGGCTCCCATTACATTGGTTGGCCGTACAGCCTTGTCGGTGCTGATCAGCACAAAATCGGATACTCCTTTCTCAGCGGCAACCTGAGCGGTTAACAGTGTGCCTAACACATTGTTTTTTACTCCCTCGGCCAGATTGTGTTCGACCATGGGTACATGCTTATAGGCAGCAGCGTGATAGACCGTATCGGGTCTCCATGTATCCATGATTTCCCGCATACGTGCCTCATCCACCACCGACGCTAACAATGGTACAATAAAGCGTTGTTTTTCGACGTCATTGGCCAACTGCAAACTCGTATTTAGTTCATCATGAATTGAATACAACGCATATTCATTGATTTCCACTAGCAGCAACCTGGTAGGCTTGAGCTTGATAATTTGCCGACACAGCTCACTACCAATCGATCCACCTGCGCCGGTGACTAATACCACCTTGCCGGTGATGTTCTTCGCTAGCAGTATGTGGTTGGGCGACACTGGCTCACGGCCGAGGAGGTCGTCCAGATCCAACTCTCGTAGGTCTGAGACTGTCACCCTTCCTTCAGCTAGGTCGCTCATGCCGGGCAGGGTGCGTACAGCAACGGGAAACTGACCGATCTTATTCAATATTTCGTTCCGTCGATGACGACTGGCGGATGGAATCGCTAAAAGGACATGGGTTACCCCCTTCGATTCAATTAATTCATCCAGATCATTTGGTGAAAATATTGGCTGACCATTTAGGATATGACCATGCAATCGGTCATCGTCATCCAGAAAGCCAACCACACGCATCTCAAAGCTATGATCCAAAGCAGAAACTAGTTGCCGCCCGGCACTACCGGCACCATAAACCAGTGTTTTGGGCAGTGCCGCAATCTGTAACTGTCTTTGGTACATGCCGCCCAACCAGTAACGCGCCAGGGCACGAGAGAGCCCAACAGCGATAAACAACAGCAAAGGCTGAATGAATCCTACCGTTCGCGGAATTCCATCGAACCCAATAGCGGTGATCACGCTGGCATAGAGAAGTCCGTAGATCACAAGCGCCCTGGTAACCGCCAGTAACGCAGGCCAGCCCGAGTAGCGGAAAATGGCACGATAAAGACCTGATACTACAAAGATGGGGAGTGCCAGAATCAAAGATATGCCGACGGCCCAGAGCGGTTTGCCAATCAGGGTGATAAACTCGCCGAGTCGCAGATAAAAGGCGAACCACACGGTAAGTACGCAAAGACTGACATCCACCGACAACACAATGATACGCTTGGCCGAGCGGGGAAGTGCCAGAATTGGAAAAGAGGCTTGATGAAATACTTTTAACATTGGTTTACTGTTCCTTGCGCCATCGTAGTTATCGTGTGGAGTCACAGTACCTCCCTCGATCCTTATTGCCTAATTCTGTCACCGGCACCCTTACCCAGAATAGTCAAAATGATGTATCGAAAATAATTCCTGGTGTTGATGGTTCTGAGCATTTTGGCATCGGTCTCGGCAAGTAGCTTTGGTGTAGACATATCAATCTCCTGAACCTGAGCTAGACCAGTGATACCCGGGCGCGCACTGAAAACGCCTCGAATGGCTCGCTCGTGGAGCAATTCATCCTGATTAAACAGGCAAGGTCGAGGGCCGACGAGGCTCATTTCACCTTTCAGCACATTCCACAGCTGCGGTAACTCATCTAACTTGGTTCGCCGTAAAAATCGGCCAAATGGTGTGATGGCGGAGGCATCCGCCAAATGTGTTGCAACAGATGCAGTATCGGGTTGCATGGTGCGAAATTTTACTAGCACAAATGACTTTTGATAACGTCCAACACGTTCTTGACGAAACAGGGGGGAACGAGTGTCAAACCAACCAATTATCACTAGCACAAGCAGTATTGGAAGTAGTAGAAAGAGCCCCGTCGTAGAAAAGACAATATCCAAAAAACGATTCATCGTTGCTTCCAATACCATTCTGCGGTTTTTTTAAGGCTCACATCGATGTTGATGGGAGGCGTCCAACCTAGATATTCTTTAGTTTTTGAAATGTCGAGCTGTAAATTGCCTAGCAATCGCTGAGCAATATCTTCTTTGCCAAACAGGTTTGCTCCCCATTGGAGTAATTTTGGAGGCACAGGAATGAGTCGAGCAGGTTTATCTAACGCATTGCCTATGCGTTGTAGCAGCTCCGTTGTTGAGACATCTTTATCATCACTTACCAGAAAGGTCTGATTGGCAGCAGCAGGATGATCCAGGCAGGTCATGATTAGATCTACCAAATTATCTAGTGAGACAAGGCTCCTACGGTTGTTTATGGCTCCCAGCGGCAGCGGCACCCCATGAGCTAGCCAGCGCATCATAGATAAAAAATTGCCCTTAACTCCAGGTCCGTAAACCAATGGTGGGCGAATAATAACGATTTCCATACCAGTCTCTTTGGCTATAGCCAACAGCCCTTGTTCTGCTTCCCACTTCGATATGCTGTATGCGTCCATTGGTGCCAGGATATCATCTGGCCGAAATTGTTTGCCGGTGGATGTCTCTTCTCCATTTACTTTGATTGAGCTGAGGAATACAAGCCTACGAACCCCAGCGTCAGCAGACTTCCTCGCTAGGTTCAACGTCCCCTCAACATTGACACGGCGGAACTCATCCATCGGGTTGACAGCGGTATCACGCATCACATGCACTCGCGCCGCCAAGTGTACGACAGTTTCTACGTCTTGTAGTACGGGTTTCCATTGTGTGCCAGAATCAATACTCCCGACCTCTACACAATTACCTTCTAACCTCTTTGTGCACCCAGTTCGCAGAGCCGCCTTTGACGGAATAAGATTCCTCTGCAACTGTTCTAACAGCGCAGCACCGATAAGGCCATTGGCCCCCGTCACTAAAACGCTCATTTTATATAACCGCTAAACATGGTATGTGACAGGCTACTCTTCATGATCTTCCCTTTAATCGTTCCAGCAGAATGTGAGTAATGAAGACTGGCATCGAAATAAAGTGGCGTTTCCATGTTCGTACAGGCTCTTGAATGAATCGATATAGCCACTGCAACCCAATTTTTCGGATCCACAGAGGAGGTCGGTTTTTTGTGCCCGCAAAATAGTCAAATTCGGCGCCAATCCCTGCAATGACACCTGCATTCAATTTTTCTGCACAGAGCCTCATCCATAATTCCTGTTTAGGTGCAGTCATTCCGACCCAAACAAAAGAAGGTGCGGCCGAATTAATCATCTCTACTGTGCGTTCATCAGCGAGTTCTTCCGCGCTTTTAAATGGGGGGGAGTGTGTTCCAACCACTTCAATATAAGGGAACTGTTCGTGCATTTTTTTTCTGATGCTTTCAAGAACTGCCTCAGTAGAACCAATGAAATAATACGTATGCCTATTTTCCTTGGTGTTTAATCGACTACATATTGCTGAAAAAAAATCAGGCCCAGTAAAGCGACTAATCCCACAGATACCAAGTACCTTCGCTGCAATGACTGTCCCGACCCCATCTGGAAGAGCAATATCAAAGTTGTTGAGTGCGTCTAGAAAGTTCTTGTTAGTTGCGGCCTCAACTTGTGAGTGTGGATTAACACAAGCAACAGTGACTCCTTTGTTTCCTTTCAATAAATTCGTCAACACAAAATCGACGATGTCAGGTGGCTGTCCCGTGGACACATCAACATTCCATATTCGTCGTTTTGACACCAGTAATGTTTTTTCTATCATTTTTGGAACACCCACTTCCTCTTATAGCGGTTTCAAATGGATATACCATGTGAATGGTACCTGAGTGTGCCTCTTTAACTTTCTTTTTCGTTCCTGGTGGTCAGCAAAACTCCTTGTTGAAATGCCCCTCAGTCACAGATGTTGGAAAGTACCTTGGTAATACTATCCCCAATTGTTTTTGAATTCATACCATGCCGCTCTAGCACCTCATCATTGGTTCCGCAAGCAGGTATTTCATTGAGCGCAAAACGGTGAAGAACAATATCAATGTTGTCCAACTGTGCTAACGCATCTGCCAGTCTGTCTCCCTGACCACCGATCATGAAATGGTTGTCGATGGAAAACAGTGCCTTATACCCAGTCAGTACTTCAGATAACCAATCAGGATCGACTTTGTTTAGCCAAGGTAAATTTATGACCTTAAGTGATAACTTAGAATCCTTTTCCAAAATTCTCGCCACGTCCATAGCTAAAGAAAGCATTATTGGACCATAGGTGATAATTACGCCATTGTGTCCCTCACGAAGAGTTACGCCCTTACCTAATTCCGGGATGTATGATTTTGGTAGTTCAAAAGGTAATACCCATGGCAAACTATTAAGGCGCAAATAGCTACTGCTTTTGTATGTATTTATAGCCCAGTCAACAAGCATCCCAACTTCAGCTTCGCAAGATGGCTCTACGAGAACTAGGTCAGGAATGGCATTTAACGACGAAATGTCACGCACTGCTTGATGTGAATGACCTGGTCCACCAGGTAGAATTCCAGCCAAGGAGCCAACATAGATGATTTTAGTTCCTTCGGTCGCATTGTTGTATATCTGTTCGTTTGGTCGTGCCGAAAGAAAACAGGCAAAGGAGTGCACTACGGGGATCAACCCTTGTAATGCCATCCCACCAGCCTGTGATACCATATCCTGTTCGGCAATGCCGCATTCAACAAATTGTTCTGGAAATTCATTTTTGAATGGAATTAGGCCAGTATCAAGAATAAGGTCAGCGTCTAAAGCGACGATCTTTTTATTCTTCCTGGACTGCTCAATTAACGCTGTAGAATAAGCGGCGATTAAGCGCTGTGGATTTTCGGGAAGAGTAACTGCTGGTAGAACTATCGTTTCAAGCTCAAGAGCATTTATACCTATTGAATTTAACAGTGAATTTGCTGTGTCGATTAACTCTTGCGCGGCGCGAGCGTAGGCATCATTTGTGGGTGCCCCGCTGTGGAATTTATAGAACTCTACATCTGAGTCAATAGAAGTGTGTTCCATAAAGGATACACCTTTCCCCTTGATAGTATCGGCTATAATGATTTTCGGTTTATCAGTTACAGCCTTGCTAGCCGCTAGAGTTTTTGATAATGCATCTAGATCATTGCCGTCACAACGACTGACATGCCAACCAAATGCCAAAAATTTTGCTTCTAGATCTCCCAGGTCGCTAACTTTGTTAACTAGCGTATCCGATTGCAGCTTATTGTGATCGACTATGACAGTAAGCTCATGTAGCTTGTAATTGGCGGCCGATATTAATGATTCCCAAAATTGTCCTTCCTGTAACTCGCCATCACCAGTCAGTACAAAAACATTGCAGTCTCGGTGTTGTAATCGACTGGCGAAAATCATCCCTTTGGCTTTTGATATTCCCATACCTAAGGACCCGGTATTGGTTACTACATTTGGCGTAGAAATATCCGGGTGCCCTGGCAAACCATCGATCCGACGTAGTTGATGAATAAGCTCGAAATTCAATTTTCCCATCCCAATCCATGTGTTGTAAAGGGCTGGTGCGTCATGCCCCTTTGAAGAGAAAAATATATCGTTCGATGAAGATGTATCATTGTTCGTTTGCGTACATATTTCATTGAGTTGTAACCATGACATGATCTCCATGCTGCTAAAACTGCTGCCGATATGGCCGGAACCAGCACGCGCAATCATATAAAGAGTATTGATGCGACATAGCGCCGCAAACAGGGCTGTCTTTTTAACGTTATCGATGTTTAAAGCGCGAATCCGTTCGAACTCCTTATAGGGTACATAATACAGGTGGCCACTTACGACTACACCAACTTGATCACCCACTGTGCGCTCCTTTATTCGTAAATATGAAAAGGTGGTAGAGATACAACTGGTAGCTGCGTTTTACCCTCAGCGAGGTAGTGTTCGGCGAGCAACCAATCTTCAGGCTCATTGATATCAAAACCTTCAAGCCCTTGGCTTACAAAAGGGATAATTGTTTCACCAGCGATGGTGTTTTGCTCCAGTGCAATACATGACCAGGCTATTTCAAGACTTGCATCCTGCGAATAGACTTCTGGTAGTGCGGCATATTGGCTGCTGTGCCATGGGGCATTATTGTTTGTGAATGGCATCAGGGGTAACATCCGCTTCCCTCGGATAACCCACATTTTGCCTGGATGCTGCTTGCATTTTTCGACAGCACGCAAGGAATCAGCACTCTCATCGTTCCGGAATGTATCCCATGCACGGCGTATAGTTTCCGGCTGACGAAAAGGACTGGTGGGTCGTAAAATGCTAAAAATATCGTAACTTCGGCCTTGCGCACTTAAATGTTTTAACATCCAAACAACCCATTCAATATCCGGTGATTTATCTCCAGAAATATCTTGTGGTCGAAGAAACGGAACTTCCGCACCGTAATATCTGGCGATATCTGCATAAAGCGGATCATCCGTCGCACAGATTACATCGTCAAATACTCCACTATCGATGGCGGCACGAATTGTGTAAGCCAAAACGGGGTGCTCTCCCAATTTTTTTATATTCTTATTGGGCACCCTTTTGGAACCGGAACGGGCAGGAATAAGGGCAACGATTTTATGTTTCATTCTTAAATCAAATTGTCACGAGTAAGAAAAGAAATGTTTTTTATCTCCGAATAAACATCCAAGGCCTCGACACCTGGTTCTCTAGTCCCGTTACCAGATGCACCAAACCCGCCAAACGGCATATGAGGCTCGCTGCCATAAGTACCCAAATTGATATTGGCAACACCTGCATTCACGCGTTGGGCAAACCACATTGCACGATCCACGCTGCGTGTATGGATTGCTGCTGTTAAACCATATTCTGTCGCATTTGCTAATTGCAATGCTTCAACTATATCTTTAACCGGATGCAGAGTGACAACTGGTCCAAAGATCTCCTTACAACTCAGTTCGGCTGTAGGTTTAAGTCCTTCTATGATCGTCGGTCTTATATAGTAACCATGCGATAGCGCACTTTCGTCAGGAGCACTTCCACCGCAAAGTACTCGACCACCTTCAGAAATCGCTGTATTAATAGCAGTTAATATGTTGCGCTGTTGACGCTTATTAATAACTGGTCCAAGGTCGCTATCGGCTGAAACACCCAATTTCAATGTCATAGCTTTAGCGATCAGCTTGTCTCGGAAATTTTCATATATGCTCTCAAATATTAATATCTTGCTTCCCGAGGCGCAGCGCTGTCCTGCGTTGCTGAAAGCGGACAGTGACGCCCAATTAATTGCCTGATCAATATCTGCATCGTCGCATACAACGAATGGATTCTTGCCGCCTAGTTCCAACGAAACACGAGCTAAACGACGGCCAGCAATTTCAGCGATCCATCGTCCCACTTCAGTTGAACCAGTAAAGCTGATCACAGAGACTCTGTGATCCTCGACAAGTGTTGCTCCCGCAGGTCGACCTCGCCCCTGTATTACATTGAATACACCAGCAGGTAATCCTGCATTCTTGGTAAGTAGTGCAAACATGTTTGCGATGCGCGGTGAATCCTCTGCGGCTTTCATCACGACCGTATTCCCACAAACCAACGCTGGAAAAGTTTTCCACGCAATATTTGCGATTGGTGTATTGGCTGGCACGATTAGACCCGCAACTCCCCGTGCTTGGCGAACCAAATGACTATGTTTGCCTGGCATGCCACTGGTCAAGGAACGGCCATAAAGACGCATACCCTCACCAGCCCAAAACTCTGCTTGCAATATTGCTCCAGCCACTTCTCCTCTCGCATCCTTCGGAGGTTTACCAGTTTCGATGGCAATGCAGTCAGCTAATTCGTCCGCATGCTGTTTCATAGCAAGGACTATGTCCGAGAGGATCTGACCACGCTTAACCGGTGTCTGCTCTGACCATAAGGTGAATGCCTTACTTGCTGCATCAATTGCTTGTTGAGTATCGCTTTTAGATGAATCCGCAACATGGCATAACAGTTCGCCGGAATGAGGATTGAATTTTTCGAGCCATGCATCACCTTTTGGTTGTGCTTCCTGGCCATTAATCCAATTTAAAATGTGAGGGATATTTGTCATGATTAAATCGCCGTCCATCCACCATCAATTACTAGGTTATGCCCGGTCATATACTTCGATGCTTTACTTGCAAGAAATAGCACCGAGCCATTGTATTCGTCTGGATCAGCCATTCTTCCTACAGGGATACGGCTGCAATAGTTATCAAGAAAATCTTGTTCCTGATTGTTAAACACGCCAGCAATAGTCAGTGAATTAACCCGTACATTCTGCCTGGCCCAGTAGACTGCAAGATACCTGGTTAGGTTCAGAATGCCAGATTTGGACGCTGAGTAGGCCACAGGTTTGTAGAATACTTCACCGCGTTTGCGACGGTATTCGTAGAGGCTCTGATCAGGTGAAACTAATCCGTAAATAGATGCAATATTTATGATCGAACCTTGTCCCTTCTTTGCCATTGCAGCACCTATCACCTGGCAACAAAGATATACGCCTTTAAGGTTTACATCGATGACTTTATCCCACGATGCTTCGGGATAATTTTCAAAGGGCCCGTTTTCATCAGGTGGAGCATCTGGAGGGGAATCCAGTGCCGCGTTATTGATCAAAACTGTTGGTGTACCGAATTTGTTGTTAATATCCTTTAGTGCGGATTGTAGCGACTCTTTATCTGTAACATCAGATATACAAAAATGATAAGTGGAAGGGTATTGCTTTATCAGCTTATCACTAAGGGTAGACGATTGAATGTCCAATCCAACGACACTTGCACCATTCGCGAGGAATTCTTTGGCGTATTCGCCACCAAGTTGACCGGAGGCTCCGGTAATTACTACCACTTCATTGCTAACATCAAAAATCGTATCAGTCGCCATATGTTAGGTCCAAGATTTTCTGTCGTTTTTAGCATGAAAAACAAGATCACATATTTCTCGCACAGCACCAAAACCACCACATTTCTCGGTACTATAAACTACATGTGGGAGAACTTCCGAGTAGGCATCAGCGACAGCGACCGGTATCCCAACCGATTTAAAGGCGGGAATATCGTTTATATCATTTCCAACAAACATTGTGTTCTCCGGAGGAATACCGAATTCCTGACAAGTTTCCAGGATTGTCTTGGCTTTGTCCTTGACACCTTGTTTGCAGGATATTTGTAATTTTTTTGCACGCATCGTAACAACAGGATTTGCTTCGGTAGAAATAATATATGTCTTGACATTAATGCTTCGCAATCGTGCTAACCCAAGTCCATCACTGCGCCAACACCGAACAGATTCAATGCCATCCTGACTGACATACACAGTGTTATCTGTGAATACACCATCAAAGTCAAATACGATTAAGCGAACGGACGACAGGGTATCGTGTTTCATCATGATTGATAATCTCGATAATTAACCTTCAATATCAGTGTACTGAATGGGTTCGCCTTTTGAGATATGTCGCTTTACTACGCGCCCAATGATTTGATTTGACTCACGTACAGGAATGAACTGTGTATTGAATATACGGCCAGACAACTTATCCAAAGTTAGTTCATCTCCAGCCTCAATGTCGACATACGCAATTAATGATTTACCTAATTTCTTGAATACTTTTTCATTTCCAATATCATCCGTTGGTTTGGGCGGTAGCATATGCCGAACACGCTTAATATCACGTACAAACTTTCTAAACCCATCTGGCTCAAGTGCGAAACTATGGTCCGTTCCCTTCCATGCGCGATTCAAGGTGACATGTTTTTCGAAAACACGAGCACCTTTCAAATAAGCGACTGGTCCGGATAAAATACCGTTAAAATGGTCTGATGAACCAATTGTGCACAGTGGAAATTCCTTTATCAATAACTCGATATTATTTAATCCTAGGCGGTTGTATTCGCAAGGATATTCTGAGACACAATGTAGAATAGCGACTTCGTCATGATGTTTCAGAAATACATCAACACTTGACCGTATCTGATCAATTTTGCCGCCACCTACACTCATAACCACTGGTTTCCCTAATTTAGCTATGCGATGTATTAACGGTAAATTACCAATATCAAAGGACGCAATTTTAAGGATGTCTACATCAATATCCTTGAGTAGTTCGAGGCTAGGCTCGTCAAAAGGAGTTGACATGAATTTTACACCATACTTGACGCAGTCAGCTTTTAGAATCGGTAACCATTCTGGTTTGAGTTCAAGATGTTCTCTATGTGCGCCATAGGTGTCCGCAAATGCATTCTCACTAGTATAAGGTGACTCGTATGCATCTGATGAGAACAAATATTTGTTGTTCCTAGTCTGAAATTTGATCGCGTCTGCGCCTTCAAAGGCAAAAATTCTGATAAATTCCCTAGCTATCTCTAAATCACCCTGATGATTTTGCCCAACTTCTGCGATTACAAATGGCTCCTCATCAACTTCAGCCCTACTGAACATCCAATTTTCCTCCGAAAAAGTTTATTATCATCTTAAATCAACAGTTTGTAACATCAGTTAGTCGTTATCATTTTCCCGTAGTAAGGAATGTTTTCAACCTGTCCCAAGTTCGTAAATCTGCCCGATTATGAAAAAGCAGGATCAGGTAAATTAATTTTTTCAATGGATTGTAGGTCACCGGAAGATTCCGCATATACCTTGGTATTGGAGAAAGTTTATCGATATAAAGATGCATGCGATGCCAGCTTAAATTTAGGTATTCAGCATTAGAAAAGACAGAACCATCGAAACCTGCGAATAGGTAAATCTTTGTTTTTTTATCATCTCGAAGTTCATCGAGATTTCTATGATCGTAACGTGGGAAATCACCCTTAATGTCATTTCGTGTAAAAATGGCGTTGATCCGTGTAACTTCTACGAGCTTATACCCTTTTGATTCAGCCAGAATACAGAGCGATTTAAGGCTGGAGCCTTGTCCTATATCGGGGTCATACTTTTGGACATACTCAACATCATTTGGGATGGTAGGTTTATATTCGATTCTCAATATCTTTGGTAGATATTTCTCTATGTACTTAAAAATGTAATAGTCATTTCCATCGATATCGATCGATAGGAAGTCTACTTCGCCGTCGATCTTAGCGTCATTTAGCAACGAATCGAAACAGCGCGCACCGCTTTTTTCCACAAACGCATTAATTGTCACTGCTCGCTCTAGGTCACTGTAATTGCTCTTAAGGTTGGAAAAACGTTTTTTAGAGCCTTCAATGAATACTCCACTATATCCCATGTCTCGAACAAGCCACATAATATTAGACTTGTGGACACCATCCCATGCTCCCACCTCAACGGCCAAACGATTTTCGCACTTACTTCCAACATACTTATTTAATAGCTCATGCGCGAATTGTGCTTCTTCAGTAATGCTCATAATAAATGATTACCGTTTCTGTTATTAGGGCTTAATGTACCAGTCATCAAATTTTGAGATATTCTCTCTGACCCTTTGATATCCATTGGAAGTGAGTAGATTGTATATCTTTATTCTGTCTTCTGAGTAGTTGTGTTCACACGTAATGATTCTAATATCGTATTTATTAAAATCGAACGCCTTAAGGATCTCAAATTCCGTTCCTTCTGTATCGATTGATAAATAGTCAATTTGCGTTGGCGCACCATGCTCACTAAGAAGATCGAGCAAGCTTTTTGTCGTCACAGTATATTCATTATCGACGACACGTGATTTCCTGTGGTGGTCGCAGTCAGAATAATCTTTTACCGTCGAGAGTTCGAGTATTTCAGTTTCCACAAAGGAAAGTTCGTGCCCCGTTTCCTTCCATACGCAATTTAAGTCGATTTTTGCTGTCCTGTTGTGAGTCAGCGCCTCATGCCATTTTCGACCAGGCTCGGCCAAGATTCCTTCCCATGAAAACTCCTTTTCCAACATATACGTGTTGCTCAACTGCACACCATCTGTGGCACCAAATTCAACAAAAAAACCATTGCGTTTCATATTGCTTTCGAGGAGAACAAAAATATCTTGCCGTAATTGCGCCTTAGATTTGTCCAGTAGTGGAATTGCTTTTAAAAGTTCATCTTCAGTAAGGGATAAAAGAAAAGTGATATCGTCCTGAGCCTGTATGGCTTTTTGGTAAAGTTCTAGGCTACTGTTTTTTACCAATGTATATCCAAAAGTATTCAGTAAATTTTTAATGATTTTTTTCATTTTAAGGAGCCGTTTTGTCGTTGATTTGGAAGCAGGAATTCATGTATGAAATACGCCCATCTTTTCTGTATACCTTAGTGAAATCGCCAACATAAGAATGTGTTTTGCTCAAGTACGTGATTATTTCTAAATACGAACTTTGCTTCTTATAGAATTCTTCAAAGCTGATTTCAATAATAATGAAGGCAAAATTCTTCAAAGAATCCCTAAACCCATTTAATACGTCCATTTCCAGTCCCTGCACATCGATCTTGAGTATATTATGTGCGCCAAGAAGTTCGGCATGTTTTCTAACTAGTTCATCTCCTGTGGTCAGGAGTACCACGCTTTTTTCGGATTTAAACGAGGTTGGTGGTAACGCACTGTTTTGTGCAGGATTCTCTGTTTTGTAGAGCTCAATTTCACCATTCGCATTTCCGAGACAAACATTCTCTATTCGGGCAGTATCAAACAATGATGCCTCAACTATTTTTTTCAGCGGTGCAAGACAGCGAATATCTGGTTCAACATAAATTACATTTTTAATTGTTACCCCCATATTGCGGCTGAACTTTACCGGGAAGGCACCAACGTTAGCCCCTACATCGAAAAAACAGTCGATGGCTTGACCATTGCGTATCCCAAAGAATCGATTGCGATACCTCTCGTGGAAGAGATCATAATGAAGCATTGCTTTGCTTTTAACAAATTGCTTGATGTAACTTAGTAGTTTCATTTTATGTTGCTTTCGTTCCAGATGAGGAGGTTGATGGGTGTTGGCTATCAGAAAACATCTCACGGTTTCTGCCAGTAAAACTCAAATTATAGAAAAATATCAGCAGACTATAAACAGCTTTTGCCAATACAAAAAAAATGATTTCATTGACTGTGATTGCTAAGATAAAAAGTGTCACAAGATAGACGATACCGATATTCATAAAACCTTTGTACTGGTATTCGAATACAGCATTTCCCAAATAATGATTTTTGAAGAATCTATTGGCGATTTGCACCAATGTCCAGAGAGAAAATGTGGCAATCAGTATTTTTGACGGCACTTTTATGGATTCGTCAACAAATCTCACAATGACATCAAATCCAAGAGACAGGATTATCAGTCCAACTATTGCCAGGCCACCATATATAGCATTTGCCAATTTCGGATTTATTGTATAGCTTTTTCCCAATAGGTGCTTAATTCCATCTGACCATAGAAATCGTGAAACTTGGCCATAAAATAAGACTGGCATGTAAAGTATTCTGCTGAGCAATAGATAAATGATAACTTCATCCGCTATCACCGCGTATGCGATAAGTGGCAATTCAATTAGACTCACGATCGTTGATATGGACTCGATTTTATAAAAGCGCCATCCGCTAATAGAAATAAATGCGCCAATATCAATTTTGCTACGTGTGCTAAAGAATAGTACAGCATTGGCTATGAATAGCGATATTGTTTTCAAGATTAAGTCATCTTCCGGGATGGCGAATGACATTAATATGAGAATGTTGAGTGATAATACTTTCAGATAGGAACGCTGCTTGTTTCCCGCTGCCTCATAACGTAGCAGATAAAGTTGTGTCTGGAGGATAAAATACCCGTACGTAAATCCGAATATAACAAGCTCAAATTGGATATCGAAGTAACCTGTAGCAATCAAAAGGATTGTTGATAATGTTAATACAAGAACTGTTGATAGGAAGATGATGTTGACTGCGAAAAAAACACAATTGAGCGTTTCAACACCTATTTCCCCTAATAAAACCATGTTTTTTGATTTGGCTAGCTTTCCGAATTGCAATAGGAAGGCTAATTGCGCAATTGAGGACATAACAAAAATGTCGCGAGCACCTTCTATGCCAATCTCGTTTATAAAAACCTTAATTAGAATTAATTTTACAAAAAAGGTCAGAGCTAACGATAGAGGTGAAGGGAGGTTCATTTATTGAGAACCTCATTGTTTCGTAACATCATATCTTCGATATGATAAAGCTCGGAATTTAGGGTTGTCATTGATACCTTGAATTTCTCAATGTTAGTTTTGAAAGATTTTCGATCCCTGGCCACTTCGAAATACGGAAAAAATATCGGTTTTTTGTTAAAAAAATAGTTTGCGTATGCGAGTCCGCGTAACGTCATATGCTCTGAGTAGAAAGACGCCCAGTCATTAGTGTTCAGAATATTTAGATATTCTTCCTTATTTGCCGGATCAATTGTTGCTCCTTTTCCTCTTATCCAGGCATCCCCGCAGCAGACCACTGGTGTTGGAAAAATACTGAGTTCCATTCCCATTTTTGTTGCAAAGATTAAATTGATATCAGCTTTTCGGCCAAGGTAGTAGGACGATATTTTACTCTCCGCATCAACCAAGGTGATATTGTCAGGAAGATTCTGGATACAGGTAAGATCTCTCACGCGTTCTCTGGATACAGAGTGAGAAATCAATTCTCCGGGATGGACGCGAATAATTAGTTTACGCTTTGGGTTTTTTCTGAAATAGTCGACAGTATCCTTGATCCACTCATCCATTTGTTCATAGATATTTTCACGAAAATGTAGGCGCGCATCCCACACAACATTGGTAAAAAGTACCGCTAATTCTCTGCCATCATCCGAATACCCTAGTTCATTAAGAGCAAGAATAGGATCGTTTTCAGGGGTATTGTTGAACTGTTGCCAATCTTGCGAACCATCTTCTCTTGAGCGAAGGTATTTTTCTGTTTCCTTTGCATCTTCGTTATTAAGCTGATCTAGCTCTAGTTGTTCTGCCGTTTCTGCCGGGAAAACATGATGATATGTATCATTTCGAGTGAAATAATACCTGTTGGCTCTGTAGCTAGTGTTGTAATTGTAAAAAGGGATTTTTTTCTCTTTGAATATTTTATTTAATATTCCATGAGGCATGTAAATTCCATGTACCCATATACCAAGATCTATAATTTCTTTTTCGAGGAGATTTTTATAAGCTTCGCAGATCATTAATGATGCGCGAGCATATCTCGAATACAGTTCATCACTTATGCACGCCTCATTCCCTTTGCAGAGATATCGCAAACTTCCAGATACAACTTCTTCAGTCACGTCCATATTTTCATAGCGAACTAAACCTCGATTTTGTACCCCATCAACCTCATTTTTAAGGAGCTCGGAAAGTTTATACACCTTAGCGCCCGTCGAGCGCCAAAGCTTAAAGGCATTGGGGAAACAAACATTGCAAATACCTTGTTCCTTTGGGCTTTTGGAAAGAGTATCGCTTTGAAAGTCAGATTTAGAGCTTTTCCATACTGAACAGTTCAAGCAGGCTGGCAATCCACCATCACAAAGTACCACCGTAACTCTGTGCCCGCGCGCGGTAAAAAATTTCGCGAGACTGGAATCCAGAAGGTTTGCCGCTCTGTGACTGCCGATAATTGTTCCAAAATGAATATTCTTTGTCACTTCTGCCTGCGAAATGCTTGGTTGTACCCCTTTAAATGAAGGGTAGGGGGAGTATCCTGATATTTTTTTTAGAAAAAGTCTGAGGCCTGCAGGCAAACTCAACCAAAACTTACTTATTGAAAGCATATCACCTCATCCAATACTGAGCTGGATTAATCATTCGATAAATCCAATTGTTTTATTAAATTCTGTTTTCCACTTGCGCACCCGCTCATCAACAAGTTCGCTTACAATTTCGCCATAATTTTTATCCGTAATGTTATTACTTTTGTCGCTGAATACCGGGTAAACTATGATATTTCCAAATACGGTTCTAACTGCAGGTGAGAAGACGTTCAGACGTTTTATGATTTCATATATCCGAGTATTGATATTGAATAACTTATTTTCAACGCCGTTGCTCAGCTTTATTCGTATGCTTTCAGCATAATATGAAAATTTCCTGAATTTGTTTTGGGTGTGCACCATTTCACCGTCTTGATACTCTATTTTGAAGTCAGTCCAACTAAGGCAGCCTTTTTTGGTGTGCAGCATCCGTTGTTGGCTCCTCTTTTCAATGAATGACGCCTGCTGGCCTCGATTTGTCACATAATTTTTTCGGAATACTTTTCTGAACGATTCGTGATTAGTATGAAACACATCAAATGTAGATGAGAGATCGGCTGTTTTAGTAATTTCTGTCATTAAACCTAATAAATTATTATCAAAACCGACAGTGCCTGGAATAAGTTTACCGATTTCGTCGTTAAGGGCCATGGCTATTCCTAGGGCCCTATTTCGTACCACGAAAAGATCCATGGTTCTCATGCTTTGGTGTTTCGCTATTTGTTTGAATGCATTAATGGGAATCTCATGTGCCCGTAAATAGTCACTGATTCTCACATTTTCAGGTAGATCCCATCTCTGTGTAGAAGCAAAATCAATATCGTGGCTGTCAAGAAATGAAAGCGTTAGTTCTAGATGAGCATCTAACCAGATATCCGAATTGGCGATTACCAGCCATTCAGCGTTAGTAGCAGACGAAAAATCATGAAGAGTTGGGCGTGTGCCGGTGCTGATTGGCTCCGCTAGTCCAATGTTTTCATTAAGGCTGAAATCTTTTGGTAATTCCCTGGCTCGATTGATTAAAATACATGGCCATTTGTTTTTTGTGCAACATAACACTAACTCGTTAGCAGCAAGAAATTCTTTCGTGCTATGTGACGGCTTACACGTTGTGAGTATTTGGTACATGTTAGATGAAGGCATAATAGGTAAGGAATCCCATCTTTATGAAAGTTAGTGTTTCTGTGCCGAATAATTTTGTATATTTTCTGTCCTTACTTTTGATCGATGTTGATGCGTATTTCTTGGATGATGCATTAGTAACAAAAAACATGAACAGTCCAGACATAACAGACAAAATTACCAATCGCTCAGCACTCGCTGGGCCTATGCCAAAATTGCTCGACAGTGCAAAAATAAGTAATGAGCATGTACCCAGAGCAACAATAAATGTGCAGGTTCTACGTGTATCTTCGTTATGCTTGTTGGCGAGAATCATGATCTGGCAAAAAACAGATATAACAGATATTTGATAATATCCCGCCCAGAACGCAGTAAAAAAAAGAATGGTATTTCCGGCCAAAATAAAGAACATCAAAACATTTGTCGATTTTATCAAAAAATTTATAATCATTGAAAATAAGTACAATGCAAATAGCAGGATTGTAACTTCATGAAAGAATACAGCAATAGCTGCAAATATCGCTTTCATGGTGGTTCGTGTTTGATTTATCGAAATGATAAAAGCATAAAAGGAAATTTGCTGTCTCCATAAATGCATGTCAAGTTGTATGATGTATTTATTCAAGAGTAATAAACAAGCAATCAAAATAAATCCATTTGTTACTTTCTTAAAACCTCTGTTCCGATTGCTGGAAAACACCGCAAGTGAGAACATCGTCCCCGACATAATTGCTGCAACTAATATTTTTAAGTTCTCGCCATGGAATAAATCAAGAACATAAGCAACTTTGGCCTTATCTATCCCAAGGTGGGTGAGTTGGAGGTTTCGGCCGGGGTTGATGTACCACATTAAGTCAGCTGTGGGGCCGTGAATTAGTGACCAAAAATATCGCTCAATTATTGCTGCCACCACAAATACGAAAAGAAGAGGGACCCACTTTTTTACTAAAAATAACGTTGAATACCCCGTTATTTCTGATGACTGCATATTGGTTGCTTTCGTAAAGCTCATTTTTAGGTATTCAAAATCACCGATTTCAGCTTTCTTATCCCTCTATTAGTCAAACTGAAATGCTTTATGTAAGTCTCCGATACTCGAAAATCCGTCGGAGGTTGTATCAAATTAATATTGAGAAACTCCTCTGCCAATTCAGATTTAAACATTACTCCACCTGTGCGGGTGGCGCCGGAACCATGACCTTCTGACCGGACATATGATTTTGAGGGATAGACCATCAAGTTTCCGTTTAGAAAATTATAAACATTCCATGGGATTGCCCAAGAATCAATGGTTCCCGATTTAAATCCCTTCATTGCTCGTGGCATGTCACTTCCTAGATATCTAACCAGTTCCTTTTTAAGGTTCTTTGTAAGAGCGAGCTTTTTCATATATTCGATATCAAATCCTTTCCATGCTTCCGAGGTTGTTCCCCATGCCTGAGAGGAGAAGCGATGCGACAGGAATGTATTGAATTTGACGTCCCTCATTAGATTGGAATAAGTGGAAAAAGCAACTATAGGCCCAGTCAGTAGACGCTCAAAAAAAAGAGCGGACAAATTTCTGTGAAAGTGAATCAATTCCAAATCATCCTCGACAACAAATAATGTTTCGAAATTTTTGGATATATCAGAAATGCCAATGACGATATTTTGCTGAGTTCCGTAGGGTTCATCTCTAATGATGATTTTATCTACCAAATTTTGGTCAAGAAGCCTTTGTGATAGTTCGATTGTTTCCATATTTGAGTCATATCGAGGACTGTTTTTTTTTGCCCGATCGACAATTAAGACATGTGTGTATTCGTGTCTTTCAGAATAATTCTTGCTGATTGATAGGATTGATCTGGCTAATGCGGTTGGTCTGCAAAATCCGAAACTGACAACACACTGTTTAGACGTAACCATTTAACCATCCTTCAATGAAACCGTTCACTTGTTCTTTAAAACGGATGTCCCCATGTTTTTGAACGAATTTTTCCAGGAAGTTAGCACAGTCGGCCAACTGTCCTGTTTTCTCTGCCATAAATATCTCGGAAATATTATCAAATGCATAAAAAGCGCTGCGGGGGAGAAAATTTTCTAAAATTTGATAAGAATTCGATTGTTTTTCTACACAAATGGGCATTCGCGATGCCCCAAGCTCTAAAATGAGGATAGGGGCAAGGTCATATTTACTCATGAAAAGCAGAACCGGGAGACAATCCTCGCGGGTGATTAATCCGCTGACCTCGTTTAAAAAATCACTATCACTAGTCGGTATCACGAACTCGATATTACTATCCTCGTTGCTGAGGAGATTTCCCTTTAAGGGTTGTCCTATAGCAAAGAAGTGCTGATCTTTGTTATTCCTTGCAAGTGCTACGAATCGGTCAAATCCTTTAATGGGGTCAAAATATCCGATATGGCAAAACAGAATATTTTTTACTTTATTTATTTCGGGCTTTCGAATTTTGTCAAATGACAGATTGCACAACGGAGTAATGACTTCATATGTGTGTGCTATATCTCTCACTTCCTTGATGTTGGCGGCACCTATAACGCAACGTTTATAAAAAAAGAATTTCCTTATCCAGTTAATCTTGAAAGCAATATTTCTATAAAAGATGTGACTCAGTACCACAATGGCAATGTTGCAGCCTGCCATTCTGAGTATTCCCAAAATTAGTAGGTCACGGATAAAACTATAACCACAAATGGATGGCTGAAATATGACAAATCTATCTTTGCTATGAAAGAGAGTAGAAAAAATATCGAACAACCCTCCTAGTCTCATTTTGTTTGTCGATATTTTTTTAACTTGGTACAAGTCCTCCCTAAGGTTATCACACAAATCACACATGTATTTTCCTGAACCAAAGCGTTCGAATCCACCAATGATCGTGATTTGTTTCCGATTTTTCATCTTACGGGCGGTGCTCTGTGGTAAGGTGACGGAGTATTTTGGATATTCCTTCTTTAAATGACGTTTTTGGCCTCCAACCCATGGCCGTTAGGGCTCTTGAAAAATCAGCTCTGACTTCTGGGATTTCCTGTGGGCGTTCCTCATTTGTGGACGATATAGGTAGAGATGCGCCAGCGACCTGCAGTATGATTTCTACGACTTCTTTTACTGAATAGGATATTCCAGATCCGATATTGAATACGTTGAAACCATTTTTAAGGGACATTGCATCCATGATGCTATCCACCACATCATCAAGATAGACGTAATCCCTACGCGGTTTGAGATCGAGTACGTGGATTTTTTCTTTGCTGTCTAATTCGTTAAGAATGGAGGGAATAAGGAACTCTTTTCGCTGCCCGGGCCCGTAAACATTGAATAGTCGCAACACCGTAACCGTAGAAATCTGTCCGGTTTGAACAGCAAAGCAACAAAGCTGTTCGGCAAGGTGCTTCGAAAGCGCATAAGGGTTGTTGGGGTTAACAGGATGATCCTCTCTTATCGGCATGCTTTCCGGCACACCGTAGATATAGGCGCTGATAAAAATCATCCGGCTACCGTGGCGTCGGCAGTACTCCAAGGCACTTTCTGTACCAATGACATTGGTTTCAAGAAATTCTATGGGATTCTCCCAGCTCTTTGGAACATAGCTACGTCCGGCTAAATGGACAAGAATTTCTGCCCGAGGATATTTTTCCCACGTTTTTGGATCTGCTACATTCCCATCATCGCTGCGTGCTGCATGAAAAGAAATACTTTCTTCAGTCAGCCTTTTGCAAAGTGCTTTTCCTATAAATCCGGAAGCCCCGGTGACCAGAACATCAACCATTGAGAATTCTTTCTTTCATGCTTTCGAATTGGTCGATAGCTTCAGCATAATCATCAGGTCTGCCAATATCGAGCCAATATCCAGGAAACGGTTTTACTACAACATCCTTATTCAACTTAATCATTTTAAGCATGAGTGAGTCAAAACCGAAAGGTTCAGAAGTCGGTATAAAATCTAAGGCTTCAATAGCAATCATGTATATACCCATACTAACTTCGTAGGAAACATTCGGTTTCTCTCTAAAACCTGCCAAGCGTCCATTGTTATCTACGTCTAATACACCATAATCGATATGATGTTCGCGGTGCTTGGATGATATGGTGAAAATGCTGCTGGAATTAACATGTCCTTCGTAGAAATCTGCAAAATCAAGATCGGTCAGAATGTCTCCGTTCATGACGAGAAAATTATCTGGGAGGTCATCGATTAATTTCAAAGGACCCATTGTGCCAAGTGGCTCATCTTCCAGAGAATAATCTATGAATGTACCCCATGACTCACCATCTCGAAAAAAAGCCTTTATGATTTCCGCCTGATGGTTTACCGCCATGGTGATATGGTCGAAACCCGCATTTACAAGTTGACGGACAATGACCTCAAGAATTGGGAATTCACCGATAGGCATAAGAGGTTTCGGTAGAACCACTGTATAAGGTCGAAGACGTGTACCCCGACCTCCGGCAAGAATAATCGCGCGTTTAGACATTGTAAATATCTGCTTTATAAGATTTTAAGTTTTCAGGATCCTCAAACCAGGAAATGGTTTCCATTAATCCCTTTTTGAATCCTTCGCGTTCGCCGAACTGTGGAGACCATCCTAAAAGTTCTCTGGCTTTCGTGTTGCTAGCGAAAAGCCGTTCAACTTCTGACTTTTCGGGGCGTAAGCGTGCTTCGTCAGTTTCTATTTCCAAATTGACCCCCATTATTTCGGCGATTAGATGCGCTGTCTCTCCAATCGATATTTCAAAGTTGCTTCCGAAATTAATTACTTCGCCAATGCCTTGAACAGAATTTAGGGCAGCCATGAATGCATTCACAGTGTCTTGGACATAATTAAAATCGCGCGTTGGACTCACTGCGCCAAGTTTTATATTTCTCTTGCCGCTTTTAATTTGTGTAATGATTGTTGGTATTACCGCACGGGCTGACTGGCGGGGGCCGTATGTATTGAATGGGCGAGCAATTAACACGGGCAATCCGAACGAAGTGTAAAATGAATATGCCAGCTGATCTGCGGCTATCTTTGTCGCTGAATATGGCGATTGACCAGCCAAGGGATGGTCCTCTGTGATTGGAACAAATTGCGCAGTGCCGTAAACTTCGCTGGTCGATGTATGGATAATACGGTTGACTCCCACGGCACGAGCAGCCTGTAGTACATTTAAAGTACCTTTAATGTTTGTATCGACATAAGTGTCTGGCGAATGGTAAGAAAATGGAATGGCAATCAACGCCGCGAGATGTAAAACAGCATCACACCCTATCATGGCTTCGCGAACCCCATTGGGGTCACGAATGTCGCCTGAAAAAACCTCAAACTGATTGGCTACGTCAGGTGCACAGTGATCCAGCCACCCCCAACTGTTGAATGAGTTATAGTGGACAAAAGCGCGAACAGAATAACCCCGACGTACTAGTGCCTCCGTCAAGTGGGAACCAATAAATCCATCCGCACCTGTAACAAGGACTTTTGATACCATATCCCAACCTTTATGTTTAACAGCTAACAAACCTATGTCGGTATTCAAGACTTCAATGACGACACAAATTCAATCCCTGGATTAAATCAGTAATGCAATGTTGCGGGTTAGATGTATGCGTCGTTTTAAGTCTTTCTTGACAGCCTTTCTTGTTTCCAATAATGAAACTTTTAAAAATCAAAAACTTTATGTTGCAAATGTAGAGTCAATCTTATTCGTGGTAATCCATGTGCTTATAGCCATGCTTTTTGATCAACTCGTCGCGTTCTGCTGCCTTAAGATCCTCGCAAACCATCTCTGCGACTAGTTCACTGAAACTGATCTTGGGTGTCCAACCAAGTTTGGCTCTGGCCTTGGAGGCATCGCCTAACAATGTTTCGACCTCCGTCGGTCTGAAGTAGCGTTCGTCCACTCGAACGATGGCGCGACATCCATTGATATCATCGTCAATAAATCCCACTTCATCGATACCTTTACCTTTCCATGTTATTTTCATGCCAAGCTCTATGGCGGCGGCATCAACGAAATCGCGAACGCTATACTGTACACCGGTGGCGATTGCAAAGTCCTCCGGATTATCCTGCTGTAGCATGAGCCATTGCATCTCTACGTAATCTTTGGCGTGCCCCCAGTCACGCTTGGCATCCAGGTTTCCTAAATAGAGAGTTTCCTGCAGGCCAAGCTTAATGCGGGCAAGAGCACGAGTAATTTTTCGAGTAACAAAGGTTTCACCGCGAATGGGGGATTCGTGATTGAAAAGGATGCCATTACATGCGTATATTCCATATGCTTCTCGATAGTTGACGGTGATCCAATACGCATAGAGCTTGGCCACCGCATAGGGTGAGCGTGGGTAAAAAGGAGTGCTTTCCTTCTGGGGGATTTCCTGGACCTTGCCAAAAAGCTCTGAGGTAGATGCTTGATAGAAGCGAGTCTTTTTTTGTAGTCCTAAAATACGAATTGCTTCGAGAATACGCAGAGCGCCTAGGGCGTCAGAATTTGCTGTGTACTCGGGTTCTTCAAAGCTCACCGCCACATGGCTCTGTGCGGCAAGGTTGTAGATTTCATCAGGCTGCGTCTGCTGGATTATACGAATCAGGCTTGAACTATCTGTCAGATCGCCGTGGTGGAGGAAAAAACGAACCTCCTTCTCGTGGCGGTCGCGGTAAAGATGATCGATACGGTCGGTGTTAAATAGACTAGTTCGACGTTTGATACCATGAACAATGTATCCTTTATTTAACAAAAATTCGGCAAGATACGCGCCGTCCTGGCCAGTAATGCCGGTGATGAGTGCGACTTTTGGTTGTTCTGACATGGTGTAATAACTTCCTTTATGCACGAAGTGATGCGGTTTTCAAAAAATCCTGATAAGCAAGCGCCAGGCCTTCTTTCAATCCGACTTTGGCTTTCCAGCCGAGAGCCTTGAGTCGTGAACTATCCATTAGCTTGCGAGGAGCACCATCCGGTTTACTGACATCGTATTCAATTTCACCTTGGTAACGAACGGTTTCACCAATAGCGCTCGCGAGTTCTCGAATGGTAATGTCCTGCTCGCAGCCAACATTGATGTGACTTAACATAGGCTGAGTATGCTCACAGTAAATAGAATTTTCCAAATTCATGACATAGACACTAGCTGCAGCCATGTCATCAACATAAAGAAATTCTCGTCGTGGATTACCCGTACCCCAGATGGTGACGGTCGGTGCTTTACTTTCCATAGCTTCATGGAATCGGCGGATTAATGCAGGTATGACATGGGAATTTTCAGGGTGATAATTGTCGCCAGGGCCATAGAGGTTTGTTGGCATGACACTTCGGTAGTCAATCCCGTGGCTTTTCCCATACTGGCGATTGTAACTTTCGCATAATTTTATTCCTGCTATCTTGGCGATAGCATAAGGTTCGTTTGTTGGCTCAAGTGTTCCAGTAAGCAGCGCATCCTCGCGCATTGGTTGCTGAGCAAGCCTTGGATAAATGCAACTTGATCCCAAAAAGAGTAATTTTTTTACGCCTGTCCTAAATGCCGCGTCAACAATGTTGGCCTGAATCATTAGGTTTTTGTAGATGAATTCTGCCGGGTAGGTGTTATTAGCATGGATGCCACCCACTTTCGCTGCAGCCAAGTAAACTTGTTCAGGCCTTTCGGTTGCGAAAAAGGTACGGACGGCGAGTTGGTCGGTAAGGTCAAGCTCCGCGTGGGTACGTGTAATGATGTTGTTCTGTCTCTGCTGCTCCAAGGCTCGGATGATCGCTGAGCCAACCATTCCTCTATGACCCGCCACATATATTCTGGTTTCTGTATTCATTTTTCGCTGCGCCCGTAGTTGTCTTCAAAACGGACGATGTCGTCCTCACCCAAATAGTTGCCTGATTGAACCTCAATGATCTCCAGTGGAGTGGTTCCGGGATTGGCGAGACGATGGGTTTCGCCCAATGGGATATATGTAGACTGGTTTTCGCTAAGCAGGATTTTTTTGTTACCGTTGGTAATTTCGGCAGTCCCAGTTACAACAATCCAATGCTCAGCACGATGATGGTGCTTTTGCAGGCTTAGGCTAGCCTTCGGTTTGACCTGAATGCGTTTAACCTTGAATCGCTCACCTTCGTCAATACTGTCGTACCAACCCCAAGGCCGGTGTACCTTACGGTGTAGGGTATGTTCCTCGCGTTTTTGTCGGCTGAGTGAATTAACGATGTGTTTGACATCTTGGCTGCGGGATTTATCGGCCACAAGAACGGCGTCTGGCGTCTCGATGACAACTATCTCTTCCACACCCACCAAGCTGACTAGACGACTGCTGGCATGAACCAGGGTATTGCGGCTTTCGGTGGTCAGCACGTCGCCATGGTGGGCGTTGCCAGCTTCGTCCTTAGGTAGCATATTCCATACGGCATCCCAGGCACCAAGATCGTTCCAGCATGCATCAAGGGGAATCATCCGGATAGGTGCAAGGGGAAAGTGCGCTGCTGCGCTACTGCAAGGCTCAAGCACAGCATAATCAACTGACTCTGATGGGATTGCAGCGAATTCATCTCTACCTGGCCTTACGAACTGCATATCTACTGTGCGTTTGAGCCAGGCTGTACGTGTGGCGTCGAGGATATCTGGACGGAATTGTTTAAGTGCCTTCAGCCAGACCGAGGCTTTGAGCACAAACATGCCGGCATTCCAATAATAGTTGTCAGCGCTTAGATAACTGTTGGCGGTTTCTTGGTCGGGTTTTTCGGTGAACTCAGCTACTTCGAGAGTTGGTAGTTGGCAATTGGCAGGTGGTAACTCGTTTTCTGATGGCTGAGGGTTAATGGCTGACGACTTGGCTGTTTTGATGTAGCCATATCCAGTTTCAGGACGGTCAGGGGTAATCCCAAGGATCACGATGGAGCCAGTATCTGCTTCGGTGATGGCTGTCTGCATAGCTTCTGTGAATGCACTTTGATTTCCCACTGTCTGGTCTGCCGGTGTGACGACGAGGATAGGATCATCACCGCTTTCTAGCGCGGCTAGTGCAGCGAGGGTAAGCGCAGGGGCTGTATTGCGGCCGGTTGGTTCCAGCAGTGCTACGCCAAGGTCGATACCAACCTCGCGCAACTGTTCCAAGGCCAGGAAACGATGCTCTTCATTACTAACAATGTAGGGTGCCGAAACTTGGATTTCTCCATTTCCTATAGCATCCAGTCGTTTTGCGGCTTGCTGAAACAGGCTTTCATTGCCGGTTAGGCAAAGGAATTGCTTTGGGAAACCCGTACGTGACAGAGGCCATAGGCGTGTGCCAGAGCCGCCACAGAGAATAACGGGGGTTATCTTCACGAAAACTGCTCCATCAGTTGCTCAATCTCACGAACACGCATCGCCACAATTTCTGTATTACTGCGCGTCTCGACGTTGAGACGCAACAGCGGTTCTGTATTGGAGGCACGCAGATTCATGCGCCAGTCGGCGAATTCCATGCTAATACCATCAGTGCGGTCGATTATTGGGTTATCTGCCTGAAAATATGCTTCTACCTTGTGCATCATGTCTATGCTATTTGCTACGCAATAGTTGATTTCCCCACTACAGGGAAATGCAACCTCCCTGTCGCCGACTAGGCTGGATAGCGATTTGCCGGTTGTGCTGAGCAGTTCTGCTACGAGTAGCCATGGAATCATGCCACTGTCACAGTAGGCGAAGTCTCTGAAGTAGTGATGGGCGCTCATTTCGCCGCCGTAGATAGCGTTTTCTTGGCGCATCCTTTCTTTAATAAAAGCGTGGCCCGTTTTGCTCTGAATCGGAATACCTTCATTATTGTTGACGATGTCAATGGTGTTCCAGGTAAGGCGTGGGTCGTGGATGATCTTCTCGCCAGGGTGCTTGGAAAGAAAAGCCTCAGCCAACAGGCCAACGATGTAGTAACCTTCTATGAACTTGCCTTTTTCGTCGAACAGGAAGCAGCGGTCAAAATCACCATCCCAGGCGATACCCATGTCTGCAGAGTTTGCTATGACTGCATCGGCTGTGGCGGAGCGGTTCTCGGGCAACAGAGGGTTAGGGATACCGTTGGGAAAGTTACCATCTGGCTCATGATGTATTTTGATGAAGTCAATTGGTACCGCGTGCTCGATAAAACGCTGCTCAAGCGAGTCAATAATATGACCGGCAGCACCGTTGCCTGCATTTACGACCAGCTTCAGCGGCTTGATACGGGCTGGCTCGATGAAACCCAGCAGGTGGTCAATATAGTCATCAAGAATCGATTGGCGAGCGAGCGTACCCCGCTGCCTCACAGGCGGGAAATCGCTTCTTTCCGCCAAGCGCTGTATATCCCGCAGGCCGGTATCGCCACTAATAGGCTGAGCACCTTGGCGCACGAGCTTCATCCCGTTGTAATCCATGGGGTTGTGACTAGCTGTAATCTCAATGCCACCGTCAACATCAAGATGGAACGCTGCGAAGTAGACTTCTTCGGTACCAACTAGTCCGATATCAATGACATCAACACCCGCGTCCATCAGTCCTTCCGCTACAGCTTGTTTGAGCGATTCGCTTGAGGGACGCACATCGGAACCTACCACCACACGGCGGGGCTTGAGATACTTTCCGTAGGCGCGCCCGATGCGCCAAGCTATTGATTCATTCAGTTCACTACCGAGTCGACCACGAATGTCGTAAGCCTTGAAACAAGAAAGTTCCCGCTCCTTCATGATCGGGACTGTTCTCTAAGCGGTTGCGATGCAGGCATCTCCTTGATCTCCTTCTCCAGCGCTTCAATCTCTGCTTTCAGCACCTCGTACTCCTCCATTTTTCGTTTCAGGAACTGGGTGGTAAGCGCCGTCTTCTCGGTTATGCCTTTGGGGGTGAGCAAGTAGGCATAACCCATTTTGTTATCGCTGTTTCGGAAATTCCTGATCTTGACCAGTCCCTTGCTTGCCAGGGCTCGCAGGCAATAGTTGGTGCCGCCAAGGCTGATACCGAGGGCCTCAGCGACTTGGCGTTGAGTTATGTCCGGGGTTTCCTGGAGGAGGCGTAATACCCGAAACCTTGTGTCTTCTTTTGAGTTGATGCTCATTAGTTATGTAGTTTTTGTGGGTGGTTCTTAAAACTGATGGTGGCAAACCGCCAATTTCAGGCACGCTACCGCCAGGGCATGCAACCGGTGCAACCCAGAGTAAACGTTTTATTGTGGCTGGAGCGAGCAGTCCCTGCTCACGTATAGCTGTCTGTTCAAGCGTGAACATACTGCAGGTCCAAGGGAACGAGGTCAAGTCATTTCTCTTTTCAAGTTGGCGGAATGAGTTACGATTTTGACATTCATGAATTGCCGTGAGCAGATTACGGCTATTGTCAACGATTTATAAGTCTTTTACCGACTTGGGGGCGGGCTGGCTAAATCTGAATAGCCTTCTGAGAAAGAGAGGATGGGCAGTTCTCGTTGCCCGAAGGGTGTTATGTCGTGGCAGTATCATTGGAAGTCATTGTGGATGATTGGTAGCCTGCTATCCTCCTTAATCGGTGTAAAATGTAGTGTCCAATGGCTGTAAGGCGCGGATCATCGTGCAATTTACCTGGCGGAGAAGTGATGTGCATTATTTAATTTTACGGGCTGCACCCTTTTGAGGCTTGATGGCTTAGCTTAGGCCAGCTTCTCTGGCAAGGGCCGCTGGTAATTGCGTTCGTAATCATCTATATCACTCACTTGAGGTGTATAGAGATGATACGACCGCCGAATCTCGAAAAATAAGGAACTAATTGTGGCGTCAGAGCGTTAGTAATTTTGTCTACAAAGACTACAGTGCCTTTAAGGTTTTCTCTAACGGGGCTAGTTAATACAATTTGAATCGATGTCCATGGTTTTGCTTTTTGCATTGATAGCGCCATGCGCGTTATGTTTATCGGCATCATCTTATTGATAATAAAGACTATTTTAGTGTTTTGCGGCAAAAATGAAGGGAGCATTGGATGAGTCAATCTTGCCGATGGTTGGTTGTGATGACCAAACCAAAAATGGAAGAAGAGGCAAAAGAGCAGCTGATTCGACAGGGATTCGAGGTATATTTGCCTCTATGGGTAGAGTTGAGACAGCGGCAGGGCACTTGGCAAAAAGTGCGGTCACCGATGTTTTCGCGCTATTTATTTGTACGACCCAGTTACCAGGAGCAGTCACTGGCATCAATTCGTTCGACACGAGGTGTGAGCCAGTTGGTTCGTTTTGGCACGGAGCCTGCGTGGGCGGGCGATGGGCTTATCAGTGAGATCCGCCAGCTTGAACAGAGCCGAAATGAAGTAGGGCAGGGGCTGACTCCGTTTAAGAGGGGGGACCAAGTTCAAGTCATGGATGGTCCATTTAAAGGGGTTTCCTTCGAGGTATTCTCGTGCGATCGGCAACGTGTCATTTTGTTGCTTCAGGTGCTTGGCAAGACGCAGCAGCTCGAGTTTGAGGCAAGTGCCTGTCGGGTGAAGTGACCACCATGTGTAGTAGTTAAAACTTGATCTGACAGATTACCGATTTATTAGGTTTTTTCACCCAAATCAAAACAGGTAATCTTCCCTCTTTTAGGTATGCATGGCGTGTCGTCACCAGAGACTATTTTGCTGTATTTGACCATATAGACTGCCTGATTTTCAATTGACTGGTTGGTTATTTCGGATACTTATTCTCTTTAGATGGTAGGTGTATAGCGCGCCGGCAACAATAGCATTTATGTAGTTGCCGGTTGCATTAAAAATTATGTAGGACTCGAAAAAATTAACGATGAGCCAGTAAATTGACCATAGTCCTGCAAATAACATAATTGCATCGGGGATGATGCCAGCTTTCCATGCTTGCCATGATCTATACCAAATGTACGCAAATAGGCTGGCAAATAATGAGAAGCCAACAATGCCATACGAGACGAGTATCTCAAAGTAGCTGTTGTGTAGATGTCTGAACGTTTTTTTGAGCCAGGATGACCAGTCGCTCTTTAGAAGCAATGCTTTTCTACTTTGTGCTCCCCATCCTGCTATAGGTCGTTCTTTAATCCATTCTACCGCTTTTTTCCAGGAGTCTATTCGGATACCAACGCTACCTAATCTCAGGTTTTCGGTATTTCCTTCCATTAACATATGGATCTCATTATATTCCATTTGCAAACGGTTATTGATGACTTTTGGAGTATTGTACAAGCCAAGGGTAACGAGGATTACTGCTATGGAAATTGCGAACCATATGGTTTCTTTTGCAAGTAATTTTCGTGAAGATTTCTGTTTCTTATTGTTTATGCAGTGTTTTCTGATTTCTCGGACTATATATATAGTGGCGAAAATGGCAGTGACAACAATAAGTCCAAGCCATGTGGCTCTTGCTTCGCTTGCGACTATTGCCACTATTGAAAAGGTAATGGTTGTAAATATCAGTATCTTTGCAAGCAACGTATAGTTTTTTGGTATGTATGAAAGGATTCTGTTTCTCAGACATATCAGGGATAGAAACACGAATGTACTATAGACTGCTGTGTGTTGTGCATTCTGGTAGCCGAAGTCCATCCGTTCGTGTTTAAAAAATGCATTAATCCCATCCAACAACCCGCCATCTTGAAATGTTGCACCAAGGAGGTAGCCTGTCGCACAAAGTAGTAACATCACTATGATGTTTTTGCTTTCACCTCCAAGCCACCAAGCAACAACCATGAACATGAATACATTGGTTATAGTGCGTGCCTCATTTATATGGTCTTCCGCAAGTTCAGGGAATCTGACGGTTGCCCACTGATACATAAATATTTGAAAGATTACCCAAGCAATGAAAATGTAGGGAATTGGTTCTTTCAGGAGAAATCGGGGTTTGTTGGTGAACAGCATCACCACAAAGAAGATAAACATCAGGCTTTCGCCAATTCTTGAAATCTCGATGTCCAAGAGCCAGAAAAAGGCATAGATGAACAGGCTGGTGATGCCTGCATTTCTCAACCAGGTTTGTTTAGCCTGTGGAAATCCTTCATCGGATTGAATCGCTGTTTCCATTTTAGTGCTAATTCTTTGCCTTTTGTCGAATGTAACTTGAGTGGGCAGTATACCTCAGTTTACTAATGGCGACCCATCTCTCCAGCCTTAGGATGAATGCGAGCAATAGATTTTCTCCCTTTCCACCAGCCTTTGGGCCATATGTTTTCGGCATGGGCAGCCACTGCGTCCATGTAGTCGGTTCCCTATGAGAGATAGGGGCTAGTGGTGGCAATGGTGTGTTATGATTTCTGCACTTTGAGCCGATACAGGATTTGTTGTCGATGAGTCTGATCCGAAAAGCTGTTTTTCCTGTTGCTGGGCTGGGTACTCGCTTCCTGCCGGCAACCAAGGCAAATCCCAAGGAAATGCTGCCTGTAGTGGACAAGCCACTGATCCAGTATGCCGTGGAGGAGGCGGTTGAGGCAGGGATAAAAGAAATGGTTTTTGTTACAAGTAGTGCTAAAAGGGCGATTGAAGACCATTTCGACAAAAATTACGAAATGGAGAGCGAACTGGAGAAGAAGGGAAAAAAAGAGCTTTTACAGATTCTCCGCGATGTAGTCCCCAATGACGTTTCCTGCCTCTATATCCGTCAGCCAGAGGCTCTTGGGCTGGGCCATGCTGTGCTTTGTGCCAAGCCTGCGGTGGGGAATGAGCCCTTTGCTGTATTGTTGGCGGATGATCTGATCGATGGCCGAGGCACTGGGGTTGTGAAACAAATGGTTGAGCAATATGCTCAACATCGCTGCAGCATTCTTGGCGTACAGGAGGTGCCGAAGGCGGATACTGACAAGTACGGGATTGTGAGTGTCGGTGAGGATGACGGCGAGGTTGCGAGTATTACCAATATCATTGAGAAGCCAAAACCAGTACAAGCACCTTCGAACTTGGCAGTGGTAGGTCGCTATTTGTTGACGCCGGCAATTTTTGGTCACCTGGAGAAAACTGGGCGAGGTTCTGGTGGTGAGATTCAGTTGACTGACGCCATTGCTAATCTGTTGCAGGAAGACAAGGTATTGGCATATCGGTTTAATGGTGTTCGCTATGATTGTGGTAGCAAGCTAGGTTATCTCAAGGCTACGGTACAATTTGCTTTGAAGCACCCGGAACTGAGCGAGGAATTTAGGGGATATTTGAAAGAAATTGATGGTTAGGGGTTATGTATTTGCGAATAAGAAACCGGCCATAGGCCGGTTTTTTGTGCACGCATCAATAGCGATGGGCTATCTGGCCTGAATTTAATACGTGTGGAATCTACGTTCCCATGGATGGGACAGCGCCACCAGCGTCGCTGGTGAGAGCCTGCAGCACAGACGTAAAAAAACCGATCACGTTACGTTGGATCGGTTTCGATAATGTTTGGCTCCCCCGGCTGGACTCGAACCAGCGACATACGGATTAACAGTCCGGTGTTCTACCAACTGAACTACGGGGGAAGAACAGCGGCGTATACTACAAGTGGTGCCCGGATCGGTCAAGGCCCATAAGGGCAAAAATGGCTATTCCGGGCAGTTTATCGGCGATCCGTCTGCCTGGACTCTGGATATCCTGGCGCGCCCCCTTTTGATGATGATTGCACGTGGTGAAATATCGTCGTTCCCAGAGCAAAAAGTAAAGGTTCCATTGAATGATGTGATACCTGTGGGTTTGAACACCACATAATTGTCGATGCCTAAACCACCGTTGTAATCGATGGTCAGCATACCATTTAGGCCTTTCTGCGCTAGCAGCAGGGGTTCGCCTGGGTCGCGGACATGATTCGATGAGGTATCCTCATAAACGATCCAGCCTTCTTCCCATTCCACCTCATTATCGCAGTCCATACCATCCTGACTTTTGCAGATGTTGATTTCTCTAGCCTTGGTAATAGCAGTCGATCTGGCGTAGTTAAGATGCCTGACTAATTGGTAGACGCTGGATATCAGTCGATTTCCATCGATCATGGTGTTGAAAGCCGGAACAGCCATGCTGGTCAGAATAGTACCTAAGGCGAGCGCCATCATTAGCTCAGAGACGGTGAACCCGGATTGAGAGGGAAATCGTTTGCAGTGTGTAACCATTTTCGTAACACCTCCATGTGTTACGCATCAGGTTACCTAAGAGATTTTGCGGGATGAACCCTTTATCTGTAAGGGTATTTTGCTGGGTAGAGTAGGAATATTTCTACTTGTAACCAAGGATATTTCCGAGGCGCTGTAGGGCATTTTCCAGGTTACCCATACTGGTGGCAAAGGAGAGGCGCATGTAGCCTGGCTGGCCGAAAGCTGAGCCGGGCACCAGCGCGACACCAGCCTCATTAAGCAGGTATTCAGCCAGTTCCAGATCGTCATTGATGCCGTCCAGCGTTTCAATGGCGCCATGCATGTCCGGGAAGGAGTAAAAGGCACCTTGTGAAGGCAGGCACTCGACCCCTTTGATTTTGTTCAGCTCCACTACGACGAAGTCATGGCGTTGTTTGAACGCTTCCAGCATACCCTTAATGCAATTCTGATCGCCGTTGAGGGCGGCCTCAGCAGCCACCTGGGAGATGGATGTGGGGTTGGAAGTACTTTGTGACTGTACCTTTTTCATCGCCTTGATCAGCCATGTGGGGCCGCCACAGTAGCCGATACGCCAGCCAGTCATGGAGTAGGCTTTGGATACGCCATTCATGACCACGGTGCGATCGAACAGTGCCGGGCAGGCGTTGACGATATTGACGAAAGGCTCATCCGACCAGAGGATGTGCTCGTACATGTCGTCGCTGGCGATGAGAATGTCCGGATACTCCAGCAGTACCTCACCCAACGCCGCCAGTTCTGCCCTGGTGTAGGCCACTCCAGTAGGATTGGAGGGGCTGTTGAAGACCACCATGCGGGTCTTCGATGTAATTGCGGCACGCAGTTGTTCCGGGGTGATCTTGAAACCTGCTTCCAGGCCTGCCTGAATAATCACCGGCTTGCCTTCGGCCAGCAGTACCATGTCTGGATAGGAAACCCAGTAGGGGGCGGGGATGATCACTTCGTCATCCGGGTTGAGGTAAGCCTGTGCCAGATTGAAGAAGCTCTGCTTGCCGCCGCAGGAGACCAGGATCTGCTCGGGAGTATAGGTCAGGCCGTTGTCGCGCTCGAATTTGGCGATGATGGCCTGTTTCAGTCCCGGAGTACCGTCTACCGCGGTATACTTGGTGAAGCCCGCCTGGATCGCTTCGATGGCAGCCTGTTTGATGTGAGACGGGGTATCGAAATCCGGTTCGCCAGCCCCCAGACCGATAATATCTTTCCCCTGGGATTTGAGTTCCTTGGCGCGGGCGGTGATGGCCAGGGTGGCGGAAGGTTTGACACTTTGTACGCGATGGGAAAGATGCGTGTCCAAGCAAGAGCTCCTTAGGGCGACCGGGTTACAAAACTGGGTAATGTTACTGTAAGAATGAGTGAATCTAAATCCCCAATGAGCAAGAGTTTTCATCTGGAGTCGAAATTTTCCCCTGCGGGCGACCAGCCGGAGGCGATATCGGCCCTGATCGAGGGGCTTGAGGCTGGCGAAGCAGGGATGACCCTGCTGGGCGTAACCGGCTCGGGCAAGACCTACACCATCGCCAATGTGATTCAGCAACTGCAGCGGCCGACCCTGATCATGGCCCACAACAAGACCCTTGCGGCTCAGCTCTATGGTGAGATGAAGGCCTTCTTCCCCAACAATGCGGTGGAGTACTTCGTCTCCTACTACGATTACTACCAGCCTGAGGCTTATGTTCCTGCATCGGATACCTTCATCGAGAAGGATGCCTCGATCAACGAGCACATCGAGCAGATGCGCCTCTCCGCCACCAAGGCGATCCTGGAGCGACCCGATACCATCATCATCGCCACCGTCTCAGCCATCTACGGCCTGGGTGACCCAGATTCCTACCTGAGCATGATGCTGCACTTGGTACGCGGCGACATCATCGATCAGCGCGCCATTCTGCGGCGTCTGGCGGAGCTGCAGTACACCCGTAATGACGTGGAGCTACACCGCGGTACCTACCGGGTGCGTGGCGAGGTTATCGATGTCTTCCCGGCGGAATCGGACGCCGAGGCCGTGCGTATCGAGTTGTTTGATGAGGAGATAGAGTCGTTGGCCTATTTCGACCCGCTTACCGGCGAAGTGCTGCGTCGGGTGCCGCGCCTGACCATCTATCCCAAGACCCACTACGTGACTCCGCGTGACACGCTGCTGGAGGCGGTGGAGAAGATCAAAGTGGAGCTGAAGGAGCGGCTGGAGGAGCTACGTGCCCAGGACAAGCTGGTGGAGGTGCAGCGGCTGGAGCAGCGCACCCGCTTCGATATCGAGATGATCCTGGAGTTGGGTTACTGCTCGGGTATCGAGAACTATTCCCGGTACCTCTCCGGGCGCGAGGCGGGGCAGCCCCCGCCGACCTTGTTCGAATATCTGCCGGACAATGCCCTGCTGGTGATCGATGAGAGCCACGTCACCGTGCCGCAGATCGGTGCTATGTACAAAGGGGACCGCTCGCGTAAGGAGAATCTGGTCAACTACGGTTTCCGCCTGCCTTCGGCACTGGACAACCGTCCACTGCGTTTCGATGAGTTTGAGCACATCTCACCCCAGACCATCTACGTCTCCGCCACACCGGCGAAGTACGAACTAGAGCGCTCCGGTGCGGTGGTGGAGCAGGTGGTGCGCCCCACCGGCCTGATCGACCCTGAAGTGGAAATCCGCCCCGCGACCACTCAGGTGGACGACCTGCTCTCCGAGATCAAGCGGCGGGCGGAGGAGGGAGAGCGGGTGCTGGTGACCACCCTGACCAAGCGCATGGCCGAGGACCTGACCGAATACCTGACCGAGAATGGTGCCCGGGTGCGCTATATGCATTCGGATATCGACACCGTGGAGCGGATGGAGATCATCCGCGACCTGCGCCTCGGCGAGTTCGACGTGCTGGTGGGGATCAACCTGTTGCGTGAGGGGCTGGATATGCCCGAGGTCTCCTTGGTGGCGATTCTTGATGCTGACAAGGAAGGTTTCCTGCGTAGCGAGACCTCCCTTATCCAAACTATTGGCCGCGCTGCACGTAATCTTCACGGCAAGGCAATCCTTTATGCCGACCGAGTCACCGGATCGATGCAGAGGGCCATCGACGAAACCGAACGGCGGCGCCACAAGCAGATCGAGTTCAATGAGGCTCACGGTATCACGCCAAAAGGGGTGAAGAAGGCGGTGCAGGATATCCTGGAGACTGGTTATGGGCGAGGCCCTCGCGGCGTACGGCAATACGCCAATGTGGCCGAGGAGGGCATGGAATATGCCGCGATGTCGGGTAAGGAGCTACAGAAGCGGCTCAAAGAGTTGGAAGAGCAGATGTTCCGCCACGCCCGGGATCTGGAGTTCGAAGAGGCGGCCCGTGTTCGTGACGAGATGAAAAGGATTCAGGAGCAAAATATGGGATTAGTTGAAACTCTTTAGTCCCGACTAACGTTCTGTTAACGTTGCACCGCTAGGATGTGGCGGCTATACCATGCAAGTTGGAGTAAGGGAGTCCACGGGATGTGGGCAAAAATAATCAAACAAATAAAAGTAGTATCACCATATGTCTATAGAAGCACAAGCGAACCAGTTTGTTGTTGAAGATGAAATCAGCCTGATCGATCTGGTGCGAATTTTATTGCGTCGAAAGGTGTTGCTGATGGGGACCTTCGTATCGGGAACAATCTTAGCTATTGGCGCGGCTATGTTGTATGAACAACAATTTCTTTACTCAGCTTCTATTGAGGTTGGTAGTGTTTCCGATATGCAGGGTGACACTTCACAGGTTGAATCTACCAATGCAGTACTCAGCAAGCTGCAGGAGAGTATCATTCCTGCAGTCTTAGCGGATTTTACCAATAGTACTGGTGGTAGTAAGGTACCTTCAATTAATGCACATTCTCCACGAAACAGTGAACTATTAGTAATTGAAGGAAAGGGCCGTCGCTCGCAAGCTGAGGCTATCGTTGAGCTCGAAAATACCATTCTTGCGCGCTTGAAGGAGCAGCAGGCTTCCTTATATGAACTGGAAAAGATGGATATTGTGAATGCCCTGGTGGACAAAGATGCTCAGTTACGGGAGGAGAAGGCTCTACAAAATTCACTTGAGGCAGCTTTGGTGCGCACCGAGAAACTTTATCAGCTACGATTAAATCAGCTGAAAGAAAATGAATCCAACATTAATCGTTTGATCACCACGCGCAGTAAACTTGGTAAAGGTGATAATGCTGTGTTAGCGCAGTTGCTTGTCGATGCTGAGCTTGAGAAAGCACAACGCATGCGGCTTGAACTGGAACAGACGGTGAATCTCGATCTTCCTGCTGCGCGGGATGACTTGCAACGACAGATAGAAATATCTGTCCGAAAACAGGCCGGTTTAGAGGCCGATATTGTGAAGACCAAACTGTTGTTGGAGAATGTAAAAGAAACGCGCTTCGTCAACGAGCCGGGTGCTAACCCTGTGCCAACAGGAGTGAGTAAGAAAGCGATTATTGCTGTGGGGGGGCTTTTGAGCGCAATGCTGGCGATTCTGGCGGTGTTTCTGGCCGAGTTTATCGTCCGCATCCGTCAGGAATTGGCTGAAAAAAGCGCCGGTTGACAAAGACCCCCGAATCCGTAGAATTCACCGCTCGACCGAACTCGCGTAGCTCAGTTGGTTAGAGCACCACCTTGACATGGTGGGGGTCGGTGGTTCGAGTCCACTCGCGAGTACCAGAATACAGAAAAGCCGCTATCCGTAAGGAAAGCGGCTTTTTTCATGCCTTTTACATTCCCAGTTCAGCAAAGAAATCATGCCCCTTGTCGTCAACGATGACGAAGGCGGGGAAGTCTTTGACCTCAATGCGGTAAATCGCCTCCATCTCCAGTTCCGGGAAGTCGATGACCTCCGATTTGGTGATGTTGTTCTCCGCCAGGATCGCTGCGGCGCCGCCGATGGAGCCCAGATAGAAGCCGCCGTGGCGTTTGCAGGACTCAGTAACCTGACGGCTGCGGTTGCCCTTGGCCAGCATGATCAATGAGCCACCATGCTTCTGGAACAGTTCTACGTAGCTGTCCATTCGTCCTGCGGTGGTGGGGCCAAAGGAACCCGAGGCGTAACCCTCCGGAGTCTTGGCCGGTCCGGCGTAGTAGACGATGTGGTCTTTAAAGTAGGCAGGTAGTCCCTCGCCGCGATCGAGCATTTCCTTCAGTTTGGCATGGGCGATGTCGCGGGCGACCACGATGGGGCCATTGAGCAGCAACCGGGTCTTGATTGGATGTTGCGACAGCTCGGCACGTATCTCCTCCATCGGTCGGTTGAGGTCGAGATGGACGACATGGCCCGACAGCTCATCGCTGCTCGGTTCCGGCAGGAAGCGTGCGGGGTTGTGTTCCAGTTCTTCCAGCCAGATACCGTCACGGTCGATACGGCCGAGGATGTTGCGGTCAGCGGAGCAGGAGACGCCGATACCCACCGGACAGGAGGCGCCATGGCGCGGCAGACGGATCACTCGCACGTCATGGGCGAAATATTTGCCGCCGAACTGGGCACCGATCCCCAGCTCACGGGTCAGCTGTAGTATCTGTTGTTCCAGTTCCCGATCGCGGAACGCCTGGCCGTACTCATTGCCCTGCTCTGGCAGGGTGTCGAGGTAGCGGGCAGAGGCGAGTTTGACCATCTTAAGGTTGGTCTCGGCGGAGGTGCCGCCGATGACAATGGCTAGGTGATAGGGCGGGCAGGCGGAGGTACCGATCAACGGCAGCTTCTCCCGCAGGAAGGCCATCATGCTTTCAGGATTGAGCAGCGCCTTGGTTTGCTGGAACAGAAAGGTCTTGTTGGCCGAGCCACCGCCCTTGGTGATAAAGAGAAACTTGTAACTGTCGCCATCCACAGCCTCGATATCGATCTGCGCCGGCAGGTTGGTACCGGTATTCGTCTCCTCATACATGCTCAGTGGAGCGATCTGGGAGTAGCGCAGGTTGTCCTCGGCATAGGCGCGGAAGATGCCGCGGGAGATGGCCTCACGGTCATGAGTGCTCCATACCTGCTGCCCCTTCTTGGTCATGACGATGGCGGTACCGGTGTCCTGGCAGCCGGGCAATACCATCCCGGCGGAGATGTTGGCGTTCTTCAGCAACTCCATGGCGACGAAGCGATCATTCTGGCTCGCCTCCGGGTCGTCGAGGATATTGCGCAGCTGTTGCAGATGACTGGCACGGTAGAGATGCGAGACCTCGCGGATCGCGGTGTCGGTCAGCAGGGTCAGTGCCTCGGGGGCGACCTTGAGCATCGGCTTCCCTTCGAAATCGGTAACCGAGACATGCTCCGTCGAAAGCAGGCGGTAGTCGGTGTCATCGGCTGCCAGCGGCAGTGGATCGGTGTAGTGGAATTCGGCCATGCCGTGTTATGACTCCGCGCAGTGAGATTCAGCTGCACAAACTAGCGTTTTTTGCGCAACTGTTCCAGCAGCTCGGGACGATGGAGGACTTCGTAGAAGTGGCGGCCTTCGACCGATGGGCAGTCGTTGACCTTGTATTGTGGGTCGTAGATATGGATGGGGGCCTTGCGGATCACCAGGCTCTGTTCGCTACCGAGCAGGTCAACAAACCTGCCGGTGTAGAGCTCACTTTCACTAATGGCCGGGATGCCATTGTTGACCCGTTTCAGTTTTTGTTCCCCGGCCAGCCGTTTGAAGACACTCTCTTCAAGGTTGATTCCATTGATGTTGTAGATCAGATCTTTTTGCGCTTTCTCACCGTGCCCGAGGGCAGTGTCAGAGGGGTGGTAGACCTCGACAAAGGGGCTCTCGAAATGCTGCTGCGCGCGCCAGTTACGTACGCTCCAGGTCGAGGCGGAGAGGCGGTCGGCACGGTTGATCGCCGGAGAGATGGTGATGCGATGCTGCTTGTCGAACAGGTAGCGCGGTGCTCCCTGCTGGAAGGCGATGCCGATACCCAGTTCCAACTGTGGCAGGCCGTAGACGGTAAGCTCCTGGTTCTGTTTGGCAACGATTTGCAGGATACGTGCCGCCAATCCGCAGGCCCGGGCAGCGAGCATATGGTCCTGATGTGGGCCACCATACTCGTTGAGGATCAGGATGATCGCATCCCCCTCAATGAAAACCTTCTCCGCACCGTAGTTCTCGATGACCTCGTTAATCGGCAGGAAGAAATTCTGCTCGAAGTGGGTCGCCGGATTCAATTCCAGCTCGGTCAACTTTTCGGTGACCTCGGTGGAGCCGCGCAGGTCTGCCTTGATGATGATATGGGAGAGGATCGGTGCGTTCGCAGTACGTATCTCCGAGGCGTGGAGAAATTCGTAGAGGGTGTAGTTCGCGCGTGAAGTCTCTACCTCATGAGGTTCCTGCAACAGGCGGAGTTCGTTGGCTGCCTGTTGGTAGGTGAGAAGCAATAGTAGGTCGCGCCGATAACGGGCGAAGTCCTGCAGGAACGGTAACAGATAGCGTTCCAGTAGTTTGGGATTCTGGTGGATGTCATGCCAGGCACGGGCAACCCCTTCCGAGGGTGGTGGCGTCTGTGCGCTGCGAAGGACATCTCGAAGTCGTTGCTGGAACTCCTGCTTGCTGGCGTCGCGTGCCAGCAGGTTGAGCAGCAGGGCGGGAGAGATATCGCTGGGATGTGCCTTGAGAATGCTTTTACACAGGTAGGTGGCACAGATCCAGGGCGTCAGCCCAGCTTCGCTGAGTTGTGTGTGCATCTTCTGCCACAACCGTTTCTGGAATTTTTTGTGCTGGCGGAACTGGTGATAACGGCGCCAGTTACCCTGCTGCAGGCTTTTGTTGAGCTTGCGGGTGCTCCAGTTTTGATCCAGCAGAATGGCAATATTGCCGGGATGCATCAGCGCCGAGGGTTGTAGCAAGGCTTCCAATGTTGCACTGCTGATAGTAGAGGAACTGATGGCGTGATAGATGTTACCGTCATCTTCCGTCTCCTCAATCAGTGGCAGGCAGTCCGTCAGGGTTTTCGTCAGGAAGGCATCGAGATTAACGAAGCTGTTTGGGTCACTCTGCTGCTGACCAAGCAGCAGATAGTGTTCCATTTGTAGTTGTTCGTCATTACCGTTACCTGCCAGCAACATCGGCGAATGCATCGCTTGAAGGGCAAACAGGGTCTTTTTGTCGAACAGGGCACGAATGCTTTTTTCCAGCCCCTTACCTCGGCGGTCGAACAGTGTCTCGAGCAGGATATGATTGGTCAACACAGTGATGTGGCTGCGGTGGCGGAACAGCCATTCAACCAGTCGAGGTTGTTTTGCCTGTGCCTTGAGACCACGAATACTGTGAAGGTTGCCGTCTTCCTTGCTTTGTTTTACCAACGACGAAACCGCGCTGTTTACCTTTTCATGAACGAACTTGAGTAGTGCAGTTATGAACAGATCGGGAAACTGTTTTTCGCCACTATCGCGCACCTTGCGCAGTGAGAAGGCCAGTAGTTCATTGAAGGCCGTACGCGCATTGGCACTGTATTTTTCTGGAATCGTTGGGCGGGTCCGTCCCTGTTGTAAGTGGGTGATGACCTGAGGTAACAGATATTGCAGTAACTGGTTTACGCTCTCCTGAAAGTGAGGCGAGAGATAGACGTCGATGTGAATATTGTCGATGCCCCGCGGGATGGGGGAGAAGTTGAGCGGGACCAGATCGGGCGGGGCCAGTGTCACCCGGCTGCGCACGCGTGACTGGCTAACCAACAGGACATAAATCAGCAGCGCAAAGCTACTGAGCAGTGCCAGGTCGGCGATCCCGGCATTGAGTGTAAAGGCGTTGTTGAACTCGATACTCAGCGGGCTGTAGACATTGCCGCGTACGGTCAGGTCAAAGGCCTGAGAAAGGATCCCGCCACCGGCAACCTGCAGGGCGAGCAGGGTACGCAGGGTGGCGAAGTGCGACTGTATCGTCAGCTGGGTGATCAGCAGGTGCACCCCGACCAGACCGGCCAGTAACAGCAAGGTACTGCTCTGGGAGAGTACGGCGGTGATCTCGGCGGTGGTGAGGGGGGAGGCGCCTGCCAGCTTGAAGGTTAGGGCACCAAAGGCAATTTGCTGTGCCTCGATAAATCCCGGGGTGCTGATGAACCACTTGGATGTCTGATCCAGTAACAGGACGCTGAGGGCGAGCCAGGCGTAGCGCATATTTAGCAGCCTCCGCCTGTGACAGCCCAGGTGGCGTGTTGTGGCAATCCCTGCCAGCGTCCTGTTCCGTCTGCGTTACATCCCCGTCTGCCTGACACTCTGTAGGACAGCCTCCGCGGTCGTGGAGAGGGCTTGTTGTTCTTCCTCGGTCAGTTCGACCTGCAGTACACGTTCAACGCCATCGGCACCGATGACGCAGGGAACGCCAAGGAAATACCCGTCCACACCATATTCGCCCTGACACAGGGCAGAAGAACTGATCACCCGTTTCTTGTCGCCCAGATAGGCCTCGATCATCTCCAGGATCGACGCAGCGGAACTGAAGAAGGCGCTACCGTTGCCCAGTAGTTGGACAATCTCTGTACCGGCTTCCTTTGTACGACTAACGATCTGTTCCAGTTGTTGTTCGCTCAGCAGGTCGGTGATCGGGATGCCGGCAACACTGGCGGTGCGGATCAGCGGCACCATGGTCGGGCCGTGGCCACCCATCACCATGCAGGAGACATCTTTCACCGACAGGCCGGTCTCTTCAGCGATGTAATGCTGGAAGCGGCCGGTGTCGAGTGCGCCTGAAAGGCCGACGATCTGGTTATGCGGAAAACCGGAGACCTTGTGGAACACATAGCTCATGGTGTCCACCGGGTTGGTGGCGACGATGACAAAGGCCTGTGGGCAGTGCTGTTTAATCTTCTGCGCCACGTCCTGAATGATGCCAATGTTGATATGGAGCAGGTCCTCGCGGGACATGTTCGGTTTGCGCGGAACCCCGGCGGTGACGACAACGATCTCTGCATCGGCGATATCTTTGTAGTCGCTGGTGGTGTTTAACTTAACGTCGATACCGAGGTGCGGCATCAGGTGATCGATATCCAGCGCCTTACCCTTTACCGGGTCCAGGTGCTGCGGCAGATCCACCAAAGTGACATCACCCAGCTCGCGCTGGGTGACCATGAGTGTAAGGATGCTGCCAATCTGACCGCCGCCAATCACGGCGATTCTTTTTCTTCTCATTCGTGCTCTCCAACTTTTCCCCCAGGGTGCGAATGAGCTTCCCCGGAAATATTTTCTACCGCAATCGTTGTTGTGTTTGTTGCCGGCTTAGCTGCACACGCGCCACCCTGGCAGGCACCGCAGCCCGGCTTGTAATTCTCCCGCTGTGGGTCGACCCGTTTCAGCCAGAGTTGAAACGCCATCCACACAGCGCAGAGCAGGGTGATAGCGGTAAGTGAAATCACGTATTCCATAGCGAGCCCGCTACTTTACGTGGAACTGAAGAGCCCGGCAAATCCCATAAAGGCCATGGAGAGGATACCGGCGATGATCAGATTGAAGGCGGTGCCCCGAACCAACGCCGGTACATCGTTGATTTCGGTCTCCTCGCGGATGCCTGCCATCAGCACCATTGCCAGGGTGAAACCGGCCCCGGCTCCGAGGGCAAAGGTTAGCCCTTCCATCAGGCCGTAGCCGCGATTGGTGGCGAAGATCGCCAGGCCGAGGATGGCGCAGTTGGTGGTGATCAACGGCAGGAAGATACCCAGCGACTGGAATAGCGCCGGGCTCAGTTTCTTGATCGCCATCTCGATGAACTGCACCGTACTGGCGATGACCACGATGAAGCTGATCAAACGCAGGTAGGGGGCGTAGACCAGCACATAGGTATTGAGCAGCCAGGCGCACAGGGCGGTAATCACCAGCACGAAGGTGGTCGCCAGGCCGAGGCGGAACGAGGTCTCCAGCCGACCCGAGACGCCGAGGAAGGGGCAGAGGCCGAGGAAATAGGCGAGCACGAAGTTGTTGATCAACAGTGCGCTGATGAAGATCCAGATCAACTCTCCCATCATGCGCCCCCTTCTTCAGCGGCGGCCACCTGGGCGAGGAAGGCTTTGCGCCGTTCACCGACCCAGTTGAACAGCAGCAGCAACAGGCCGAGGGTGATGAAGCCGCCCGGCGGCAGGATCATGATCACCCACGGCTCGAAGTGCGAACCGAACAGGTCGATACCCAGCAGTGAACCCGAGCCGAGGATCTCGCGCACCGAGCCAAGGGAGAGCAGGGCAAGCATAAAACCACCGGCCATGCCGATGGCATCCATCACTGCGTATTTCACGCTGTGCCTGGAGGCGAACGCCTCCTGACGGCCAAGGATGATGCAGTTGGCGACGATCAGCGGAATGAACGCGCCCAACTCCTTATGCACCTTGGGCACCAATGCCAGCAGGGTGTAGTCGGCCACGGTGACGAAGGTAGCGATGATGATGACGTAGACAGAGATGCGTACCTGCTTGGGGATGATCGACTTCATCATCGACACCAGGAAGCTGGAGCCGACCAGGACGAAGAAGGTGGCCAGACCCATGGCGATGGCGTTCACCGCCGAGTTGGTCACCGCCAGCATCGGGCACATGCCCAGCACCTGGACGAACACGGGGTTCTCGCGCCACAGGCCTTTCAGGAATTCTTCGTAGGAGCTGGGTTTGTTAGCGGCCATCGCTCACTCCTTCGGTCGGTGGGTTCAGCGGCAGGCGCGGGCGCCAGCGTGCGATCCCTTCGTTCATGATCCGCACCACCGCCTTGGAGGAGATGGTGGCGCCGGTGATAGCGTCGATCTCGTTGGGTGTTGCTTTGTGGCCTTTCTTCACCGCGACGATCTGCGGTTCGGTCGCCAGGTCGTTGAAGTTGGCGACGAAGTCGGCGTCTTTATAAATCTTGTCACCCAGTCCCGGCGTCTCACGGCTCTCCAGAATCCACATCCCCACCACCTTGCGGCTGTCAGGCAGGTAGCCGAACAACAGACTCACTGTGTCCTGGAAGCCCGGTCCTGCGCTGGCGATGGCGTAGCCGATGAAGCGGCCCTTGTCGTCGTAACCGGCGTAGACCGTGTCCTCGCCGTCCTTGCCACCGTCGGCGTTCACCAGTTGGGTGCCGTCGTAGCGGAATTTGTGCATCTGGCTCACACCGGGTAGCACACGGAATACCGCTTCACGCAGCTCCTGTGCCTTGTTGGCGGTGATGGTCGGCAGGGTGGCGACATAGATGCCGATGATGATCAGCCCGGAGAGGAAACCGGCTATTGCCAGTGAGGCGACCAGTCGGGTCGAGGTCGGTTCTTTCACGGCGAGTTCGCTCATGACGCCTTCCTCCCGCGGCCGAACACCCTCGGCTGGGTATAGCGGTCGATTAGCGGCGTGGCTGCGTTCATCAGCAGGATCGCGTACATCATTCCCTCGGGGAAGCCGCCGAAGACACGAATCAGAACAACCAGCAGGCCGACGCCGATGGCGAAGATCCAGGCGCCTTTTGGTGTGATCGGCGAGGTGACGGGGTCAGTGGCCATGTAGATAGCCCCCAGCAGCATGCCGCCGGAGAAGAGGGTGAAGAGCGGTGAGGGATATTTGTCCGCATCGATGCCGAAGAGCACAGCGGAGAAGAGCGCCGCGGTGGCGAGGATACCGACCGGGATGCGCCAGTCGAGGTCGCGGCGCAGGAACAGATAGACCCCACCGAGGATCAGCAGCAGCGCGCTGGTCTCGCCCAGCGAGCCGCTGGCGTTACCGATGAACAGCTCGCCCAGGTCGCTGGCCTGGTGCTGGAACTTCATCAGGTTCAGTGGCGTGGCGGCGGAGATGGCGTCGTTCACTTCGCCGTGCATGAACGGCAGTGCCAGATTGCTGGCGTGGATGGTGAGGAAATCTGCCGGGCCGCTCTGTTGCACCCAGGTGGTCATGGCGTTGGGGAAGGTCGCCAGCAGAAAAGCGCGGCCTACCAGCGCCGGGTTGAAGATGTTGCTGCCGAGTCCGCCCCAGATCAGCTTGCCCAGACCGATGCTGACCACACCACCGAGAAAGGCCATCCACAGTGGCAGGCCCGGTGGCAGGGTCAGGCCCAGCAGCAGGCCGGTGAGAGCGGCGCTGTTATCGCGCAGGTCCAGGTTACGCTCCTCTTTGGCGGTAAAGGCCCATTCGGTCCATACCGCCCCGGCGATACTCGCCAACAGCACCAGCAGTGCGGCGAGCCCGAAGTACCAGAGGGAAGCCAGGGTAGCGGGCAGTAGCGCCAGCCAGACATCGCGCATTGCCGCCGGGGTGGTCATGCCCTGGCGCAGTAGCGGTGCCGATTGCAGCAGTAGTTTCGGGTCTTTCTGACTCATCCTGCCTTCCTCTGCCGCAGGTTGTCCTTGGCGGTACGGATCAACTGCACGATGGGAATGTGCGACGGACAGGCGAAGGTGCAGGCGCCGCACTCGACGCAGTCCATCACGTTGAACATCTCTTTCATTTCGCTGAACAGTCGCGCCCGGCCCAGCTTCGCCAGTCGCGAGGGATTGAGGAAATAGGGACAGGCTTCGAGGCAGCGGCCGCAGCGGATGCAGGGATACTCCGCCGGTCGGCCGGTCTCTTCGGCGGTGAAGGCGAGGATGCCGGAACTGCCCTTGAGGATCGGTGCGTCGAGATCGGCGATGGGGGCACCCATCATCGGTCCGCCCATGATCACCTCACGGGTTGATTCACGCAGGCCGCCGCAAAAACGCAGCACGTCGCGGATCGGTGTGCCCAGCGGCACGATCAGGTTGGCCGGTTCTTCGACGCCGGGACCGGAGACGGTGACCACCCGCTCGATCAGCGGGATGCCGCGGTTGAAGTAGTCGTCGAGGGCGACGATGGTGCCGACGTTGTTGACCGCCACACCCACGTCCCGCGGCAGTTCGCCCGCCGGGACCTCGATGCCGTAGACCGCCTTGATCAGCATCTTCTCCGCGCCCTGTGGGTATTTCACCTCCAGCGCCATCACCTCGATGGGCAGGTCGCCGATGTGTTGCTGCAATGCGGCAATCGATTCCGGTTTGTTCTTCTCCACACCGATCACGGTGCGTTTGGCGCCCAGCTTGCGGCGCAGGATCTCGCTGCCCTGAATCACCGCCTCGGGGCGCTCCATCATCAGGCGGTGGTCGGTGGTCAGGTAGGGTTCGCACTCGGCGCCGTTGACCAGCAGTTCGTTGATCTGCTGCCCCTCGGGGATGGCGTACTTCACGTGGCTGGGGAAGGCGGCGCCGCCCATGCCGACGATGCCCGCCATCTGCACCTGCTCAATGAACTGCTCCATGCTCAGCGCCTCCCAGTCGATGGGGGGCTTTTCAGCGATGCGCTGGCTGGAGAAGGGATCGGCTTCGATCTCAATGGCTGGACGGAAACCGCCATCGCTGTAGCGGTGCGGTTCGATACTGCGCACGGTGCCGGTGACCGGACTGTGCAGCGCGGTGGAGACGAAGGCACCCGGCTCGGCGATGAGTTGGCCGCGCTCCACCCGCTGGCCGACGCTGACCACCGGCCTGGCCGGGACGCCGATGTGCTGGCCCAGCGGCATCACGTAGCGCTTGCCGAAGGGAACCCGCTGGATCGGCAGGTCGGCGCTCTGTTCCTTGTGGTGCGCGGGGTGCACCCCATGTGCGAAGCTGCGGCGGAGTGAGAATAGAAGACCCATTTAGAAAACCTTTTCAACGCGGAGGTCGCTGAGGACGCGGAGAGCGCAAAGGCGCGAACCGTGCAGTTCCGAACATCGGTTCCTCTGCGAACTCCGCGTTCTCTGCGTTGAAAAATTCAAAATCATTAACCGCTATACCCTGCCAATTCCATCAGGCGCTTGGTGATCTGATCGTGCATCTCACCCTGCATGCCCGCTTCGAGTGCGCGCAGTTTCTCTTCGTACTCGCGGCGCAGGGCATCGAGTTCGGCCTGGTGGGCGGCGGCGAGGTTCTGCTGTGCCTCGGCCTCGACCTGGGTGGTAAACGGGGTCACCAGTCCGGCCAGTTCCTGCAGGGTGCGCCAGGCGTGGCCGAGCTTTTCGACGGTCGCGGCCAGGGCCGGGTCGACGACGAAACGCTCATCGCCAATTGAAATGAACGGTGTCTTGCCGCTGCGCTGGGCCGGTTCCAGAGCCAGCCAGGCGGTCAGTTCGGTCGGCGCCGGGGCCTTGCCGTGTAGCGCAGGCAGGCGTGGGGCAAAGCGCTGTTCACCCAATGCCCAGTGGGCCGGGGTCTGACCATCCACCCAGAGTAGACGCGGTTGCGGGTTGCCTTCCAGACTGAGGCGGCTACCGAAGACGCCTTCCGTCTGCGGGTCGTAGCTGAACAGCGGTAGAACACGGCTGCTCACGGCCAGTTCCGCCTGTTGCAGGGTTTCGGTAGCGGCAAAGCCGTGCGCCGACGGACTGGGCGCATGCACGCGAAGCAGGGCCGGGCCGGGGAAACGCAGCATGCCGCGTACCGCATCGTTGAGGTGTTGCGGTGCGGCGAAGCTACCCTGAGCCACATAGGCGTGCCGTTGGGCCAGGGCCATCAGCGCCAGGTCGCTACGGGCATCGCGGCGGGCAGTCAGTGCGGCATCGGCGATGCCGTGGCTGCCGAGACCCAGATCGAGGTCGGCCAGTACCAGTATCTTGATCGGCAGGTCGCTGTTGAGCAGCCAGGCGATCTGGGCGAAGCCTTCACCACCCAGGCTCTGGTCGTTGCCGACCAGCCACAGTGGCGGGCAGAGCAGACGTTCGTCGTCGTCCAGTTCCTCCCAGCGGGGCAGATTGTCCGGTTTCGCTGCACGTGGGCCGAGCTCGGCACGGGCGCGGCGCAGGGTCTGCACCGTCGCCAGGGTTTCGTTGATCTGTCCCTGTACCAGTCCGGCGGCTACCTGCGGTGCGTTGCCTGTTATCTCGATCACCACCGGGGCGTGGAACGGATTCCAGGGGAAGGCGCCCGCCCAGGTTGCAGCGGACCCGGGGGCGAAGGCGAGGCTATAGCGGGCGCGGCCCAGGCCGTGCTCGCCTTTGCTCAGACGCCAGTGGAGTTGTGAGACCCCTTTGGCCAGTTCGATCAGGCGGCGCAGATGGGGGGCGTCGACGCCGCTGCCTTCCAGCACTTCATTGCCGCCGATGAGTTCTTCCAGTGCGGCCTCGCGGGTGTGCACCTTTGCCAGGCTGCTGGAGAGGCGTTCCAGATCACCACTGGGCAGCGCATCGGCGAGGGTGTCGCGGATCTTACTGTTCAACCCTTTTTGCAATTCAGCCAGTTCACCGATGAGGCGATGCAGCAGCGGCTGCTGGCGGTATTCGGTAGCAGCCAGAACCTGGCGCAGGGCGATTTTCTCGCCGGAACCGGCCTCGGCACTGTCGCCGCCTGCGAGGGCGAAGGCGCAGTGGCGCGAGAGCATCTGTGCAGCCATCGGCTCGAAGCCGTCGCGCATCAGTCGTTCGATGGTGGCGGAATCGGTATCCGGGGTTTGTTGCCACAGGCACCACAGGCGGTGGGCCTCGTCATTGTCTGTTGCGTTGGCATTGTCCATCTCCAGCGCGTTGTCTTCGCAGAGTCCGGCACAGAGACCGCAACCCTTGCAGGTATCCGGGTTGATAGTGAGGGCGAGGAGCTCACCACTATCCTTCGGCGCCTTGTGGAACAGCGGCTCGGTCACGCTGAGCGGCAGTCCCACCAGCGCCTGTTTCACCTGTTCCAGTTCGTTCGCCAGTGCCTCGCGACGATCTTCGGCGGGCGGTGCCTTCTGCTCCAGCCAGGCCCAGGCGGCGTCCAGCAACTCGGCGGTGTTATTGGCGGCCTCACCCTTGCGGGCGAGGGTGGCGATGCCGGTGGCCAGTTTGCCGCTGATGGCGCGCAGGCCGGAGACCCCGGCCAGGGCGATGCCGGTTTCCAGCAGTGCCTTGGGGCCGATAGCGGTGGCGCCGATGGCGCTGTCCGGGCAGTTCGCCCAACACTTGCCGCAGGCGGTGCAGTTGGCTGCATCGAAGCGGGGCAGTTGTTGCCGTGCCGCGCTATGGTCGCGGAACAGGGCGGTGAGCGGTGGGATGCTGTTCAGCGCCAGATAGGGATCGGCGCTCAAGTTATCGGCGGTACCGTCGCGGTAGAGCACACCGACCTGATCCTGGAAGCGGGGCAGGCTGGTGTAGCTGCCGTCGTCGTCACCCAGGTGGCGGACAGCCAGCGGTGCGCCGCGGTCCTTTGGTTGTTCGGTAGTGGCCGTGGTGAGCGCATCGCTGCCGAGTTTCTGTAGCCCGTCGAGGCCGTGGTCGAAGGCGTTGAGCAGGGTATCGCGCTGTGTTTTAGTCAGGTGACCAAGAGACTCTTCGCGGGAAGTGCGGATGCGCCGCGCTTTGAGCTCACCCAGTTTGTTCTCTGCATGCAACACGCCGAAGAGGCTGCCGAGCAGACGTTCGCGCCGCTCTTCGCTGCTCTCGCCGGGGATGGTCGGGGCTACGGTGTAGAGGTGCAGTTTCTTCTTCTGCATCGCCTGCTGTAGTTCGGCGGAGAGGTCGGCGACATCGCCATCCAGCAGTGCGATGCCTTTGCTATTCAGGTTTTCCAGCAGCGCCGGGTTGCTCAGGCGGGTGGTGGTGAGCAGCAGTAGATCCGCGGGGGCATCGATACCCGGAACGCGCAGGTTGGCAGGGGCATGGTGCAGTCGGTCGCAGAGGGCGGTCCCCCAGCTCTCCCAACTGTTTGCCATCTGTGTACGCAACTGGCCACCGAGCAGGTGATGCAGCAGGGTGCCGATCTCATGGGTCAGAGCGGACTCTTCACCGGCAAGACGGTGGATGGCGAGGCTCAGGCTCTCATCGGGGCGCAGGTCGGCACCTTTCTCGCCGCGCAGGCCCAAGCCGTCGATTTCCGGGTAGTGGCGACGCAGGGTGTCGAGCAGCGCCTGACGTTTGGGATAGCGTTCATCATGGCTACCAAAGTCGATGCCGAGGTAACGACCGTTGACGTTGTTCTCACGACCCAGTTGCAGCAGGTCGGCGCTACGTAGCGGCAAACCACCAAGACCATAGATCACTGATTGCAATGAGGTGTTGAGCAGGACGGCACGCAGTTCACGCAGCAGCGGGCTAGCCGATGCCTGCGGAGCATCGCAACGTTCCATCACGGTGATCGCACGTTTGCCAGCCAGCAGGGCAGTCAGTTGTTCCAGCGGGAAGGGGCGGAGACTGTGCAGGCCGATGACGCCGACCTTGATCTTCTCCTTGCGACGCAGGTGGTCCGCGGCGGCGATGGCACTTTCTACCGCACCACCCATGGCGATCAGTACGCGGTCAGCCTTCGCTACATTGTGTTCGCTAATCGCAGCGTATTCGCGACCGGTGAGACGGGTGAATTCGGCGAAGGCCTGTTCAAGTAATTCGGCGACCTGTTTATCGAACCAGGTAGCACCTGCAGCAGTGCTGGCGGTGAAGCTCTGGCCCTCATGCAGCGCCCCCTGCAATACCGGACGGTCGAGGTTGTGGCGTGTCGGGATACGGCGGCGCTGCTCGCCGAAGAGCAGCTTCTGTGCTTCGGAGGGCGCATCAATGCTTTCGTCGCCACTGCCGATGAAGCGGCGTACCAGTTCCACCGAGGGGAGTTTGACCTCCTGCGGACTTACTGCCTGTTCCTCGTCCAGTACCACCATCCCGGGCACCAGACTCAGTTCAGTCACACGGCGGGCGATGAGGGTGTAGTCGACCGCCTGTTGCACGTTGCTGGCGACGAGGATGAAGCAACTAGCATCTGCAGCCTGGTGCAGCGTAACATGATCTTTTGCGTTCAGATGCAGCACCAGCGGCAGGCGCTGGTTGGCGGCGGATGTCAGCAGATCCTGCGCAGCCGCCAGTTCTTGGCTATCGAGGAACAGGGTAGCGCGTTGCCCGGCCATGGCGAGACCGGTTGCCGCGGCCAGCGCGCCGCGTGGGCCTTCGGCATCGAGGCTGCCCAACGGGCCACCAAGCATGTTGCGGCCGCTGCGTTGCATCTCCGACAACCAGGCCAGACCGCCGCTACCGATGGCTGCGGTATCGGCAATGCACGCCTCGGCGATGGCCACGGCGGTGTCGCCGTCGAGCACCGTTTCGATGCCGTCGGCCAACCGCGCCGCCGTTTCCGGGGTGCCGAAGAGTCGCCGATAGAGGCTGATGGCCGTGTCGCTGAAACTAGGCATAACGCTTCCGGTTATTGTTGTTGTCGCTCATGTCCTGAAACTGGTCATCCCCCTCCAGCCAGACGATAGCGCTGGTCGGACAGCGCCGGGTCGGTCCGGCGGTGAGGGCAAGCCCCGATTCGTAATGGATCAGGGGCAGCTCGTTTTTCATCTCTATCAGGCCCGGCTCGGCGTCGGCGGCGCACTTGCCGCAGGCGTCGCAACCGACGGTGCAGAGTACGTGTACCGCCTCACCCGCCAGCGGAGTGTTGCACTGCACCAGCAGCCTTTGGCTCACGGGCATCAGCTCGAACAGGTCGCGCGGGCAGGCTTCGACGCAGTCGCCACAGGCAGTGCACTTTTCGCTATCCACCAGCGGCAGGCCGTTGTGGTTCATCACGATGGCGTCGAAGTCGCAGGAGACCTCGCAGTCGGCCAGACCGAGGCAACCCCACGAGCAGCCCTTGCCGCCACCGGAGACCACTGCCGCGGCACGGCAGCTTTCGAAGCCGTGGTACTCGGCGATCTGGTAGGCCTGGGCCTTGCCGCCGGCGCAGTGCAGTCGCGCCACACGCTTCTCAATCTCTCCCGCATCAACGCCCAGGTAGTCGGCGATCTCGTCGATCACCTCTCCACTTGCCACGGTGCAGCCGCCAGGCTGGCGCTCGCCGCTGAGCAGCTTTTGTGCGAAGGGCAGGCAGCCCGGTTCGCCGCAGGCGCCGCAGTTGGTGCCGGGCAACAACTCTTCGGTGTGCGCCAGGCGCGGGTCCTCTTCCACCTTCAACAGCCGATAGGCCACCGCGAGGATGACACCGAAGAGCAGGCCGAGGCCTGTCATGATCGCCGGTGCGGTGAGGAACTCGTTCATTAGTTGAACTTGGCGGCCCGCTGCTTCAGCTCATCCAGTCCCGGCTCGTTCGGATTCCACGGCTGGCCCGGATGAATGCACTTCGATGGACAAAGTTCAGCCGCTTCGACCATCTGCGCATAGGTGCCTGAGCTGAGGTCACCGAGGTAGGCCTGGTTGGTTTCGTCGTAGACGAACATCAGCGGGTTGACCTTGAGACAGTCGTTGCAGGAGGTGCAGAGCGGGGTGTCGATCCACGGCTCTTCGCTCAGCAGTTCTTCCTCTTCTTCCGGTTCGGCGGCTACTTCCTCGACAGTTTCAACCGCTTCTTCCACCTTGGGGGCGGGTGCAGATTTTGCTACTGCCGGACGCGGCGCAGCGCTGCCGCTCAGGTCCATGCCCAGCAATACATCGGTGAGACGGCCGAGTACTTCGCCTGCGGCCTCGGCACGGGTCTGTGCCAGTTTCGCTTCATGCTGTTGTGCCAGTTGCGCCATCGCTTCGGCGTTGGCCTGTTCCATTTCTGCACGGGTGTTGGCGATAGCCTGTTGCACGTGCTTGTTACGTACCCCAGACATCTCCTGCAGCGCGTGCCAGAAGTTGAGGCGGTCGCGGCAAGCCTGGATCAGGGCGCGAGAGATGACCACCCGGTGCAGCACATTGCCCTTGCTCACCGCCCAGATGAAGGGCACGTGCTTGTGCACCTCTTCCTCGGGTAGTTTCAGGAACTCGGCTACTGGGACCAGATCGGCGGTATCGCAGTTGCCCGGTACTACGGCGAAGTGGTGGTGCAGGCGTGGAATAAGCAGGGCGTAGTCGGCGAAGGTGAAGGCCAGTTCGGTCTCGACTTCGCTGCCGCTGGCATCGTTGTAGCGGAACGGATGCAGCGGCCAGTCGCGCTCCGGCTGCGGGTTGCCGCTGAAGTCCATGCGTTCGGCGAAGGCGTCACCGGCGGAAGGGTTGATATGGAAGAAGGGATGCACCCTGCCTTCCAGCGCGGCACCGGCGACCAGCCAGGCATTGAGGCCGATGTCCTGACCAGTAGGGCGCAGGCCGACGTTAATCAGGTGCAGGCTGGTGCGAGTGGCGTTAAGCGCACTCAAATAGCGTTGCAACAGGTTTTGGTGGCGTGCCGCCGAGGCCTGGGAGACCACCGCCTGGCGATGGCTGATACCGAGATAGCCCAGCTCCAGACGGTAGTTCTGGAACGGGTCTTCGTCGGCGGTGGCGGCCGGATTACCGTGGCCCAGCACGCGAACGAAGATCTGAATCGGACGGCCGGAACTGAGCAGACGGGAGAAGGAGGGCAGACCTTCCGCGGCAACGAACTTGGCCGACTCCAGGGCGATGATCGCCGGTAGCAGCAACAACTCTTCAGTGGAGAAGGCTTCCCAGCCGAAGTTGCTGAAGAAGGGATCGTGGATTGCTTCGTCGTAGATGCCTTCGATCTCCAGTTCAGCGATACGCATCGCGCCGAAGACCTGAGCCATGTGTACCGCCTCTTCATCAAACAGGCGGGTGGCGGCGGCGCAGGGATCGTCATCGGCCACAGCCTCGAAACCGGCGATCTGTTTCAGCCATTCGTCTTCGAGGGTGCCGTGGTGGATGAAGCGCACCAGGGTGGTGTTTTGTTTGTAGCCTTCCAGGGTTTCCAACGCCTTTTCGATGCGTGCACGGCGGGCGGCGGACATCAGGCGTGAGCCCTGAGAGTGCTCCATGACTTTCGACAGCGCACCCGGATCGAAGAACCCGGCACCGCCGCCGACACTGCCCTTAAGCTTGTCCGGCTGCTTAGCTTCATCGGACTTGCTCCAGTCCACTTCCAGCAGCTGTTTCAGGCCGCGGATGTGCTGTTCGACGGTTTTACGGAAACGGGCATGACGCGGGATCACGCTGCTGCGGATCACGTGGATCAGCAGGTGGATCGCCGGGTAGCGGCCATAGGCCAGCAGCTTGCCCTCGTTGGGGGTGGCGGCCAGCAACTTGTCGATATCTTCCTGCAGTTTTGCCGCGTTGGCCTTGTCCAGCTTGAGGTGTTTGAGCAGTGCCTTGCCGACCGATTCCAGCAGCGGCTTGGCCTCTACCGGGCCTTCGGTCTCGGTGACCTGCTGGCGCAGTTCGCGCTCCAGCCAGGGCAGGTTGTCCTTGAGGATACGGGCCGCCTCTTCGCCAGGAGCGAAGCTGTTTACGCTGTCGCTGAGATACTGCGACAGGGGGCGGGCCAGCTCCTCGGCGCTCTGGGCGATCTCGCCTTCGCGTACCGGGGTGAGAAACAGCGGGTAGTCGTAGCGCAGTCGCGAGGCATCGCGGTAGGGTTCGAGCAGAGCAGGGATGTAGTCGCTGCTCACCGGTTCTACCTGCTCCTTCACGCTGGGGTTACCCAGGTGGAAGTGACGCAGGGTGTGCATGGTGCCGCGGGTTGCTTCGGCGTCGATCACCGTCACCGGCATCGCCGGGATAGTTTCCGCTGTGCCTGGCTGGTTGGCCTTCGCTTTCTTTGCTGTCATGGGAGTCGTGTCCTAGATCGCAAACGCATCCATCGCTGCATTGATGGCAGCAATTTTTTCTTCGTCGCTCTTGCCAATGTTCCGGGCGGCGATGTCTTCGTAGACCACCGCATCCGGGTCCTGATAGAGCAGACCTAAAGGCAACTGTTCGGTATCTTTCGCCAGCTTCATTGCCCCAAGCCAGTCGCTCGGATCATGCGCAACACTGTTGCCGAATACGCGCTTAACGCTGTCGTCCATCGCAATACCGTTTTCATGCTCCAGCAGAACGAACTTTTCCGGGTTGTCCTGCAGCGGTTTGCTGAAGGATTCGGAGAAGACCGGGCAGCGTTGCAGGATGCGGACAAAGCTGGTGCCGCGATGCTCATGGGCCTTCTTGATGGTCTGGTAGAGCAGCGGCGGATTCCAGTCGACCACCTGGGCAACGAAGGAGACGTTGCTCACCCCGAGGGTGATGGTCAGCGGGTTGATCGGCGGCAGCGGCGCACCACCCGGATGGGTGTTGGTGGAGGTGCCTGTCGGCGTGGTCGGCGAGGTCTGCTTCTTGGTCAGACCATAGATGGCGTTATCAAATACCAATACCACCATGTCCATATTCAGACGCAGTGAGTGAATCCACGGGCCGGCACCGATAGAGAAGCAGTCGCCGTCGCCGGTGGCGACCCAGACATCCAGCTCGGGACGGTGTGCCTTGATACCGTTGGCCATCGGCAGGGCGCGACCATGTAGACCGTGCAGACCGTAGGTACCCATGTAGTGGGGCAGGCGGCTGGAGCAGCCGATACCGGAGACCGCCACGCTCTTTTCCGGTGGCAGTTGCGCGTCACGCAGTACGCGGTGCACGGTGTTGAGCACGGCGAAGTCGCCGCAACCGGGGCACCAGCGGGCTTCGCCGCCGGAGTAGTCACCGAGGGTGAAGTAGCGCTCGAAGACGTCGAGGGACCAGTCAGCTTTGATACCAAACATCACGCTGCTCCTTTAGTAGAGAGTGCATCGAGGCGTTCGCCGATTACCTCAACCAGTTCGCCCGGTTGCATCGGGTGACCGTAGACCACCGACCAGCAGTCCACGTCGACCAGAGTCTGCATACGCAGGACATTGGCCAGTTGGGCGCGGCGGCGGTTTTCGTCGTTAATCAACGGCGCGTCCGGTTTGTCGCTGTAGTTGATCTCGATGGTCATGACCTTGTTGAAGCGAGCAAAGATATCTTTCAGGCCCGGCTCCAGCGGCGAGAGGAAACGCAGGTGGATGCTGGAGACCTTGTGGCCCTGCTCGCGCAGGATGTCGACCGCCTCTTCGATGGCGCCTAGGGTGGAGCCCCAGCCGACCACCAGCAGGTCACCCGACTCGCCGCCGTGAACGGTCGGTGGCTTGAGGGTGCTCTGTAGCGCGGCCAGTTTGCGGCTGCGCATCTCCATGGTGCTCTGGTTAGTGTCGGAGTCGTAGGCCACCTTGGAACGGTTGGTGTGCGACAGGCCGGTCAGTACGTACATGCCGCCGGGCTGACCCGGGATCGGGCGCTGCGACAGGCCGGTCTTCTCGTCCCAGTCGTAGGGCGGCACGGACTTGTCCCACTCGGACTGATCGACCGGCGGAGCCAGCCAATCCTCCTGCAGCACCGGGCGCTCCCAGGGCTGCACCCCGGTGGCCAGGTTGGCGTCGGTGAGCATGATCACTGGGCCACGGAACGATTCGGCCAGTTTGCGCGCCATGATGGTGAAGTGGAAACACTCCTCGATGGTGGCCGCGGCGATGATGATCTTCGGCGCATCACCCGGCATGCCGAACAGGGAGGAGAGCAGGTCACCCTGTTCCACCTTGGTCGGCAGACCGGTGGAGGGGCCACCGCGTTGTACATCGACGATAACCAGCGGAATCTCGCCCATTACCGCCAGACCCATCAATTCGGTCTTCAGCGCCATACCGGGGCCGGAGGTGATGGTGCAGGCGGTCTTGCCGGCGTAAGAGGCGCCGATGGCAAAGCCGATGGCAGCGATTTCATCCTCCGCCTGGTGTACAAAGCCGCCGACCTTGTCATAGACATCGGCGATGTAGTGAGAGGCGGAGGTGGCCGGGGTGATGGGGTACATGGAGACCATGTCCATGCCCGAGGCCATTACGCCGAGGCCCAGCGCAGTGTTGCCGTTGCACACCATCATCGGGGTGTCGTCGCCCTCTTCTTTATAAGGCGGGATCTCGAAGTGG